>DATANT010000430.1:0-3819 GCA_036266115.1 Gemmatimonadaceae bacterium | reverse complement strand
GGGAGCGGGCGTGCGGCTGGGTGGGCGGCGTCGGAAGCGTCGGGTTGAGTTTCACTCCAGCGCGCGTTGCAGCGCGAAATCGTAGAGCGTGAGCCGCCGTAGCCGGTAGTGGGCGCACCTCCCTACGGCGTGCTCGCCGGCGCGCCCGACACTCGCCACATCGCACCGCCGATGTCGTCGCTCACCAGCAACGCCCCCTTCGCGTCGATCACGACCCCCACCGGCCGCCCCATCGCGTTCTCGTTCTCGTCGCGGAAGCCGGTCAACACGTCCACCGGCTCGCCGTGAGGCACCCCACCGCTGAACGGCACGAAGATCACCTTGAAGCCGCTCGCCGGCTTGCGGTTCCACGACCCGTGCTGCGCCACGAACATCCCGCGAGCGAAGCGATCGGGCAGCGCCGCGCCACCACGCGACGCGGCCAGCCCCAGCGACGCGGTGTGCGGGCCCAGCGCGTAGTCGGGCACGATGGCCGTCGCCACCAGATCCGGGCGCCGCGGCTCCACGCGGTCGTCCACGTGCTGGCCGAAGTAGCTGTACGGCCACCCATAGAAGCCGCCCTCGCGCACCGCCGTCATGTAGTCCGGCACCAGGTCGCTCCCGAGCTCGTCGCGCTCGTTCACCGCCACCCAGAGCGCGCCGCGCTCGGGCTCCCACGCCATCCCCACCGGGTTGCGGAGCCCCGAGGCGAAGACGCGTCGCGCGCCGGTGCGGAGGTTCAGCTCCCAGATCGCCGCGCGCCCCGTCTCCTCCTGCATGCCGTGCTCCCCCACGTTGCTCGAGGAGCCGACGGCCACGTAGAGCCGCGAGCCATCCCGGCTGGCGAGCAGGTTCCGCGTCCAGTGCTGGTTGTACGCTCCGGCCGGCAGCTCCATGATCGTCCGCGCGGGCGCGGTGATGCGCATCTGGCCCGGCACGTAGGGAAAGCGCAGCACCGCGTCGGTGTTCGCCACGTACAGCACGCTGTCCACCAGCGCCATGCCGAACGGCGAGCGGAGACCGTTCGACGCGTCCAGCAACACCGACCGCGCCTCCGCGACGCCATCCCCATCGCCATCGCGCAGGAGTGTGATGCGGTTCGCGCTGGGCGCGGAGGCGCGGGTCTGCTTCATGAAGTGCTGCACGAACCAGCCCTTGACCCCCTTTCCGTACTTCGGCCGGGGCGGCACGCTGGTCTCGGCCACGAGCACGTCCCCGTTGGGCAGCACGTACAGCCAGCGCGGGTGATCGAGCTCGCGGGCGAAGGCGGTGACGGTGGTGCCTTCGGCGGCGATCGGCGTGCGATCGGCGGGCCAACCTGTCGCCGGCGCGAGCCAGAGCGTGGGGAACAGGCCGCCGCTCGGGGATGGCAGATCCGGTGAGGGGCCGGTGCCGGCGGACACGGGAAGGCGGGCCACGGCGCCGCAGGCGGCGAGGGTGAGCGCTACGGCCGCTGGTAGGACGGAGCGGGAGAGGAGCGGGCGCATCTGGCCGGTGGGGCGGCGAGGCGGCAACGTGGCGGGCGCGCGAGAGTGCGGAGGGCACGGGCGCGCGGGCCACGGGATGGAGTCACGTCAAGATGCGCGCCGTGGTGGAGGCGAGCAGGGTGAGGCGGGAGGCGCCGGGCCGAGGATGGGCCGGGTCAGGGCGACTGCGCCCCGGCGCCCGGGCGCCTGTTCAAGCTCGTGACCGCGATCGCACCCGCGTTGTGGTCCATCCCCCACCGCCCCTGTGCCGACGCGCCATCCACGAAGCGCGCCGACGCGACGGCCGTCGGCTCCAACTGACGGAGCGTCTCCACGCCGCCAAGGCGGGCCTCGTCGAAGTACACCCACACCTCGGACAGCACATGCATGCCGTCCGCCCCTCGAGGTTGCAGCCAGTTGGGACGGAGCGACTTCACCGCGTCGTACAGGTTGGCGAAGCGACCCTCCAGCATCTGCTGCTGGGTGATCACGTTCCGGTCCGCCCGGGGAGCACCGGCGGAGTGGGCGCCACAGGCGAGCGTGAGCGCGACGAGCAGGAGCGCGGCTAGCCGGCTGGAGAGGGATCGCATGTGGCGGCGTGGCTGGGGGAGGAAGGGACAGCAGCGTTCCGCGCCGAGATCATGCGGCCACATCGGGAGCTCTCGCAAGGGTCGAGGAGTGGGCGGCACCCGCGCCCGGGCGGTCGAACTCCACTACCACGCCGTCCCCACACCACCCGATATTCCGAACCAGGCGCGCCCCACACTCCACCCGCGGCTCATGAGTGCATCCTTCTCCGCCGGCGCCGCCGGCGACAGCGAACGGACGCCCGATCGGGTGCCCGCGGCCGGCGTGCGCCGCGAGCCGTTCGCGCCGATGCCCGACGGCCGGCCGGTGGAGCGCATCACGCTGCACGACGGCCGCGGCATGGAGGTGCGCGTGCTCACCCGCGGCGGCGTGATCCAGGCGGTGCGCGTGCCGGACCGCGACGGCGTGCTGGCGGACGTGGCGCTGGGCTACGACACGCTCGACGGCTACCTCGCGGACACCGGCTTTCACGGCGCGCTCATCGGCCGCTACGCCAACCGGATTGCGCGCGGGCAGTTCACGCTGGACGGCCGCGCGTACACCCTGGCCACCAACGACGGGCCCAATCACCTGCACGGAGGCCCGGGGGGCTTCCACACGGTGATGTGGAACGCGGAGCCGTTCCAGGACGCGCGCGGCGTGGGCGTGGTGCTCACGCACGTGAGCCCGGCGGGCACCGAGGGCTATCCGGGCACGCTGCGGGTGCGCGTGACGTACACGCTCGTGGACCACGAGATGGAGGTGGACTACCACGCCACCACCGACGAGGCCACGCCGGTGAACCTGACGCAGCACACGTACTTCAACCTGGCCGGCCACGGCGCGGGCGACGTGCTGGACCACGAGCTGCAGCTGCACGCGACGCACTTCACGCCGGTGGACGGGACGCTGATCCCCACCGGCGAGATCCGCCCGGTGGCCGGCACGCCGTTCGACTTCACGACGCCCCGGCGCATCGGCGCGCGCATCGACGAGGACGACGAGCAGCTGCGCCGCGCCGGCGGCTACGACCACAACCTCGTCCTCGGGGAGTCGGCGGGCAGCGGTGCGCGGCTGGCCGCGCGGCTGCGCGAGCCCACGAGCGGCCGGGTGCTGGAGGTGCTCACCACCGAGCCGGGGATCCAGTTCTACAGCGGCAACTTCCTCACCGGCGTGCCCGGCAAGGAGGGCCGCCCGTACGCGCGGCGCTCCGGGCTGGCGCTCGAGACGCAGCACTTTCCCGACTCGCCCAACCAGCCCGGCTTCCCGTCCACCATCCTGCGCCCGGGCGCGGAGTACGCGTCGCGGACGGTGTATCGGTTCTCGGTGGGGTAGGGGCGGGCCTGCTCGTCATCGAGCCGGGGCGCGGCCAGATGGGGGGCCGGCCCATGGTGTCATCCCGCAGGAGCAGACAGTCGGAGGAGCCCGCCCAAGCTGTCATCCCGCAGGAGCGCGGCCGAAGGGGAGGCCAGTCTATCTTGTCATCCCGCAGGAGCGAGCGCAGCGAGCGAGGGTCGGGATCGCTCTCCCTCGCGGCGGTTCGACCGCTGTCCGCCGTCAACGGCGGCGGGAGGCAGGCACGGCGGACGCGCATCACGGGACGGGAAGGCGATCCCGACACTCGTGGGCGGCCCTGCGGGCCGCGCACTCCTGCGGGATGACAATTGGGGGCTCGCTCCCGCGGGATGACGAGCACCCGCGCGGTCCCCCAACGCCCTCACGCCGCGCACCCGCTCTCCGGCCGCTGATAATCACACGCGCAGCGACCCGGCGCGCAGTACATGCCGGCCCCCCGCCCCGCCCGCAC
>DATANT010000429.1:0-8865 GCA_036266115.1 Gemmatimonadaceae bacterium | reverse complement strand
TGCGCACCAGCGCGGCGGAGCCGGCGGCCAGCAACAGCACCGCCAGCAGGCGCCGACGGCCAGGCGCCCACGGCGCCACGGCGTGCGACGGCGACACCTCGGCCAGCGCGCCGAACGCCGTCCACGCGAGCAGGGTGGGCGCGGCGAGCAGCAGCACCGCGTCGAACAGCCCCACCACCACGGTGGCCACGAGGGCGGCGAGCAGCGTGAGCGCGGTGAGATACTCCTCGGGGCGGCGCGCATCGCGCAGGCGCACCAGCGCGTGCACGCCCAGCCCCCCGAGGGCGAGCAGGAGCAGCGCCGTGGCCACCACGCCGCGCTCGCTCGCGAATGCCACCCAGTCGCTGCTCGGCCACGGGTTCGCGGTCGCGCGGTCCGCCTGCACGAGCGACGGGTCGCGGCGCCCGGCGACGGCCGGGTACGCCACCGCCCAGTTGCCCGGCCCCACGCCGAGCACCGGGTGCTGCCGCGCGAGGCGCAGCGAGGTGCGGTACTGCACCAGCCGCCCGGCGCCGCTCCCCTCGCGGTAGTTCGCGACGTCCTTCACCGAGTCCAGGTACGGCGAGTCGCTGCGCCACTCGAGCGCGTTGGGCACCAGCAGCGCGGCGGCCGTGCCGCCGGCCATCACGAGGAGGAGCATGCGCAGCCGGCGTCCGCGCATGCCGTCCCGCCAGCGCCGGCGGCCCACCCACCCGGCCACGAGCATCACGGCCGCCACCGCGATCACGGCCAGCCACGCGCCGCGGCTGCGCGAGAGCACGAGGGCCGCCGTCACCGCCACCACTCCGGCGGCGGCGAGCCCGGTGCCGACGCGCGTGCGCGCCTGCAGCGCGACGTGCAGCACCAGTGGCGCGCCGATGGCGCACAGGTGCGCCACGAAGTTCCGGTTTCCGAACGTGCCGCCGGGCGCGCGGTTCACGCTGAAGTAGTCGCTCGTCACGCCGTACGCCTGCAGCAACAGGGTGCCGGCGGCCACCACCACGGCCACGGCGAGCGCCTGCAGTACCGGCCGCGCCCATCCGGTGCGGGCGAGCAGCCGCGCGCACCAGAAGAGCACCACCCCGCTGCCGCTCACGGCGAGCGCGCGGCCGGCCAGCCACCAGTTCTCCGCGAACAGCGCCGAGAGCGCGCTGAGGGCCAGATAGCCCACCAGCAGCAGGTCCACCCGCGTGCGCGCCCAGCCGCGCGCGGCGCGCAGGCAGAGCCACCCGGCCAGGAGCGCGGTGGCGTGCAGCACCAGCTCCTTGGGCACGAAGAAGCGATCCAGCTCGAACGTGCGGAACGGCACCGCGGCCAACATCGCGAGCATCGCGCCCGCCGGCACCACGCGCAGCGCCGCTCCCAGCCCGCGCGGCCGGCGCACGAGCGGCGCGTCGGCCGGCGTACGCCGGGGCTCGCGGTCCAGCGACTCCGGAAAGCCGGCGAGGCTCACCGGCTCGGGCGCGCGGCCGGCGGGCGCCTGGCCCTCATGGGGCGCCGGCGCGCGCGTGCCCCACGCCCACGAACAGCACGGCGCGGTGGTCGCTCGCCTGCGACAGCAGCACCTCCGCCCGCTCGCATCCGGTGGCGCCGAGCGCGGGATCGCGCTCGGGGTCGAGTGCGTAGAGGTAGTCGATGCGCTTCACAGGATCCGCAGCCGGATACGTCAGCCCTTCACCCTGTCCGCACGCGAGCCACAGGTCGCGCAGCCCGCCGTCGCGCAGCCGTTGCTGCACGGCGCTCTCCGGCGTGGAGTTGAAGTCGCCGCCCACCAGGACGGTCGCGCCGGCGGCGGCGAGCCGCCGCGCGTAGGCGAGCACGGAGTCGGCCTCCTGCCGCCGCCAGTGATCGTCGCCGCTCGGATCCAGGTGCGTGTTGAGCACGTACAGCGGGCCGGATGGGGTCGTCACCTGCACGTGGAGCGCGGTGCGCGGCTCCATGGAGCCGCCGGAGCGCTCCTGCGGCGGCGCCACCGGCAGGTGCATGGCCGCGTGCTCGGCCACCGGCCAGCGCGAGAGCACGGCGATGCCGTACTCTCCCCCCTGGAAGTTGAGGGAGCTGCCGAACACCGCGTGCAGCCCGGTGCGCCGCGCCAGCTCCGCCGGCTGGTCCACGCCGCCCGAGCGGCGCACCACGCTGTCCACCTCCTGCAACAGCACGAGGTCCGCCCGCACGTCGCGCACGAGCGCGGCCACGGAGTCCAGGTTGCTCTGGCCGTTCACGTCCATGCCGGCGTGCATGTTGAGCACGAGCACCCGCATGGACGCCGGCGCCGCCGCCACGGCGGGCGCGGGCTGCGGGATGCGGGGCGCGCAGGCCATCGCGAGCGCGGCGCCGACGCCGAGCGCGAGGCTCCAGGCGCGGCGGTGAGTGGAAGGCATCATCGCCCGTGAAGATAGCGCGCGCCGCCCTTCACGCGACGGCCCGACGCCATCGCGCTCCCTGTCTATCTTGCTGGGGCTCCGGCGCCGCGTCGCGCGACACCCGATCCCCGACACCCGACCGCCCGTGTCCCGTTCCCTCCGTCCGCTCCTGCTCGCGCTGTCCCTGGCCGCCTGCGCGCCGCACCGCCCCGCGGCGCCCGCGCCGCTCGCCCCCGTGATCGCGCTCACCCCCGCCCCACCGCTCACCGTGGGCATGTCGCCGGAGCTCGGCGCGCGCCTCGACTCGCTCGCGCGGCGCGCCATCCAGGACAGCGTGGCCCCGGGGATGGCGATCGCCGTGGGGCGGTGGGGGCGGCTGGTGCACCTGGCGGGCTACGGCACGCTGGACTGGCCGGATGCCCAGGGACGCGGCCCGAAGGTGGACGAGCGCTCGCTCTACGACCTGGCCTCGCTCACCAAGGTGATCGCCACCACCACGTCGGCCATGCTGCTGGAAGAGGAGGGGCGGCTCGCGCTCGACAGCACCGTGGCCTTCTACCTGCCGGAGTTCGCCGCCGCCGACTCGCTCAAGCGGCACATCACGGTGCGGATGCTCCTCACGCACACCGGCGGGCTGGAAGCCGGCGCACCGCTGTACCGCACGGCGCGGGGCCGCGCCGAGTACCTGCGGCAGATCGCCGAGCGTCCGCTCAAGGCCATGCCCGGCACCGAGATGGTGTACAGCGACTGGGACATGATCGTGCTGCAGCTCGTGCTGGAGCGGATCACCGGCCAGCCGCTCGACCTGTTCACCACCATGCGCATCTTCGCGCCGCTCGGCATGACGGACACCGGTTTCCTGCCCGATACGATGCTGCTCGGCCAGCGCCTGGCGCCGACGGCGGTGGACAGCGCGCTCCGGGGCGGGTTGCTGCGCGGCGTGGTGCACGATGGCAACGCGTGGGCCATGGGTGGAGTGAGCGGGCACGCCGGTCTGTTCTCGAGCGCGCGCGATCTGGCCGTGTTCGCGCAGCTACTCCTCAACGACGGGCGCTATGGTGGCGTGCAACTGGTGCGACCCGAGACGCTCGTACGCTGGACCGCGATCCAGGGACCCGGCTCCAGCCGCGCGCTGGGCTGGGACACGCCGTCGGGCGCGTCGAGCGCGGGGCGCTACTTCGGCCCGCGCAGCTACGGCCACACCGGCTTCACCGGCACGAGCATGTGGATGGATCCCGAGCGCGGGGTGTTCGTGGTGATACTCGCCAACCGCGTGCACTCCCGTGGCGCGAGCACCCGGCATGGCACGCTGCGCTCCGCGGTGGCGGACGTGGTGCAGCAGTCCATTCTGGATGCACCGCTCGTGCGCCGCGACGTCGTGCGTTGAGCGGCGGCGCGATTCGCGGCGCGGCGGCGCGATTGCTGCTACCGGCTCCACACTTGCCCCGGCGGTGACACGCGCATAACCTGCCAGCACTTTTGGACGCGTGCTGGGCAAGTATCGCACGCCGCGCAGTCGTAGACATTCAGTGTCACGCAGTTCCCGCCCCATGTCGCAGGCGGAGGCCAGTCACGTCCCTGCCTCCGAGCGGCATCAATCTCACAACTGTAGTAGTAGGAGGAAGTTGATGTTCCTTCTCTCGTCCACGTGGCGCTGGGCTGCCATGGCACTGACCGCGCTATCCTGCCTGGCAGCGCGGCCCGTGTCCGCGCAGTCCACGGGCTCCATTCGCGGCCGCGTCGTCGACGCCGCGACGCAGCGCCCCATCGGCGAGGTGCAGGTCGGGATCGCCGGATCCCGCCTCGGCACCGTGACCACCGCGAACGGCGAGTACACGCTCGTCAACGTGCCCGTCGGCCAGCACTCGGTGCAGTTCCGCCGCATCGGCTACACGCCGGTCAACCAGCCGGCCACCGTGGCGGCGGGCGCCGCGGCGTCGCTCGACGTGACGCTCTCGCAGACGGCCACGCAGCTCGATCGCGTGGTGGTCACCGGCACCGCGCAGGCCAGCGCGCGCCGCACCCTCGGCAACGCGGTGGCGCAGCTCGACGTCTCGCAGATGACCGAACAGAGCTCGCTCACCAGCGTGAGCGACGTGCTGCAGTCCAAGACGCCCGGCCTCACGCTCATCCCCGGCTCCGGCACCGCCGGCGCCTCGGCCGATATCCGCATCCGCGGCACCAGCTCGCTGAGCACCAGCAACCGCCCGCTGTTCTTCATCGACGGCGTGCGCTTCTACGACGGCACGGCGGGCAACTTCGGCCCGTCCGGCTCCGGCACCGCCGGCACGTTCTCGCAGGGCGTCACGCCGCTCGACTTCATCAACCCCGACGACATCGAGTCGATCGAGGTGATCAAGGGCCCCGCCGCCGCCACGCTCTACGGCGCCGACGCCGCGGGCGGCGTCATCCAGATCATCACGAAGAAGGGCACGCGCGGGCAGCAGGAGGTGCGCTGGACCGCCAAGTACGAGCAGGGTGGCACCGACTGGGCGCTGCCGACGCCCACGAACTACACCACCTGCACCCAGGCGCGCATCGACGAGCGCGTGGGGAGCGGCGTGAACGCCGGCCGGCCGTCGTGGCCCGGCTGCCAGGGGCTGACCCCGGGCACCGTGATCACCGGCAACCCGCTGAAGGATGATCCCACGGCGCTCCGCACCGGCGCGTACCAGGACATCAACCTCTCGGCGCGCGGCGGCGGCGACCGCTTCACGTTCTTCGTCTCGGGCGATTTCAACAAGAACGAGGGCGTGTTCCACAACAACTTCATCGAGCGCCTGGGTGGCCGCGCGAACTTCGGCTACGAGGTGAGCGACAAGATGGACCTGCAGGTGAACGCCGCCTACTCCAAGGTGCGCCAGCGGCTCCCGCTGAGCGACGACGCCGGCGGCGGCATCATCATCAGCGGGGTGCGCGGGCAGCCGGGTGCCATCGGCAACGACGGGCGCGGCTGGCGCCTGAACACGCCGGAGATCGCCAACCAGTACGACAACCGGCTCGACACCGATCGCTACATCACCGGCGTCACGGTGAACTACCGGCCGTTCAGCTGGTTCAGCAACCGGTTCACGACGGGTCTCGACTTCAACGCGCCGCTGGCCCAGATCTACTACGCGCCGGGCTCGGGCGACTTCCCCACCGGCCTCCTGGCGCAGCGCACGCCGCAGACGCGGCTCTTCTCCATCGACTACTCGGGCTCCATCACCAACAGCCTGCCGCGCGACTTCACGTCCACGCTCACCTTCGGCGCGCAGGGCACGAAGAGCCGCACCCGCACGCTGTTCGCACAGGGCGCCGGCTTCGCGAGCCCGGACTTCAAGCTCATCCAGAACGCCAGCGCGGTATCGGCCACCAGCTCCTTCAGCGAGCAGGCGAGCCTGGGCTACTACGTGCAGGAGCAGATCGGCTACGCCAACCGCGTGTTCCTCACCGGCGCGCTGCGCGCCGATGACAACTCGGCGTTCGGCCGCGACTTCGACCGCGTGGTCTACCCCAAGGGATCGCTCTCGTACGTGATCTCCGAGGAGCCGGCGCTCGTGGACTTCTTCCAGAAGATCCGCTCCGACGACGTGCGTCTCCGCTTCGCCTACGGCGAGGCCGGCCGCGCCCCGGGCCCGTACGACGCCATCCGCACCTTCAACACCACGCGCGTCGTGAACGGTGACGGCAGCATCGGCACCGGGCTCGTCACCAGCGCGCCGGGCAATCTGGACCTCAAGCCGGAGCGCGGCACCGAGATCGAGTACGGCATCGACGCCTCGTTCCTCAACGACCGCATCGGCGTCGAGTTCACCGGCTACCGGAAGAAGACGTCCGACGCGCTGGTCTCGATGGGCAACGCGCCGTCGTCCGGCTTCACGGGCCTCCGCTACATCAACTTCGGCGAGATCACGAACTCGGGCATCGAGCTCGGCCTCCGTGGCCGCCCGGTGCAGCGCGAGAACTTCGGCTGGGAGTCGTCGCTCACCTTCTCCACGAACAAGAACCGGCTGGACCGCCTCTCCGCGGAAGTGGACCAGATCATCGTCTACAACCCGTACGCGCCCACCACCACGCCGCTGCAGCTCATCAAGGTGGGCGATCCGATCGGGGCGTTCTACGGCTCGGACGTGCTGCGCAACCCCGATGGCTCGTACGCCCTGAGCGCGACCGGCGCGCTGCAGTACGGCCCCAACGAGTACGTGGGCCCGTCGCTGCCCACGCATGAGGGCGCGCTCTCCAACACGTTCACGATCTTCAAGAACTTCCGGGTCTACGCGCTCATCGACTTCAAGGGCGGCAACTACCTGTTCAACCAGAAGGACCGGAACCGCGCGCAGTCCACGAACCGCAACGACCTGGCGTTCAACGACCCGAACAACAAGCTCACGACGCTGGACTCGCTGTACCGCTCGGGCAACGCCACGCGCCCGTGGATCCAGCCGGCCGACTTCGTGAAGTTCCGCGACCTGTCCGTGAGCTACACGCTGCCGCAGCAGTTCGCCGGCCAGCTGGGCGCCGAGAACGTGACGTTCACGCTCGCCGGCCACAACCTGGGCTTCATCAGCAAGAAGTACGACGGCATCGACCCCGAAGTGAACTTCTTCGGCCAGGGCAACTTCTTCACGTACTCGAGCTTCGCGCAGTTCACGCGCACGGACTCGTACACGCTTCCGATGACGCGCCGTCTCACGGCCGCAATCAACGTGAACTTCTAGGATGATGAGCTTCCTACCTCTCAAGCGAATCGCCTCGCTGGCCACCGTCGCGGCGCTCGCCGTGAGCGCCGCCGCGTGCAGCGACTTCCTGACGGTGAAGAACCCCGGCTCGGTGGACGCGGACAAGCTCACCGACGCGGCGAACGCCAATCTCCTCGTGGCCGGCACCATCGGTGAGTTCCAGAGTGCCGTCACCTCGGCCGCGGTGTGGGGCGGCGTGCTCTCGGACGAGCTGCTCAACGGCCACAACAACGCGTCGTACGGCCCCGTGGACCGGCGCGACTTCACGAACCTCAACGACCTCGTGGGCGGCATCTACAGCCCGCCGAGCCGGCTGCGCTACCACGGCGACTCCACGGCCGAGCGCCTGAAGGGGTGGCTGGGCGCGGAGGCGGCCGCGCGCGACATCCGCGTGGCCCGCATGCTCGCCATGGCCGGCTACGGCTACCTGTACCTGGGTGAGATGTTCTGCGCCGCGCCCATCCAGCTGAGCGCGCCCAAGCAGCCCGACGAGCTCTTCGCCCTGGCCCAGCCGCGCTTCGACGAGGCGATCGCGATCGCGGAGGCCGCGAGAGCGGCCGGCACGCCGGCGGCGGTGGTGGACTCGGTGCTCAACCTGGCCCGCGTGGGCGCGGCCCGTGCCGCCATGAACCTGGGCGACCCCGGCAAGGCGAAGGGCTACGCGTCGCTCGTTCCCGCGAACTTCGTCTACCGCGCGTACTACGCCGAGGGCATCCCGCCCGTCGCCGGCAACCCCACGAACCTGTTCTGGGGCTACGTGGGCTCGCCCAACGTGGCCACGCCGGCCGAGCTGACGGCCGGCGTGAACATCGACGGCGGCTACCGCTACTCGAGCATCGCCGCCTTCGCGAGCGTCGGCGAGCGGTTCCAGAACCTGAACGACCCCCGCGTGCCCCACACCACGCAGCGCATGGCGGTGCTGAACAGCACGTCGGGCGTGCCCTCGCAGTACCTCCCCAACAAGCCCAAGTCGTTCGGCGGCTACGTCGTGCCGGACGGCACGCGGCCGGGTGGCCAGCCCATGACGCCGGGCGCCAGCATCCGCGTGGCCAGCGGCCTGGAGGCGCAGTACATCGTGGCCGAGGCGAACGGCGGCGTGGGGTCCACGCTCACCTTCGTGAACGAGCAGCGGGCCGCCAACGGTCAGACCCCGTCCACGGCCGTCTCGCCGGACGAGATCCTGGCCGACCTGCGCACCCAGCGGAGCCGTGAGTTCTACATCGACGGCCACCGCCTGGGTGACGTGCGCCGCTACAAGGCCCACAACAACGTGGATCTGTGGGAGAAGGGAGCGTATCGGGGCTCGTCGTCGGAGACGTACGGCACCGTGGAGTGCTTCCCGATCCCGCTCTCCGAGATCAACTCCAATCCGAACGCGCAGCCGGGCGCGTGATTCGGACCGCTCGGTGAGCTGACCGAGTGATGAAAACGGAAAGGGGGAGCCGAGCGATGCTCGGCTCCCCCTTTCCGCGTTCGCGAGCGATTCGCCCGGCGTCGAGGTCGCGCCGGGCGAGCGCCTGTGCCAGCGCCCGACCGGCGCCTAGCTTACCAGGCATGGCTCGGCTTCCCGAGGGTGACGCGATGGGCACGGCGCTCCGAGCGGACGCGCACGGCCAGGCCGTCGCGCACCTCGCCGCTGGCGGCGCGGTGGTCCTGTTCGACGGCGTCTGCAACCTGTGCAACGCGTCGGTGCTGTTCGTGATCGATCGTGACCCGCGCGAGCACTTCGCGTTCGCGGCGCTACAGGGCGACGAAGCGGCGCGCCTGCTCGCGGCCCGTGGGTACGATGGGGCGGAGCTGGG
>DATANT010000428.1:0-3830 GCA_036266115.1 Gemmatimonadaceae bacterium | reverse complement strand
TTCCATCCCTCGTTGGTCTGGAACGTGGCGATGTACTTCTCGGTGAGGATCTCCTGCAGGAGCGCCGGCCCCGTGGGGCTCACGGCCGGCAGGCCGGCCAGCGCGCGCTCGGCGTTGAGCTGCGTGACCGCCGTCCCCTCGCCCCCCGTGCGGTACGCCGCCTCCGCCCACACCAGCAGGTTGTCGTTGGCCGTGATGAGCGGCTGCGCGTAGCTGGCCGCGAGGCGCGTGGCGCTCAGCGAGCTCCCGCTGGCGTCGAAGTAGTCGCTGCGGCGTGGGTCGTCGCGCGACTCCACCAGTGCCACGAAGCTGGGGTTGGGTATCCAGTAGCCCTCCCGCTCCACCACCGTGAACTGATACCAGAAATTCTGCTCGCCCGATCCGCCGGAGAACGCCGCCACGAAGTTTTCGGATGGGTCGGTGAGCCCCTGGCTGGCCTCGGCGAGCCCCGTCGGCCAGACGTCGGGCCGCACCTCGGCGGTATGCAGCAGGATGCGCGCCCTGAGCGTGTGCGCGAGCCTGGTCCACACGACGGGATCACCGCCGTAGGCCAGATCCGCCTCGCCGGGGCCGACGTTGTTCGGCGCCGTGCTCGCGAGGTTGACGATCGCCTCGTCCAGCAGCGTGAGGAGCGCGTCGTACACCTCCAGCTGCGGGTCCAGCCTGGGGTTCGGGATCTCGCTCCCACGTAGCGCCTCGGAGTAGACGACGTCGCCGAAGAGATCCGCCCCCACGCTCATGAGCAGCGCCTCCTGCACCTGCGCGATGCCCAGGAACAGCTGGTCCTCGTCCGCCCGGGCGGCCTCCTGCAGCTGACGGATGTCCACCAGCCCGCCGCCGCCGTACAGGCCGGCGTAGTACGTGTTGGTGGTGCTCTCGTCGATGTCGTACTGCGCGTACTGCTCGTACTGCTGGGCATTGCCCGTGGCATGCTGCGCCCACATCTCCACGATGCGCGTCATGTCGCTCGAGTAGTATTGCCAGATGTTGGTCTGGATGCCCACGAACAACTGCCGGTTGGTCGCCGCGGTCGGACGGTTGGGATCGGTGCTCAGCTCACCACCCGTCAGAAAATCGTTGCACCCGGCGGCGCCAGCCAGCAGGACCGCCACGGAGAGCGCCTTCCACATGCGTGTCATGATGCCCTCCGTCAGCGGTTGAGGGTGAACGAGAACACGAACGAGCGCGTCTGCGGGTTGTTGAAGAAGTCCAGCCCCTGCGTCAGGTACTCGGCGCCGCCCAGGTTGGCTTCGGGGTCCAGCCCGGTGTAGTCCGTCCAGGTCGCCAGGTTTCGGCCGGCGAGCCGGACGTCGACACTGCTCAGGCCCAGGCGCGTCCGTACCCACGGCTGGTCCATCGTGTAGCTCACCGACACCTCGCGCAGCTTCACGAAGCTGCCATCCTCGACGAACTGCGCCTGCGTGCCGTTCTGGCCGCCATTGCCGGTGAACCAGCTCTGCCAGTCGTTCGCGTTGTTGAACGCCACCACCCCCACGCCCGGCCCGGCCACCACCGGATACTCGTTCGTGAGGAAGTCCACGCCGAACTGGCCCGTGCGCTCCCGCCAGAACTCGGTGTCCTTGTGCGTGCCGAAGCGGTAGAGGGCGCTGCGGGTGCCGTTCCACACCTGCCCGCCGTGGCGGATGTCCGCGAGCCCGGTCACGCGCCAGTTCCGGAACAGCTGGAACGACATGTTGATGCCGCCGGTCCAGTCCGGATTCGGATCGGCAATCACGCGCTCCGTGGGATCGTTCACGGGCTGACCGTTGGCGGCCAGGTACAGCGCGCCGTTCGGCTGGCCGGCGCACGCGTCACCCAGCGTTCCCCCGCCGGGCACGGCGAACGAGTTGTCCGTGATGCCGCAGCGTGCGAAGTCGAAGCCGCGAATGACGCCAGGCGCATAGCCGAGCGTGGACGAGCCGGCCGAGCCGGTGAAGCCCTCGAGGTTGTAGGGAATGAACTCGATGCCGCCCGAGAGCTCTTCCACCCGGCCACGGTTGCGGCCGAAGTTCAGCCCCACGTCCCAGCCGAAGTTCTCCATCGTCAGCACGCGCGCATTGAGGGTGGCCTCGATGCCCTGGTTGGTGATGCGGCCGGCGTTGGCCAGCTGCCGCCCGGCGCCGAACTGGCTCTGATTGATGGGCAGCTGCAGGATCACGTCCTTGGACGTGCGGTCGTACCACGTGAAGCCCAGGTCCACCCGCTGGTCCAGGAAACCCAGATCCATGCCGAGCTCGAGCTCCTGGTTGCGCTCGGGCTTGAGGTTCTCGTTACCCGCCACGAAGCCGGTCACGAGGCCGCCGTGCCCCGACTGCGACGCGTTCACGAAGTCGCCGAACCCGCTGCCGAACACGGTGGTGTTGCTGAGCGCGGTGATGGTCTGATAGACCGGCGGCTCGCGTCCCGTCTCACCGTAGGCCGCGCGCAGCTTGCCGAAGCTCAGCCACGACGGCGAGAGGTCGCGATCGGCGAGCAGGTTGGAGAACGACCAGGCGACGCTCGCCTTGGGATAGTTCGCCCGCCGCTCCGACGCTCCGAACGTGGAGAAGCCGTCGTTGCGGAGGCCCAGGGTGACGAACAGCTGGTCGTAGAAATCGAGCTCTGCCTGCCCGAAGTACGCCTCGATGTTTCGGCTCGACTTGAACTCGGTGGGCGGAGCCGCCGTGAGCGTGTTCTGCAGCGCCAGCGGCGCCGGCGCCACCAGCCCCTCGCCCAGCGCGTAGACGGAGCGGTACCGCCGCGCGTTCAGGTTCTGGCCCAGCGTGAGCCGCCCGTTGAACCAGGGCGCGAACGCGTGCGTGGCCACGGCGATCAGGTTGTGGTCGATCTCCCGATTGTTGTTCGTGAATCGCCGTACCTGCCCGATCGGGTTCTCGGACGACGTGAACGGCAACGCCTCCACGCGGTCATCCTCGAAGTAGTCGACGCCGAGCGTGTAGCTCAGGCGCAGCCAGTCGACCACGTTCCACTCGATGTTCGTGTTGCCGATGAACCGCCCCAGCTCGCTCGTGTTGCCGGGGTTGTTGAACACGAAGAACGGGTTGTCGTAGCCGCGCCCGGTCTGCAGGCTCGCCTCGGTGGGATTGCGGAAGCGATACGACTGGTGCAGCCCGGACGTGGGGTCCAGGTACTGCTGGTTGTTGAACTCCGGCGGCGAGCGCAGCGCGCCGAGCAGCAGGCCCGATGTGTTGGAGCCCTTCTGCACGTACTGCCCTTCGCTGTCGATGTACGAGAAGTTGCCTCCCACGTTCACCCGCGACGAGAGATGGTGCGTGCCCTTCAGGCGCACCGTGGCCCGGTTGTACGAGTTGTTCGGGCCCTTCACGGTGCCGGTCTGAGTGGTGTAGCCACCCGACAGGAAGAAGGTGGTGCGCTCGTTGCCTCCGGAGATCTGCAGTGCGTTGTCGCCGGTGACGCCGGTATCGAACACCTCCTTCTCGTGGTTGAATACGGGCGTGCCGGGATCCAGCGCCGGCCCCCACGCGAAGTTCGGGAAGGCGCCGTCCACCTCCGGCGTGCAGTCCGGCTCACTGCACGTGGCGGCGATCCCGCCCGTGCCCAGGCCGTACTTGCGCTGCAGGCCGATGTTCGGGTCCACCCGGTCGAACGTCCAGGTGGAGGCCAGGCTGTAGCGCGTCTCGCCTGCGCGCCCCCGCTTGGTGGTGATGAGGATGACGCCGTTGGCGGCACGCGCCCCGTAGATGGCCGACGCCGCCGACCCCTTGAGGATCTCCACCGACTCGATGTCGTTCGGGTTGATGTCCGCGGCCCGGTTCTGCGTCACGGTGCCCTGGCTTCCCGGAAAGTCGATGGGGCCCTGCTGCGTCGAC
>DATANT010000427.1:0-1730 GCA_036266115.1 Gemmatimonadaceae bacterium | reverse complement strand
TGCTTGCCGCGTGGCACCGCCCCGCCGTCCCTGGCTGGCGCCGTGCACTTGCTGCTTGGACGCGACCCGCGTCGGTCAGCGCGGCGCCACCATAAACGTTTTGGTCGGAGCGCGCACCCCCGGGCCCGTCAGTCGGCGCGCGGCGCCGCCCCCGCGCGCTCCGTCCAGCGGTCCACCGGCGCGTCCTGGCGGCCCACGTGGCTCCCGTCGTCCTGCGTGCGCTCCGCATCGGCGTGCTGCGCTTCGGCGTGCCGCCGGGTGACGGTGGCACCGGCCGCGCCGGCCAGGCTGGCCACGAGCGCCGTGCGCAGCTCGCCGGCCAGCGCCTGCACGCCGGCGCGCACCACGTCCTTCACGCCGCTGCTCACCGTGTCCATCACGTCGTCCATCATGCGCGCCGCGCGCCTGGGCGGCGTGAAGTGCGGCGCGGCGTAGGACTCCGCCAGCGGCGCCGCGCGGAGCTCCGGCTCCTCGCGCATCGCGCGCTCGCGGCGATCGGCGCGCCGCGCCCCGCCGGCCAGCAGGTAGCCGGCTCCCACGGCCACCGCCAGCACCGGCCACGGGCGCCGCACCACCTGCTCCCGCACGTGGAAGCGCCGTTCCAGCTCCTCCACCGTGTCGGCCAACTGCCCGCGCGTCGCGTCGATCTCGCGCCGCGCCTCGCCCACCGTCTCCGCCATCTGAGGTTCTCCTGCCGCGGAATGATGAAGGGTGGGCCGCGCGTCGTGCGGCGACGCGCGGCGCCTCATGACCCAGAGTTGCGCGCCGATGATCACGGCCGCCAGCGCCGCCACCAGGAGGCCGAGCACCCAGGGACGCTGCGCGATCCACGGCCCGCTCACGCGCAGCGAGAACCCCACCACCGCCGTGACCAGCCCCGCCAGCAGCAGCAGGGCGCCCACGACCAGGATGGCCGCGGAGACGCCCACCTCGCGCGCGCGCGCCCGCGCCTGCAGGCGCGCGAGCTGGATCTCCTGCTTCGCGAGCGCCTGGCCGCTTCCGGCCAGGTCGCGCAACAGCATGCCCACGCCGCGCCGGGAGCCGTCCCGCACCAGGGTGGCCGTGCTCATGGCCGGCTACCGGTTCTTGAACACTTTGCCCAGCAGATACCCCAGGCCGAGCGCGATCGCCACCGAGCGCGCCGGGTTCTTCCTGACCTCCTGCTCCACCGACGTGCGCAGGTCGCCGTCGCGCAGCCAGTCGGCGGTCTTCTCCATGCCGCGCGCCACGGACGTCTCCAGCTTGTCGGTGCGCTGCTGGGCGACACCGGCTGCACCGGCCGCGCTCGTCCCCTCCGGGCCGGCATACGCCGGGCTGCCCGGGCCGGTGGCGTGAAGCCCCTGCGCGCCAATGGAGCCGCTGCCGGCCACCGCGTTGCGCGCCGCGTTGCGCCGCGCGCGCAGCCGCTGGGCACCCTGCTCCAGCCGCTCGGCCAGCGACGACTCCACAGAGTGCTTGATGTCCACCGCCCTGTCGCGCGCCTGGCCCAGGCGCTCCGTCGCCTGCTGCTGGCTTCGCTGGTAGCTCTGGGACTGGCTCTGGCCCATGCTGCCGGCGGCGCCCTGCATGCCCGAGCGCTGGTTGCCGTCGTCCTGGGAAGCGCCTCCCTCGGGCGCCAGGTCTCCGCGCGGCGCGGCGCCCGCGGCACTGGTGCCGCTGGCGGCATCCGCCGCCCCGCCGAAGCCGCCGGGGCCACCGGTACGCGCCCCACCGGGCGCGCCGCTCGATTG
>DATANT010000426.1:0-13718 GCA_036266115.1 Gemmatimonadaceae bacterium | reverse complement strand
GCGCGCCGGCCTGCTGGTCGCGCAGCGCGGCGCGCTGCCGCCCGCGGTGAGCGGCATCGCGGACGACAGCCGGCGCGTGGCGCCGGGCGAGCTGTTCGTGGCGGTGCGCGGCGCCGCGCGCGACGGCCACGACTACCTGGCCCAGGCGGCGGAGCTGGGCGCCACGGTCGCGCTCGTGGAGGAGGAGGGTCGTACCGTGCTGCCGCACCTCGTCGTGCGCGACGGCCGCCGAGCGGCCGCCATCGCCGCCGGCGCGGCGTACGGTCATCCCGCCTGGTCGCTCAACTTCGTCGCCGTCACCGGCACCAACGGCAAGACCACCACGGTGGACCTGCTGCGCCACCTGCTCGACCTGCCCGACGCGCGCGCCGCGTCCATCGGCACCCTGGGTGTGCTGGTGGGCAGCGACGCCACGCCGCTGCCCGGCGGGGCGGGGCTCACCACGCCCGGCCCGCTGGAGCTGCAGGCCGTGCTGCGCCGGCTGGTGGACGGCGGCGTGCGGCTCGTGGCCATGGAGGTGTCGTCGCACTCGCTCGACCAGCGGCGCGTGGAGGGCATCCGCTTCTCGGCGGGCATCTTCACGAACCTCACGCGCGACCATCTGGATTACCACGGCACCATGGACGCGTACCTGGCCGCCAAGTCCAGGCTCATCGAGCGGCTCACCGACGACGGCGTGGCGGTGCTGAATGCCGACGACCCGGCGTGGGCACGGCTGGGGCGCGCGCCGCGCACGGTGCGCTTCTCGGCTGCCGGAGCGGCCGCCGACGTGCGCGCCGAGAATGTCGAGTTCTCCCCGACCGGGAGCACCTTCACGCTGCGGCTGGGGGAGGCGGCGCAGGCGGTGACGCTGCCGCTCATCGGCGACTTCAACGTGGCCAACGCCACCGGCGCGGCGGCGGCGGCGTGGGCGCTGGGCATGCCGCCGGCGCTCATCGCCGAGCGGCTGGGCACGGTGCCGCAGGTGCCCGGCCGGCTGGAGCGCATCGGCGAGCGGCCGGCGGTGCTGCGCGACTACGCGCACACGCCCGATGCGCTCGAGCGCGCGCTGCACGCGGTGCGGCCGTTCGTGCACGGGCGGCTGATCGTGGTCTTCGGCTGCGGCGGCGACCGGGATCGCGGCAAACGGCCGGTGATGGGCGCCATCGCCGCGCGCGACGCGGACCTCGCCATCGTGACGAGCGACAATCCGCGCACCGAGGATCCGGAGCGCATCCTGGACGACGTGGAGGCCGGGATGGGCGAGGTGCCGCACCTGCGCGTGGAGGACCGGCGCGCGGCCATCGCGCGCGCCATCGCGGAGGCCGAGCCGGAGCGCGACCTGGTGCTGCTCGCCGGGAAGGGACACGAGACCTATCAGATTCGCGGCACCACGTCGTATCCGTTCGACGAGCGGGCGATCGTGAGCGAGCTGCTGCACGCACGGGAGACCACGGCATGACCTTCTGGACCCTGGACCGCGTCGCGGAAGCGCTGGGTGGCGGCCCCCGCGGTGCCCGCGCGCTGACCGCCGTATCCACCGATACGCGGAACATCCCGCGCGGCGCGCTGTTCGTGGCGCTGCGCGGGGAGCGCTTCGACGCGCACGACTTCCTGGCCCAGGCGGTGGAGCAGGGGGCCGCCGCGGTGGTGGTGCACGACGCGGTGCGCGCGTCGGGGCTGGGCGTGCCGGTGTACGAGGTACCCGACACGCTCGTCGCCCTCGGGGCGCTGGCCCGCTACCGGCGGCGCGCCTGGGGCCGGCCCGTGATCGTCGTGGCCGGGTCCAACGGCAAGACGAGCACGAAGGACCTGCTGCGCGCCGCGCTCGGCAGCGCGCTGGCCGTGCACGCCACCACCGGCAACCTGAACAACCGCGTGGGCCTGCCCCTCACGCTGCTCGCGCTGCCCGACGACGCGGACATCGCGGTGATCGAGGCCGGCACCAACGAGCCCGGCGAGGTGGCCATCCTGCGCGCCATCTGCGAGCCCGACGTGGCGGTGGTCACGTCCATCGGCGAGGAGCATCTGGAAGGGCTGGGCGACCTCGCGGGCGTGCTGCGCGAGGAGAGCGCCATCTTCGAGGGCACGCCGTTGGCGGTGACGCCGGCGGACCAGCCCGAGATCGGCGCCGCCGCACGCCGCCTCGGGGCGCGCACCGTGGTGGCCGGGCTGGACGAGGGCGACGTGCGCGCCGATCGCTGGGGGCTGGAGCCGGACGGCACCGGATGGATCGAGATCGCCGGCACGGTGGTGCGGCCGCCGCTGCGCGGCGCGCACAACCTCCGCAACACCATGCTGGCGCTCGCCGTGTGCCGCGAATGCGCGGTGAGCATGGACGACGCCGCGCGCGGCATCGCCGCCATGCCGCTGCCCGCGATGCGCGTGAGCTGGGAGTCGCTGGGGCAGGCGACGCTCATCAACGACGCGTACAACGCCAACCCGCCGTCCATGCGCGCGGCGCTCGATCTGCTGCGGAGCACCGACGCCGGCCGGCAGCGCGTGGCGGTGCTGGGCAGCATGCGCGAGCTCGGCGACCACGCGCCCCGGCTGCATCGCGAGATCGCGGCCCTCGCGCTCGATACCGGATGCGACGTGGTGGCCGGCGTGGGAGACTTCGCCGTCGCCCTCGACGAGCTGGCGCCGGGCGACGACCGCGTCGTGTCCGCCGTCGACGTGGAGGCGCTCTGGCCCCTGCTCGAGCCCAGGCTCACGCCAGACGCGATCATCCTGCTCAAGGCGTCGCGCGGCATGAAGCTCGAGCGCCTCGTACCGCACCTCACCGCCTGGGCCTCCCGCTAGACCCCCGTCGCTCTCCCGCGAACCGACCACAGTGCTCTATCACCTGCTCGTTCCGCTCACGCAGTACCTGAGCGTCTTCAACGTCTTCAACTACATCACGTTCCGGTCGGCTGGCGCGGCGGTCACGGCGCTGCTCGTCTCCTTCCTCGTGGGGCCCATCATCCTCAAGCGGCTGCGCGGGATGGCGGTGCACCAGGTGGTGCGCGAGGGCACGCCCGACTCGCACAAGTCCAAGGGCACCACACCCACCATGGGTGGGCTCATCATCCTCGCGGCCACGCTCGTGCCCACGCTGCTCTGGGCACGGCTGGACAACCGCTACGTGTGGCTCGCCATGCTGGTCATGGCGTGGATGGGCGGCATCGGCTTCCTGGACGACTACCTGAAGCTCAAGCAGAAGCGCGAGGGGCGAAAGAACCTGGGCCTCGTGGAGCGCTACAAGCTCACGGGACAGGTGACCATCGGGCTCATCCTCGGCGTCATCCTCTGGCAGTTCCCGCTCTCCACGCTGCCGGGCGCCTCCACCACGCTGCCGTTCTACAAGTACCTGCTGGTGGTGCCGGCGTCGGCGGCGTTCGCGTGGCTCTACGTGCCGTTCGTCACCTTCGTGCTCACCGGCACGAGCAACGCCGTGAACCTCACGGACGGACTGGACGGCCTCGCCACCGGGCTGAGCGCGATCTCGTTCCTCACCTTCGCCGTCTTCGCGTATCTCATCGGCCGGTTCGACGCCTCGGCCTACCTGCAGATCTACTACCTGCGCGGCGCCGGCGAGCTCACGGTGTTCTGCTCCGCGGTGATGGGCGCGGCCATCGGCTTTCTGTGGTACAACTGCCATCCGGCGCAGGTGTTCATGGGCGACACCGGGTCGCTCGCGCTGGGCGGCGCGCTGGGCGCGGTGGCCATCCTGCTCAAGTCGGAGTTCCTGCTCCTCCTCATCGGCGGCGTGTTCGTGGCCGAGACGATGAGCGTCATCCTGCAGCGCTCGGTGTTCAAGCTTCGGCGTCGGCGCTACGGGCTGGAGTACGCGCAGCAGAACCGGGTGTTCCTGCGGGCGCCGCTCCATCACCACTTCGAGCTCAAGGGCTGGCCCGAGACGCGAGTGGTGGTGCGCTTCTGGATCATCGGGATCCTCATGGCGTTCGTCGCCCTCAGCACCCTCAAGCTGCGATGAGCGCGCCGCGCGATCGGGGCCTCTTTCGCGGCCGCGCGCCCGGCGAGGTGGCGGTGGTGGGCCTGGGCAGGAGCGGCACCGCGGTCGCGCGCCTGCTCGGCCGCGACGGGCACCGGGTCTACGCGTCCGACGCCGGCGACTCGACGGCGGCGCGGCAGGCGGCGGCGGAGCTCGCGGCCCAGGGCCTGAGCGCGGAGGCCGGTGGCCACGACCTGGCGCGCATCGCGCGCGCCGCGCTCGTGGTCGCGAGCCCCGGCGTGCCGCCCACCGCGCCGCCGCTGGCCGCGGCCCGCGAGGCCGGGGTTCCGGTGGTGAGCGAGATCGAGATCGGCCTGCACTACCTGCCGCAGCTCCGCTACGTGGCGGTCACGGGCACGAACGGCAAGACGACGACCACGGCGCTGATCGGCCACCTGCTGCGCGCGCTGGGACTGCACGCCGTGGACGCCGGCAACATCGGCACGCCGCTGGCCCAGCTGGCGCTCGGCGCCGAGCCGCCGGCGTGGGCGGCCCTCGAGCTGTCGTCGTTCCAGCTGCACGACACGCCGAGCGTGAACCCCACCGTGGGCGTGCTCACCAACCTGAGCCCCGATCACCTGGACCGCTACGGTGACGTGGAGGAGTACTACGCCGACAAGGCGCTGCTCTTCCGCAACGCGCACGCGGGTTCGCGGTGGGTGCTCAACGCCGACGACCCGGGCGTGCTCCACATGGCGCGGCAGGCTGCCGGCCACGCGTGGACGTTCACCACGCGCGGCGCACCCCGGGCTACGGCGGCGCTCGCGCCGCTTCCGGGCACGGGCGCGCCCGGCCTCTGGATCGACGGCGCACCGCTCATGGCGCGCGACGAGCTCGCGCTGTTGGGCGACCACAACGTGGCCAACGCGCTGGCCGCGGCGCTGGCCGTGTACGTGGCCGACGCCGGCCACCAGACCCCCGCCGCCCGGGCGCGCATGGCGGCCGCGCTGCGCGAGTTCCACGCGCTCGCCAACCGGCTGGAGCCCGTGGGCACGTACGAGGGCGTGGAGTGGATCAACGACTCCAAGGCCACCAACGTCAGCTCCACGCTGGTGGCGCTGCAGGGCATGCGGAAGCCGTACGTGCTGCTCCTGGGCGGGCGTCACAAGGGCGAGCCCTACACGGCGCTGGCCGAGCCGTTCCGGCGCGCCGGCAAGATGGTGCTGGCATACGGGGAGTCGGCGCCCGTGATCGAGCGGGATCTGGCGGGGCTCGTGCCGGTGGAGCGCATGGGCTCGGACTTCGCAGCCGTGATGGCGCGCGCGCGCGAGCTGGCGGCGCCGGGTGACGCGGTGCTCCTGAGCCCCGCGTGCTCCAGCTACGACATGTTCGCCAACTACGAGGAGCGCGCGGCGGCCTTCCGACGGCTGGCCGCGGCGGGGGAGGCGAGATGATGACACCCGACCGCACGCCGCTGCGCGGGCCCACGGTGCCCCACGTGCGCGAGCGGTGGCGTATGGGGCTGGAGGCGCGCGCGCTCGTGGTGCTCACGGCCACGCTGCTCGCCTTCGGCCTGGCGTCGCTCTACAGCGCGAGCGCCATCGTGGCCATGCAGGAGGGTCGCGGCAGCGCGTACTACCTGCTGCGGCAGATCTCGGGCGTGCTCGCCGGCGCGGTGGGCTTTGCCGTGCTGGCCAAGGTGGACGCCGAACGCTGGCAGCGGTGGGCGTGGCCGCTCATGCTGCTGTCGCTCGGCCTCATGCTGCTCACCGTGCTGCCGTTCACCGAGTCCATCGCGCCGCGCATCAACGGCTCGCGCCGGTTCCTCATCGGCAGCTCGCTGCAGCCGTCCGAGCTGGCCAAGCTCGCGGTCATCGTGTGGACGGCGATGCTGGTGGTGAAGAAGGGCGAGCAGATGCGGCGGCTCACCAAGGGGCTGTTCCCGTTCCTCGTGGTCATCGGCCTGCTCGCGCTGCTCGCCGTGCTCGAGCCGGATCTCTCGGCGGCCATGCTCTTCCTGCTCGTGATGTCGGTGATCCTGTTCTCCGGCGGCGTGCGCATCGGTCATTTCGTGGCGCTCGGCGTCATGGGCATCCCGGTGCTCTGGCACGAGGTGGAGCGCCTGCAGTACACGCTGCTGCGCATGACGTCGTTCTTCGATCCCGGCAAGGCGCCGCAGGAGGTGAGCTACCAGCTCACGCAGTCGCTCATCGCGGTGGGCTCCGGCGGGTGGCTGGGCGTGGGCTTCGGCGAGGGGCGGCAGCAGTACGGGTTCCTGCCGCTCGCCTTCAACGACTTCGTGGGCAGCAACATCGGCGAGGAGTGGGGCTTCGTGGGGCTGGTGGTGGTGGTGCTCGCCTACGCGCTCTACGCGTGGTTGGGCTTCCGCATCGCGCAGCACGCGCGCTCGCCCTTCCTGCGCCTCGTGGCGGTGGGGCTCACCTTCACCATGATCGTCACCGCCTACCTGCACATCGGCGTGGTCATCGGGTTGCTGCCCACCACCGGGCTCACGCTGCCGTTCATCTCCTACGGGCGCTCCAACCTCGTGCTCTCGCTCGCCATGACCGGGCTGCTCGCCAACATCGGCAGCACGCGCGAGCGCGTGATCGGCGAGCGCGCCACCGACCCCACGCTCATCTCCGTGCAGTGAGGATCTTCTTCGCCGGGGGCGGAACGGGCGGGCACCTGTATCCGGGGCTCGCCATCGCGCGCGCGCTCGTGCGCCTCGACCCCACGGTGCGCCCGTTCTTCGTGGGCGCGCACCGCGGCATCGAGCGCACGGTGCTGCCGGACGCCGGCTTTCCGTTCGAGCTGCTGGACCTGCACCCGCTCTACCGCTCGCGCGTGTGGGAGAACTGGCGCACGGCGCGCGGGCTCGCCAGCGCGTGGCGCGGCATCGGCCGGCTGGCGGCAGCGGAGCGGCCACGCATGGTGGTGGGCACCGGCGGCTACGCCGCCGGCGCGGTGCTGGCGTGGGCGGCCGCGCACGGCGTGCCGCTCGCGCTGCAGGAACAGAACTCCGTGGCCGGGCTCACCGTGCGCGGCTTCAGCCGGTGGGCGCGCGCGGTGTACCTGGGATTTCCCGAGGCCGCGGCCACCCTGCACGCCAACGGCCGCCGCGTGGCCATGGACACCGGCAATCCCATCGAGCCGCCGCCCACGCCTCGCCCGGATCGCGCGGCTGCCCGCGCGCGATGGGGCTTTCCCGAGCGCGGCGGGCTGGTGCTGCTGGTGTTCGGCGGCAGCCAGGGCGCCCGCCCGATCAACGCGGCGGTCGCCGCGTGGATCGCGCGTGGGCTCCCGGAGGGCGTGCATGTGATCTGGGGCACCGGACGCGCGCAGTACGACGCCCATGCCGGGCACGAGAGCGCGCGGGTGCGGGTGCGCCCGTACCTCGCGCCCATCGCCGACGCGTACGCGGCCAGCGACCTCGCGCTGGTGCGTGCCGGCGCGATGACCACGGCGGAACTGTGTGCGTGGGGGGTGCCCATGGTGCTCGTTCCGCTGCCCACCGCGGCCGCGGACCACCAGACGGCCAACGCCCGCGCGCTGGACGCCGCGGGCGCGGCGGTGCACCTGCCGCAAGGGCAGTTGGATGGCAGCCGGCTGGACGACCTCGTGCGCCAGCTCGCCGCGGACCCGGCGCGACTCGATGCGCTGGCACGCGCCGCCGCGTCGCGCGCGCGTCCCGACGCCGCGGCGATGATCGCGCGTCACCTGCTCACGCTCGCCGGCAGCCGCGCTCCGGGCTGAGCCGGCGCTCCCGCGCGGCGTCCTGCGGCGCGCTCTCTTGAGAGGCCTGCGGTGCGGGTCTATATTCCCCCGGCCCTCCATGCCCCTCCTCGACCTCTCCGATCGCCGCCCCGTCCACTTCGTTGGCATCGCCGGTGCCGGCATGAGCGCGCTCGCCGAGCTGTTCGCGCGCCGCGGAATCGCCGTCACCGGATGCGACAACGCCACGACCGCCGCAGACGATCTTCGCCGGTTGGGGATCACTGTGCTCCAGGGTCACGATCCTGTGCACGTGGAAGGCGCCCGCGCGGTGGTGGTCACGTCGGCGGTGGCCAGGGATCATCCGGAGCTGGCGCGGGCGCGCGAGCTCGGCCTGCCGGTGATCCGCCGCGCCGAAGCGCTTGGCGAGGCGGTGTCGGGTGGCACGGTGGTGGGCATCGCCGGCACGCATGGCAAGACCACCACCACGGTGATGACCACCGAGGCGCTGCGCGCGGCGGGCCTGCATCCCACCGGCATCGTGGGCGGGCGCGTGGCCGCGTGGGCGGGCAACCTGAGCGACGGCGGCGACCGGACGTTCGTCGTGGAGGCGGACGAGTACGATCGCTCGTTCCTCGCGCTCACGCCCACCATCGCGGCCATCACCAACGTCGAGGCCGACCACCTGGACATCTACCGGGACCTCGACGACATCCGCGGCGCATTCGAGCAGTTCGCGCGGCCGGCCCGCGGCATCGTGCTCTGTGCCGACGACGCGGGCGCGGCGTCCCTGCGCCTGCCGGAGAGCGCCGACGTCGTGCCGTACGGCGTGGAGTCCGCCGCCACGCCATCCACCACCCGGCTGCTCGCGCGCGGCGTGCGCATGGACGACGGCCGCACGCTCTTCGACGTGGTGTTCGACGGCGGGGTGGTGGCGCAGGCCACGCTGCAGGTGCCGGGGCTGCACAACGTGCGCAACGCGCTCGCCGCCATCGGCGGTGGGCTGCTGCTGGGCGCCGACGCCGGGGCGTTGTGCGCGGGGCTGGCCGGCTTCGCGGGCGTGGAGCGTCGCTTCCAGCGGTTGGGCGAGGCGGCTGGCGTGTTCGTGGTGGACGACTACGCCCACCATCCCAGCGAGATCACGGCCACGCTGCAGGCGGCGCGCGCGTCCTTTCCGGGACGCCGCATCGTGGCCGCGTTCCAGCCGCACCTGTTCACGCGCACGCGCGACCTGCACGCCGAGTTCGGCGCCGCGCTGGCCGCGGCCGATCGCGTGTTCCTCACCGAGATCTACCCCGCGCGCGAGCAGCCGATCGCGGGCGTGAGCTCCACGCTCGTGCGCGCCGGCGTGGAGCGGGCGGGCGGCCAGGTGGCGTGGCTCGGGGCGCGCGACGCGCTGGCCGAGGCGCTCGCCGGAGCCGTGCAGGACGGCGACGTGGTGCTCACGCTGGGCGCGGGCGACATCACCCGGACCGGCCCGGAGCTGCTGCACCGGCTGCGGCGCTCGTGACCGCGCCCACCGCCTCCGCACCGGCCGGCCGGCCGCGCGCGCTCCGCGCGGTGGCCCTCGGCCTGCTGGTGCTGGCCGTGCTCGCGTCGCCCTGGTGGGGACGCGCGGCGCTGCGGCGCCTGGCGTACTTTCAGGTGCGGCAGGTGGAGGTGCGCGGGCTCCGATACGCGGAGGCCGAGGAGATCGTCGGCTTGTTGCGTGCGGACACCACCCACTCGGTGTGGGAGGAGCTCGAGCCATGGGAGCGGCGCGTGGCCGCACATCCGCAGGTGGCCGCGGTCACCGTGGAGCGCCGGTTGCCGGGCACGCTCGTCGTGCTGGTGACCGAGCGGCTGCCGGTGGCGTTCGTGGCGAGCCGCGAGGGGCTGCAGGCGGTGGATTCGGCCGGACGCGCGCTGCCCATCGATCCGAGTCGCACGCCGGTGGACGTGCCGGTGATCGCCGCGGCCGATACCGCCGTGCTCCGCCTGCTGACCGAGCTGCGCTCGGCCGCGCCAGCGATGTACCGCCGCGTGAGCGAAGTGCGGCGGGAAGGGAAGGACGAAGTGCTCCTGCGCTTGCCGACGGTGCCAGTCCGTGCCATGCTCGAGGTCACCCCCGGGCGGCTCGCGGATCTGGCCCTCGTGGAAGCCGACCTCGCGCGACGCGGCCACCGTGTCGCCGAACTGGACCTCCGCTACCGTGATCAAGTGATCGCTCGACTGCCATGAATACGGACCGTCTCGTCGCCGGCCTCGACGTCGGCTCCGGTACCACCACCGCGATCATCGGGGAGGTCGTGGGTGACCTGCCGCGCCATCCCGTCCTCAAGGTGCTGGGGGTGGGCCAGGCGCGCACCACCGGACTGCGGCGCGGCGTGGTGGCCGACATCGAGGAGACCACGCAGTCCATCCGGCGCGCGATGAGCGACGCCGAGCGCATGGCCGGCGCGCGAGTGGAGGCCGTGTTCTGCGGCATCGGCGGGTCGCACGTGCACGCGATGACCAGCAAGGGCATCGTGGCGGTGAGCGCCAACGAGATCTCGCGCGCCGACGTGAACCGCGCCAACGAGGTGGCGCGCGCGCAGGCCATCCCGCAGGACCGCGAGCTGCTGCACGCCATCCCGCAGGAGTACACGGTGGACAAGGCGGGCGGCGTGCGCGATCCGGTGGGCATGGTGGGCACGCGGCTGGAGACCGAGATGTACCTGGTCACCATCGGCGCCAACGAGGCCACCAACCTGCGCAAGGCGGTGGAGCGAGCGGGGTACCGCGTGCACGAGCTGGTGCTCGAGCCGCTCGCCAGCGCGCTCGCCGTGCTCTCCGAGGACGAGAAGGAGCTCGGCGTGGGGCTCGTGGAGATGGGCGCCGGCACCACCGACGTGGCGGTGTTCCACGAGGGCAAGATCCGCCACGTGGCGTCGCTGCCCTTCGGCGGGGGCAGCGTCACCAACGACGTGGTGCACGGACTCGGCCTCACCCAGGCCGATGCCGAGCGGATCAAGGAGACGTGGGGCTGCGCCTACGAGCCGCTCGTCGATCCGTCGGAGGTGATCCCGCTGCCCGGCACCCCCGGGCAGGGAGAGCGGCAGGTGCCGCGCGAGCTGCTCGCGCACATCATCCATCAGCGGATGGACGAGATCTTCTCGCTCGTGCACCGCGAGGTGGAGAAGGCCGGCTACGGAGCGCGGCTGGGCGCGGGGCTCGTGCTCACCGGCGGCGGCTCCACCCTGCTCGGCGCGCCGGAGTTGGCGATGGAGGTGTTCGGGGGCGGCGTGCGCGTGGGCGTGGCGCAGCAGCACCTGGCCGGCCTGCTGGATGCGGTGGACTCGCCGCGCTTCGCGACCGTCGTGGGTCTCGCCCAGTACGGGAAGAACCGTGTGGCGCTGGGCGCGGCGGCACCGAGCGGGCGGCGGGCCATGGCGGGTGCGGGTCCGGGCATGGACAAGCTCGCGCAGCGGGTGAAGACGTGGCTGCAGGATTTCTTCTGAGCATGTGACTGACACCCCGGCCAGCGGGCTCGCCCGCGTCGGGGCATGGTTGCGCGTCGGCGTGCCTCGCGGCGATCAATAACCTGCTTGTGTATTGCCTGATTGTGGAAAACACACGATGGGGTACCGCGAAATTTTTCTCGCGATCGGTCGTCAAGAAGACGTGGTGACGGTGCGGCGTCCGCGTTATATTGGTCGGGCCCCACTGAACGTCCCCTGGGCACGCACCGGCCGCTCATCACATCCGGACTCGCCCACGCCCTGTCCCTCGACGGGCGCGACGCCCCCTTTTCCACACGCCGCACTGGAGCAACGCGCACGATGATCTTCGAGTTCGAGGAGAGCGCCACGCAGGGCGCGCGCATGAAGGTGGTGGGCGTCGGCGGCGGCGGCGGCAACGCGGTGAACCGCATGATCGAGGAGCACCTCGAGGGTGTGGAGTTCATCTCGGTCAACACCGATGCCCAGGCGCTGCTGAGCTCCAAGTCGGACGTCAAGATCCAGATCGGCAAGAAGCTCACGCGCGGGCTCGGCGCCGGGGCGCGCCCCGAGATCGGCAAGCAGGCCATCGAGGAGAACCGGGACGAGGTCTCGCGCGTGCTGCAGAACGCGGATCTCGTCTTCATCACGTGCGGCATGGGCGGCGGCACGGGCACCGGCGCCGCGCCGGTGGTGTGCGAGCTGGCCCGTGAGGCCGGCGCGCTCACCGTGGGCATCGTCACGCGCCCGTTCCTCTTCGAGGGGCGCAAGCGCATGCGCCAGGCGGAGCTGGGTATCGCCGAGATGCGCCGGCACGTGGACACGATGATCGTCGTGCCCAACGAGCGGCTGCTCGCCGTGGTGGGCAAGGGCATCCCGTTCCAGGACGCGCTCAAGAAGGCGGACGAGGTGCTGCTGCACGCCACGCAGGGCATCTCGTCGCTCATCAGCGTCACCGGCCTCGTGAACGTGGACTTCGCCGACGTGCGCACGGTGATGCAGGCCGGCGGCTCGGCGCTCATGGGCACCGGCATCGGCCGCGGCGAGAACCGCGCGATGGAGGCGGCGCAGCAGGCCATCGCGAGCCCGCTGCTCGACAACGTCTCCGTCTCGGGCGCCACCGGCGTGCTGGTGAACATCACCGGCGGCCAGGACCTCACCCTGGGTGAGGTGCACCAGATCAACGAGATCATCCACGACGCCGTGGGCGACGACGCCGAGATCATCTTCGGCGCCGTGCACGAGCCGGCGATGCAGGGCGAGATTCGCGTGACGGTGATCGCCACCGGCTTCGACAAGGAAGTGCAGGGCGGGCTGGGCATGCTGGGCACGCCGGCCGGATCGCAGGGGGAGCCGGCGCGCTCCGGCCCCGGCGCGCCGGTGCTGCCGTTCCCCACGCCCCGCCCGCTGCGGAGCTATGCGCCGCCGGCCGCCCGGCCCACGCCGTCACCCGACATCACGCGCCGCGTACCGCCTCCCTTGCCGGTCGAGCGGGCGGGTCAGGATCTGAGCGACATGGAGATCCCGACCTTCATTCGGAGGCAGATGGATTGAAGCCCGCCCACACTCGCGCCATCGCCTACACGGCGGTGGCGCTGCTCGCAGTCGCCGCCATCCGCGCCACTCCACCCGCCAGCGTCCCACCACCGGCCGCCGCCGCGATCACCGGCGCACCAGGCGCCGATTCCACCGCGCTCGAGCCGCGCTGGGAGCAGCAGGACGACACCCTGGCGCGCGGCGAATCGCTCTCCGCCGTGCTCCTGCGGGCCGGCCTCCCCAACACCGACGTCTTCGCCGTCATCCGCGCGGCCACCACGCTCGACGACCGCCGCGTGCCCGCGGGCATGCCGGTGACGCTGCGGCGTCTGGCCGGCGACACCGCCCCCAGCGAGATCGTCTTCAAGCTCGGCATCGACCGGCTGGTCTATCTCTCCCGCACCACGGAGGGTTGGGCCGAGCGCGAGGAGCGGCTGCCGTGGACCACCGATACGGTGGCCGTGGCCGGCGTGGTGACCTCCACGCTGTACGCGGCACTCGACAGCGCGGCCACCGCGTTCCCTCGGCCGCTCCGCGCGGAGTTGGCGTGGGCGCTCGCCGACATCTACGAGTACCGCGTGGACATGAGCCGGGACCTGCATCCGGGTGAGCGCTTCCGCGTGCTCGTGGAGCGCTCGTCCACCACCACGGGCCATGTGCGCGTGGGCAAGGTGCTCGCCGCCTCGTTCGATTTCGCCGATGGCCCGGCCCAGGCGTTCCGCATGGACCGCGACCACGGGCGCGCCGACTACTACGATGCAAACGGCAAGTCCCTGCGCGCCGCGTTCCTGCGCGCGCCGCTGGAGTTCCGCCGCATCTCGAGCGTGTTCGGCCGCCGCTTCCACCCCGTGCTGAAGAGCTGGAAGTCGCACAACGGCACCGACTACGCCGCCGCCTCGGGCACGCCCGTGCGCGCCATCGGCAACGGCGTCGTGGCCTTCGCCGGCACGCGATCGGGCTACGGCAACGTGATCGACATCCGGCATCCCAACGGCTACGTCACGCGTTACGCGCACCTGCGCGGCTTCGCGCGCGGCGTGCGGCGCGGCACGTCGGTGGAGATCGGCCGCACGGTGGGCTACGTGGGCATGACGGGG
>DATANT010000425.1:0-12919 GCA_036266115.1 Gemmatimonadaceae bacterium | reverse complement strand
TCGCTGCAGCTCGAGGGCACGCGACCGGCATTGTCACGAGTGCGGCCGTAGGCGGGGCCGCGGCCGAGTCGTCGAGCACCACCGGGCACGGATGCACGAAGGGCGATCACTGACTGGTGATCGCCCTTCGTGTCGTTCATGACGCGCCGCCCGCCGCCCTACGGCCTGTCCTTGAACATCTCGTTCAGGTACGTGTGCTTCGACGATAGCGGCACGGGCCGCCCGCCCACGAACAACGCCTTCGTATCGCTCGTGGCCTCCAGCATGTCCCCGGTGAGCACGGCCAGGTTCGCCACCTTGCCCACCTGCAGCGACCCGAGCTGGTCCCCCACGCCGAAGATCTGCGCCGGGTACAGCGTCACCGCCTTCAGCGCCTCCTCCTTCGACAACCCGAACGCCGCCGCCATGCCGGCCACGTAGGGCAGGTCGCGCGCCGAGGAGCCGTCGTTGCCGGACGAGATGGCGAAGCGCACGCCGGCCGCGGCCAGCGTGGCGGGGGTGGAGAAGTTCACGTCGTACGGGTCGTCCTCGCGCGAGGGCAGGGCCAGCACCTCGGTGAGCACCACCGGCACGTCCTGCTGCCGGAGCCGCTCGGCCACCGCGGGCGCCTCGCGCCCGCCGAGGATGATGGCCTTCAGCTTCTCGTCGCGCGCGAAGTCGAGTGCGGCGCGGATGTCGCCGGCGCGATCCGCGGTGAAGATCACGGGCACCTCCCCGCGCATCGCGGGTCCCAGCGCGGCGAGCACCACGTCGCGCGCCGGGCGAGGCAGGGCGGCGTCCTTCGCGAATGCCTCGTGCGCCGTCGCGTAGGCCGCCGCGTCGCGCAGCATCTGCCGCAGCGAGTCGAGCTGCCGGGCGCGCATGCGCTCGGCGTCCTGCGTGCTGGTGGCCGCCTGCCCGCCGCCCCCGAACCCGCGCCCCGCGAAGCCGGCGCGCGGCAGGTTCACGACGAGGGCCACGCTCCGCGCCAGCGCCATCTGCTGCGGCGTGTCGCCCGCGAGGTTGATGAGCGCGGCCTGTCCCGAGAGAATGCCGCCGGTGGGGCGCGAGACCACATGCGTCACCCCGACCACGCGCGTGACGCCCACGTGCGCGCTGTGCGGGTTGATGCCGAAGAACGCCTGCACGTTGGGGTTGAACGACCCGAGCTCGGCGACGTCCATGGTGGCGGCGGCGCCTTGCGGAATTTCGGCCAGCCCGAGCGTGGTGCCGGCGTCCATCATCCCCGGGTACACGGTCATCCCGGTGCCGTCGATGGTCTGCGCGTCGGCTGGCACGGGCACGTTGGCGCCCAGCGCCTGGATCCTCCCATCCCGGCCGATCACGATGGTGCCGTTCTCGATGGTGGGGCCACTCACCACCACGAGGCGCGCGTTGCGGATGGCGTAGACGCCGGCCGGGCCGGGCGGCGCGTTGTAGGAGCCGAGCTGCGCGGCCGCCGTACCGGCGCCGAGCGGGAGGAGCGTGGCCGCCGCCAGCAGCGTGAGCGTGGCGCGTGCCGGGCAGCGCGCGGTGAAGGCCGCCCCGGCGCGGGGGAACAGGGTCATGGCTTGTGATCCTCTCATGGCACGATGGGGCGCGCCGGGGCGGCGCTCGCGGAATCGGCGCGCAGCAGCTCGGCGCGCTCGCGCGCCACCTGCTGCCGCCGGGCATGGTCGCGCTGCTTGTCGAAGTAGATCTCCCCGTCGATGAACGTCGTCTCCACGTTGGCGTAGACGCTGAGCGGGTGCTGGCTCCAGATGGCCACGTCGGCGTCCTTGCCCACCTCGATGGATCCCACCCGCTGCGCCACGCCGAGCTGCTCGGCGCCGTTGTAGGTGATGGTGCGCAGCGCCTCCTCCTCCGTCAGGCCGCCGTAGCGAACCAGCTTGGCCGCGTCGATGTTGAGCCGGCGGATGCGCTCGTCCGAGTCGGAGTTGATCGTGGTCAGCACGCCGTGCCGCATGAGGATCGCGGCGTTGTACGGAATGGCGTCGTACGCCTCGATCTTGTACGACCAGCTGTCGGTGAAGGTGGAGAGCCCCGTGCCCGCGGCGGCGATCTCCGACGCGATCTTGTAGCCTTCCAGCCCGTGCTGCAGCGTCTTCACCGTGAAGCCGAACTCCTTCGCCAGCGTGAGGAGCATCAGTGTCTCGTCGGCGCGGTAGGTATGCGCGTGTACCAGGCGCTTGCCTTCCAGCACCTCCACCAGCGGATCGAGCTCCAGGTCGCGGCGCGGCGGCACGGCGCCCCGGTCTCCGCGCGCCACGCGCGCCCGGTGGTCGTCCCACCGCAGCTTGTAATCCTGCGCGCGCACGAACGCGTCGCGCAGCACCTCCTCCTGCCCCATGCGCGTGGCCGGGTAGCGCATCGGCTGGCCCATGGCGCGGGCGACATCCTGCCGGCTCTTGCGCGTGACGTTCTCGCCGAGCGCGAACTTGATGCCCGGCGGCGCGCCCGGGAACAGCATGTCGCGCACCTCCTGGCCGTACTTGAGCTTCACCGTGGCGTTCTGCCCGCCGATGGTGTTCGCGGAGCCGTGCAGGATGTTGATGGTGGTCACGCCGCCGGCGAGCGCGCGGTAGATGCTCACCGCGGTGGGATCGAGCGCGTCCTGGATGCGCACCATCGACGTCACCGAGAGCGTGCCCTCGTTGATGCCGTCGGACATGAGGTGCGAGTGCGGATCGATGATGCCGGGCATGACGAACTTGCCGGTGGCGTCGATCACCTGCGTGCCGGCCGGCGCGGTGATGTTCGGCCCGATGCGCGCGATCTTGCCGCGCTGCAGCAGGACGTCGGTGTTCTCGAGCGTGCCCTTCGTGATGGTGAGCACGGTCGCGTTCCGGATGAGCGTCGCGGGCGCGGCGTCGCGGGCCGCGGGCTGCTGGGCCCCGGCCGCGAGCGCCTGCAGCGCGAGCGCGCCGCCGGCGACGAGCATGGTCTTCATCGAGAGCTCCGGGAATGGACGGGAGATGGGCATGGTGGTCGGGCCTCAGCGCTGCCGCGGGCGTGGCGGCGACTGCGCGCCCGGTCCGGCGCTGGGCCGCGTGCCCACGAAGGTGCCGGGGTCGTGGCCCACGATGGTCACGGTGCCGCGCATCGCGTTGCCCGTGAGCGTGCCACTGAAGGTGGCTTCCTCCGTGCCGTCCGGCAGTGTCACGGATGCCGTGAAGCGGAACTCACCGTCCGCGCCCACCGTGCCGGTGCCGATGCGCGTGGTGCCGAGCGCCCCCTGCAGGGTGCCGCGGAGCTGGTTGCCGGTCTGCTGCAGCCCGAGCGTCACCGCGCGCTCGCTGCCGTCCAGCGTGACGGTGACCGTCCAGGTGCCGGCGATGGCCGCGTCGGCGGACCGGTCGCCACCGGTGCCGGTCGCCCGCACCTCTACCGGCTGGCCGTCCACGAACAGCTGCGCCACGCGCGCGCCGCGGGCGAACGCGTCGCCGCGCACGAGCGTGAGGTTGGCCACCTTGCCGGTCTCGATGGTGCCCACCCGGTCGGCGACGCCCAGGATCTGCGCGGGCGCGAGGGTGAGCGCTCGGATGGCCTGGTCGCGCGAGAGACCGCTCTCCACCGCGCGCTGCACGTTCTCCAGAAAGCGGCCGTAGCCGCCGCCGGACTGCAGCGCTACGCGCACGCCGGCGTCGGCGAGCAGGGCTGGGGAGCGCGGCGCCTCAACGCGGTCCCGCAGCACGCGCAGCGGCTCGGGGTCGGCATCGGGCGAGCGGGTACCGGGCGCGCGCGGGAAGTCTACCGAGAGCAGCACCGGCACGTCCTCGGCCTTGAGCCGCGTGGCGACCAGGTGCGCCTCCTGACCGCCGGCGATCACCGCGCGCAGGTTGAACTCCCGGGCGAGGTCCAGCGCGCGCTCGATCTCACGCTGCGTATTGGCCGTCATCACCACCGGTACGCGGCGCGCGAGCACCGGCTGCAGCGCGGCCAGCGACGCATCGTATGCCGGCCGGGTCCGGCCGCGCGGGTTGGCCGCGTAGGCCGCCGTCTCGGCGCCGTAGTGCTGCGCATCGAGCAGTGTCTGCCGTAGCACGGCGAACACGCCCATCACCGACGTGGGATAGCCGCCACCGAAGCCGCGACCCGACGAGAAGCCGATGTGGAGCGCCACCGGCGACTGCACGAGGATCTCCTGGGCAGCGCCGTCGCGCACGCTGATCATCGCGGACTGGCCCGCGAAGATGCCCGAGCCGGGCGCCGTGAGCGCGGCGGTGAAGCCGGCTCCCTGCGCGGCGGCGATGTCGTCCGCCTCCGGGCGCAGCAGGTCGAGCGCGAGGAGCTCGGGCTGCTGGCCCACCGGACGCAGGGAGTTGGGGGCGCCGGCGGCTGGCGCCGGCGCTCGTGGCGGCCCTCCCGTGGCGGGAGGACCGCCGCGAGCGCCGCCCTGGCCGGACGCCGCTGGCATGCCCAGGCTGCCGAATGCCTCGATGAAGCCAGGATAGACGGTGAGACCGCTGCCCTCGATGGCGCGCGCGTCGGCCGGCACGGCCACCCCCGCGCCCACGGCGGTGATGATGCCGTCACGGATCACGATCGTGCCGCGCTCCAGCGCGGGCCCGGCTACCGGCACGATGCGCGCGTTGGTGATGGCGTAGGTGGTGGGCGCGTTCCGCTCCGGCTGTACGCCCAGTTGGGCGGTGGCTACCGCCGGAGCGACGGCCCCGGCGAAGAGCGAGGCCGTCGTCACCACGATGGCGTGGCGGATGAGCATGGCGTTGGAACTCCTCGTCGGGGCGACCCCGCGGGCGGGGGAATGGGAGGACAGAGAGGACTCGGGTGCCGATGCGCCATCGGCGACGCGACTGATATACGGCCTGGCGAGCTGTGGCGCTGCGGGTGGTGACTCGCGGGGCGCTCCCGAGGTCCGTGCGCTGATGCCCGAGAGCCGGCCTCACGCGAGCGACTGTCCCGTGGGTACCGGCCGGCACACCCGCCGAGCTAGCGAGCTCATCCAGTGGGCCCGCCCGTCCTCCTCATCTCCACGCGGTCGGCCGATGCACCCTGAGCACTCCCTCCCCGTGCGCTCCCACCCTCGCACCGGCCAGGATCCGGCGGTGGGGAGCCCGTCCCATCGGACGCCGTTCGCCGAGGCCGTGAATGACTTCGCGGGAGCGCTGGCCGATCCCGAGTTGCCCATGCCGCGCCTGCTGAGCATCGCATACGCGTTCGGGGCGGCATGCGCAGCCGACGCACGTCCGCCGGAGTACTGCGTGCGCAAGGCGAAGGAGATGGTGGCGCGCGTCTTTCCCTGGCGGGACAGCCGCAGCCGCTCGGCGGCGCGCGCACAGGTGGAGCAGGCGACCATCACGGCCGCCATCCACGGCTATTACGGGCGGTCGTCCACGTAGGCCGCGCCGTCGTCCGGTGAATTCGTGGCGCCTGGTGATCCGGCGCACGTTCCGTGCACTCTCGCGCGACCAGGAATCTCGGCGGCGACGTTGCCGCGTGAGCGTCATTGGAGGAGAGTCTATGGATGAGCCGCGTCAGGAGACGGGACGGGGAGAGTTGCGACGATTCAGCGATGGTGCGGGACAGAAGTGGAGCGCATGGGTGGAGATGCGGGAGCGGGTCGACGGGTCGAGCACGCCGGTGCTGATCTTCATGTCGGATCACGCCATCCGGTGCGTGACGCGGTTTCCGCCTGATTGGCGCAGTGAGTCGGATGCCGAGCTCGAGCGTATGAGCTGGCTCGTCTGACGAACGGCGCGTAATGGATGAGCGAAGCAGGCGGCGTAGCATTGCGCAACAGCGGCGCCGTTTGTTATGCTGGCCATCGTCGGTGTGCACACCCGACGTCCGACGCGTTGCGCGGTGGAGCACTTCGCGCCCGTCTCTCTCGTGCTCGTCGCGATGCCCCGACGACATCGCGCTCTGAGCCCACGAAGAACGGAAGCGAACGCTGCTTCAGGGCACGAAAACTGCGCATGGCCAGGCGTCGGAGTTCGCCTCGAGGGAGAGTGGGATTGAGGCAGCGATCCACTCTCCATGAGGAAGGGGGGTGCTCCGAGCTCTCGCGCGAGTGGCGCTCGTCGCGCGAGAGAGGGAGGCGGGTTGCAGGCTGCGGGATCCATCACTGCGCATGGGGCGGAGTATGGCAAAAGCGTGCATGGATGCACCCCACGTAATGAGGAGGAGGCCTAAATGAGACGTTCGCTGGAGATGTGCCGTTCGTTCGCTGCCACGGCTGTCGCGGTCGGGACCCTGACACTCGGGGCCCTCGCGGCCCCAGTGACGACCGCGCAGGCCCAGGACCGCCTCAACTTCACGGGGTCGGCGAACCTGTTCGACGTGCCGGAATCAGGCGGGTCGCAACTGTTCATCGACTTCCTGGTTGGCACGGTCGGCGGTACTCCGACGGGAAGCGTCACGGCGAAGGAAACCGTCAACGGGGTGTTCCTGCCGGAGATCGAGGCTGACGTGACGCAGGGCGTCATCCAGGACCTCACGATCGACAACACCAACGTGATTGGCCTGCCAGTCGATCCGTTCCTGGTGATCGGGGGCTACAGCTTCACCATCACCGGCGCCCCCGCGGGTAACGCGTTCGGGCCGCTCTCGCTCGTCGGCACCCCGGTCGGCACTGCGGGATTCTTCGGTATCTTCGGGACGGTGACGGGTGGTGATTTCGGTGCCACCATCCACAACTTCAATGGCGTATTCACGGCGCAGTTCGCCGGGCAGACGCCGGCGCAGGTGTTCAACGCGGTGAACTCGGGCGGCACGCTGCCGGTCAGCTTCTCGGCGGAGTTCGTCATCGAGGAGGCTGCGGTCATTCCGGAGCCGTCCACCTACCTCCTCCTCGCCACGGGCATGGGCGTGCTGTGGCTGGTGAGCGTCCGCCGCCGCCGCGCGGAGCAGCTGTAAAGCTGTAAAGCGCGACGAGGGCGAACAACTGCAGGTGCACGAAACGAAGCGGCGGGTGCCACTGGCACCCGCCGCTTCGTTTCGTGCCACATCGCCGCACCGGACGGTCTTTGCCCGTGCGACATGATGACTCAGCCGGCGCGCAGCCTCGTGCGCTCGTCGTCCCGGCGCTCGGCCGGCGCGGTGCGCTCCAGCGCCTCGCGGGCTTCGGCCACGGACTCGGCGAGCAGCCGCGCGGCCTCCCGGGCCTGGTCCGGCGTGTGACCCGCCTGCACCTGCATCCGGAAGCGCGCGGCGCGGATGCCGACCGCGGGGAACTCCACCAGGGCCGCGAACAGCCCGCGCCGCAGCACGCCGCCGCTGGCCACGCGGGCCACGGCCGTCTGCCCGATGAGCACCGGCACCACCGCCGACGGATCGCCGAGGCACTCGAGGCCGTACTCCGCGAGCGCCTCGCGAAGGACGCCCACGGCGTTCAAGAGCGAGGCGCGCCGCTGATCGCCCTCTGGCGAGCGGACGATGCGCAGCGTCTCGCGCACCGTGGCGACCTGGATGGGCGACAGCGCGTTGGAGAACATGTGCGGGCCGCCGTACACCTCCACGTAGGAGCGCACGCCGGGGTGGCGCGACGCCACGAAGCCGCCGTTGGACGCGAAGGTCTTGGAGAAGGAGCCCATCACGATGTCGATCTCGCCGAGCATCCCCTCGCGCCCGATGTGTCCCGTGCCGCCCGGTCCGAGCGAGCCGAAGTCGTGCGCCACGTCCACGAGCAGCGTCGCCTGATACTCGCGGCAGACCGCTTGCATGGCGCGCAGGTCCGGCGAGTCGGAGTCCATGGAGAACAGCCCCTCGGTGATGACGAGGATGCCATTGCTCGTGTCGCCGGCGCGGATCTCGACGAGTGCGCGGCGGAGCGAGTCGACGCTCAGGTGCGCGATGCGGGTGACATTGCTGGTGGCGGCGGCAACGCCCGTCTGGAGCGAGGCGTGCGCGAGCCGGTCCATCACCACGTGGTCGTCCGGACGCACGAGCGCGGTGACCGCGCCGAAGGCCGCGCCCCAGCCGGTGGAGAAGAGCACGACGTGCTCCGCCTGCAGCGCGTCGCCCAGCTCCCGTTGCAGCGCGAGGGAGCTGTCGGAGCGACCCTGGATGGCGGAGGAGCCGCCACTGTGCACGCCGTAGTGGCGCAGCGCGTGTTCCGCGGCCTCCAGTACCGCCGGGTGGGAGCCCAGGGAGAGATAGTCCTGGGTGGCGAAGTTGAGGCCCTCGCGCATCTGAAACGAGTCGCCCTCGGCACGCGTGACCGGCCCCGGCGCGTTGGAGACCGCCCGGCCGTAGGGCCAGAGGTGGGCATCGCGGCGGGCCTCGATCCACGGAAGGAGGGCCGTGGTGCGCGACATCAGGTCGGGCCCCGAGGGCCGCGCGAACTCGGCGAAGCTGCCGCGCAGCGGGTCGATGGCGGGGCGTTCCGGAACCGCGGCAGCGGCACGCGCGTACGGCACGGCGGGCTCACCGTAGGGACCGGTGATGCGAGGCTGGATGGTGGCGGACACGGCAGCTTCGGTTGGGGAACGGGACGGCGACGCCCGGTCATGGGCGTATGCGACGGTTGGCAACGCTCAGGAAACGCGTTGCCCAAGGGACATGATCAGCAGCGAGCGAATGCTTCGGTGATGGTGCCGGCGGCGGCACTCGGAGACAGCAGAAAAACGGTGGTGTTGAAGGTATGCGACAGTGTCCGTATCCTGGGAAGCGCGCGGTGACGGAGATCACAATTGCGCGCCAGGATTTACCGGAATGTGGCATTGCCGGGCTCGCTAGCGGCGTATGACACCGATGGGCCCGGATGGCCGACTCGAGACGGCGGCGCGGCGGAACAGGCGGCGCGACGCGCTCGGGCTTCATTCGCCCACGTCATCGCACCACGGCCACTCCCCACGACCGCGTTCCGACCCGTATGGTGCTACTCACTTGTAGCGCCGACAGTTCCACCACCGAGACATCATTCGTGAGCCCGTTGGCGGTGTAGGCCCGACGCCCGTCGGGCGAGACCACCACTCCCACCAGCTTCTCCTCGCCGGTGCCCACCAGGGCGCGCGCGATCACCCGATACTCGCGCACGTCCACCTGCGCCTCGCTGCCCCCCCACCTCGCTGGACGCGTACGCGCAGCGGCCATCGGGCGAGAAGGCGACGTCGCCGGCCGCGCATCCAGCAGCATGATGGCCACCACCCGCTCGGCCTCGACGTCGATCACCGAGACCGTATCGCGCACGATCGTCGGCGCGCCGACGGCGGGGCCAGTCCAGGCTGTCATCCCGCGGGAGCGCTGCCGAAGGCAGAGCGAGTGTCGGGATCGCTCTCCCTCGCGACGGCTCGACCGCTGGGCGCTGAGCACGGCGGCAACGGCGCATCACGAGACGGGACGACGATCCCCACACTCGCTCGCCGCCCTGCGGACGACTCGCTCCTGCGGATAACAGAGAACGCTCCGTCCCGCGGGCAGACGAACGCACGACGCGCCACCGCCGCCTGACCCGAGTGGCCACGCCCCGCTGACGGCTCGCTCGCGCGGAATGACTCGACCGTCATGCCGCTCGCAAGGCGCGATGGCGGAGTGGACGACGCGCATCCGTGCCCCCTCAACGTCCCGCCTCCCTCGCGCGTCTGCAGGACAGGAGAGCAACCGGACTCGTCCGGCGGCTCCCTGATCCCCGTCCCCACCTACAGAGGTTCATACATGAGGAAGTTTGGTCTGGCGCAGCTGGTCACCGTCGGGCTGGCCGTCGCTGCAGTGCAGCCGGCCGGAGCGCAGGAGCGGGAAGACCGCACCCTGCTCAACTGGGCTCAGCTGAACGCCATCGCCAACGAGGCCTCCGGCGAGCGCGCGCAGCACAACGTCCTCGACCAGGTCGCCTACCAGCGCGTGCATCCGCTGTCCGACTACGGCCCCAACGCCAACTTCCACGAGAGCCGCGTGGTGGAGCGACTGGCGAAGGAGTACGGCTTCAGCACCGTCAGCGTGGAGTCGTTCCCCACGCAGCGCGCCGACTGGCAGCCGACGGTGGGGCAGCTCTGGCTCCAGGGCCCGGCGCCGCGCAAGCTGTTCGACATCTACGACACCCCGGTGGCGCTGGCCTCGGGATCGCTCACCGGCGATGTCACCGCCGAGGTGGTGAACGTCGGCAACGGCGGGCGCGCCGAGGACTACGCGGGCAAGGACGTGCGCGGCAAGATCGTCCTCGGCAGCGCGAGCACCGCGGTGCTGCAGCGGCTCGGCGTGTTCGAGCGCGGGGCGGTGGGCGTGCTCAGCTACAACAACCTGCGCCTCGTGGACCGCCCCGACGCCATGCTCTCGCAGAGCATCGCCGCCGAAGGGCCGAACGGCGCGGCCGGCGGCTTCGCCTGGTCACTCTCGCCGCGCGTGGGCCTCGATCTGGTCACCCGCATCGACCGCGGCGACCGGGTGATGATCCGCTCGGTGGTGGACGCGAAGACGTTCCCGGGCGAGCTGGAGGTGGTGCACGCCACGATCCCGGGCGACGGCAGCACCGACCAGGTGGTGTTCGTCTCGGCGCACCTGTACGAGGGCTACATCAAGCAGGGCGCCAACGACGACAACTCCGGCGTGGGCCTCACCCTGGAGATGGGGCGCGCCTACCTGCGGCTGGTGGAGCAGGGGCTGCTGCCGCGGCCCAAGCGCACCATCCACTTCCTGTGGGTGCCGGAGTTCAGCGGCACGTATGCCTGGCTGGACGCCCACCCCGACGTGGAGAAGCGCGCGGTGGCCGATCTCAACTTCGACATGGAAGGCATCGGGCTCGCGGCCAGCGGCAGCTTCTGGGTGCTGCACCGCACGCCGGACACCTTCCCCACGTTCCTGAACGACATCGCGCAGAGCTTCATGGAGACGGTGGCGGAGACGAACCGCGAGCGCGTGCGCTTCCGCGCGAACGGCTACGCCATGTCGTGGCCGCTGCTCTCGCAGAACGGCAGCCGCGATCCGTTCTACATCAAGATCGACAAGCACTACGGCGCCAGCGACCACGTGGCGTACATGCAGCGCGGCATCCCCTCGGTGATGTTCATCACCTGGCCGGATCCGTGGTACCACTCGTCGCAGGACACCCCCGACAAGCTCGATCCCACGCAGTTCAAGCGCGCCGCGGTGGTGGGCATCGGCGCCATGACGGTGCTCGCCTCGGCGGACGACGCGATGGCGTACAAGGTGGCCAACGAGTCGTTCGGGCGTGGCGCGGAGCGGCTGGGCGCCAACCAGCGCAAGGGGCTCGCGTATCTCGCCGACGCCACCTCGGCCGCGGAGCTCGTGACGGCGTACAAGGAGGCGAAGGTGGCGGTGCGCCATCAGGCCGAGATCGAGAAGGCCGTGCTGATGACGGCCAGCACGCTGTTCACGCGCCCCGAGCAGGGGAAGAAGACGCTGGCGCCGCTGGCCGCGCTCATCGATCAGCGCGCCGCGGTGATGCAGAAGGAGGTGACGGCGGCGTATCGCATTGCCGCCGGCCTGTTGGGCGCACCGGCCACCGAGCCCGCGCAGACGGAGGCCGAGCGTCAGGCCGCGCGCACCGTGGTGACGCGCATCGCGCCCCCAGCCGGCCAGCGCGGGCCGGCGGCCCGGAACGAGGCGGATCGCCTGGCGATGGCCCGGGTGCCGCAGCACATGAACGCGGAGCTCGCCCTGCTGCTCGCGCAGGGCCGCACGGTGCTCGAGATCCGGGACTTCCTGGCCGGCGAGTTCGACCCGCTGCCGCTGGAGGATCTGATGGCCAACCTGCGCGCGCAGGAGCGCGCGGGCGGGGTGACGCTGAGCGTGAAGTAGCGTCGCCGGCGGATACGATCGACACGGCCGGCCGGGGCCGCGCTGCCCCGGCCGGCCGTGTCGCGTCTGGGCTCAGCGCGCCAGATACGTGTCCGCCACCTTCTGCGCGAGGTCCCAGGGCGCGCCGCCGGTGCGGTTGGTGAGTACCACCACCGTGAGCCGGCGCTCGGGGTAGCGCAGGATGGCGTTGGTGAACCCCCGGCTCTCGCCATGGTGTCTGAGGCGCATGGTGCCGCGGTGCTGGTCCACGAACCACCCGAAGCCGTACTCCGCGCTCGCGCCACCGGGCAGCACGGGCGGCGTCCAGGCGAGCAGCTGCGCCTGGGCGCTCACCAGCGTGTGGCGCTCCAGCGCTGCGTCCCACTTCGTGAGATCCGCCACCGACGAGTAGATCCCGCCGTCGCCGAGCACGGCGCTCGTGCTGCTCTGGTCCGTGCGTCGCACGCCGGTGGAGTCCACGCGGTAGCCGTAGGCACGGTGCGGCACGGCGGCACGCCCGTCCTCGCGCGCCAGCGTGCCCGTCATCGCGAGCGGCCTGAAGATGCGCGCCTGCAGGAAGTCCGCGTAGCGCTGGCCGCTCACGCGCTCCACCACGAGCGCCAGCAGCGCGTAGCCGGTGTTGCTGTAGGCGTATCGCGTGCCCGGCGGGAACAGCGTGTCCGCGGCCCGCGCGATGAGCCCCGGAATCTCGCGGTCGAGCACCTGCGTGGTCTGCGTGTCGGGGACGAAGCGCTCGTAGTCTGGCAGCCCCGAGGTATGGTTCAGCAGGTGCCGCACGGTGACGCCCCGGGCGTAGGCGGGCAGCTCCGGGATCAGCGCGGCGATCGAGTCGTCGTAGGCCAGCTTCCCGTCGGCCTCCAGCAGCATCACCGCGGTGGCCGTGAACTGCTTGGAGAGTGACGCCAGGCGGAAGTTGGTCGCCACCGTCACCGGGCGGTTGGTCTCCACCTCCGCCAGGCCGTACCCCTTGGCGTACGCCACGCGGCCGTCACGAATCACGACGATGCTCGCCCCGGGCTGGCCGGGCTGGGCGTAGGCGGCCATCAGCGAATCCACCGCCGGCCCGGGGTCTGACTCGGCGGGCGGGAACGGGAACGTGACGAGAGCGAGCGCGGTGAGCGCGGTGAACGCGGTGAGCGAGCCGCCGCCGGAGAACGGAAACGAGACCATCGCGAGCCTCATGGAAGGAACCAGGGTCGGCGCATCGGGCGGCCAGCCACCCGCG
>DATANT010000424.1:0-3414 GCA_036266115.1 Gemmatimonadaceae bacterium | reverse complement strand
CTCCGTCACCAACGCACGCCGCAGGCCACCGCCGCGGCGGGCCGGTGCTCCCGCGGCGCCTCGATCACTGCGGCGGCAGCTCCAGGGGCACCGTGCGTCCCAGCTTTGCCGCCTCGATGGCCGGCGCGATGGCCGCGCGGTCGCCCACCACGACCATGGTGAATGCGGCCGGGTTCAGGTACTTCCGCGCCACCCGCTGCACGTCGGCCTGCGTCACCGCCTGCACGCGCGCCGAGTAGTCGTCGTAGTAGTCCAGCGGCAGCCCGTAGAGGGCCACCGGCACGAGCTCGCCCGCGATGTCGCGCGTGGACTCGAAGCTCCCTGGCAGCTGCAGCACGAGATAGCGCTTCGCCTTCTCCAGCTCCGCCTGCGGCACGGTGTCGGCGATGGCGCGCAGCTCCTTCATGAACTCGATGAGCGACGAGTCGGTCTTGGCGCCGGTGACCTCGGCCCGCGCCGTGAACGGGCCGGCCATGGTCCGCATGGCGAAGCCCGAGCCGGCGCCGTACGTGAAGCCGCGGGTCTCGCGGAGGTTCTGGTTCAGGCGGCTGGTGAACGAGCCCCCGAGAATGGTGTTCATCACCTGCAGCGGGAAGTAGTCGTCGGTGGCGCGCGCGACGCCCACTCCGCCGATGCGGATGGACGACTGCGGCGCCCCCGGCTTGTCCACCACGTAGATCGTGGTGGCGGCGGATGCTGGCGCGGCGCCGGCGGCAACGCGCGGCACGTCCCGGCGCGCCCAACCGCCGAAGAGCTGCGTCACGCGCCGCTCGAGATCGTCCACGCGCACGTCCCCCACCACGATGAGCGTGGCGTTGTTGGGACGGTAGTACGTCTCGTAGTAGCGCTGCACGTCGGCGCGCGTGATGGCCTTCGTGCTCGCCTGCGTCCCGTTGAGCGGGCGCCCGTACGGATGCTCGCTGCCGTACACCGCGCTCGCGAAGGCGCGGTCGGCGATCGCCGGCGCACGGTCCCTGAGCTGCACCAGCTCGGTGAGCCGCTCCTGTCGCAGCCGCTCCAGCTCCTTGCCCGGAAAGGACGGCCGCAGGGCGACGTCGGCGAACAGCGCCAGCGCGCTGTCCAGCCGCGCGGTGGGTGCATGCAGCGAGACCGTGGCCTGGTCCCAGCCGCCTCTCGTTCCAAGACCCACGCCCAGGTAGGCCGCCTGGTCGGCGATGCCGAGCGCATCGCGCGTGGTCGTGCCCTCGTCCAGCAGCGACGCCGTGAGCGTCGCGAGACCGGACCGCGCCGCGGGATCGGCCTCGCCGCCGGTGCGCACGAGCAGCAGCATGTCCACCACCGGCAGCTCACGCTGCTCCACCACCAGCAGCCGCAGCCCGTTGGGCAGCGTGCGCTCGGTGATGGGAGCCAGGCGCAGCTCGGCGGGCGCACTGAGGGCCGGCGGGTGCGAGATGTCCAGTGCGGCCGCGGCCATGAGCGCCGGCGGTGGCGTGGTGTCGGCGCGTACGGAATCGCGGCGCAGGGAATCACGACGCGCGGAATCTGCTGCCGGCGCGGTGCGCGGTAGCGGGCCGGGCGTCTGCTGCGCCGAGCGCGCGCAGGCCGCTGCGGACACGGCGAGCACGGCGATGAGGCCCAGGCGATGGCCCGGGCGCGCGAGCATGGACGGCATCACTGGGCTCCTCCGGTCACCATGAGATCCTTCTTGCCCTGTGGCACCACGGTGAGCGTCACCCGCGGCCGGCCCAGATACTGGCCCGCCACGCGTTGCACGTCGGCCGCGGTGGCGCGCTGATAGCGTTCGGCGTCCTGCCGCACGTAGTCGGGGGTGCCCACGAAGTAGTTGTAGAAGTTGAGCTGGTCGGCCTTGCCGAGCACGCCGGCCAGGTTGTCCAGCATCTGCGCCTGGAAGGTGTTCTGCGCGCGCTCCAACTCGCGCGCCGTGATTCCCTCGCGGCTCACCCGAGCCAGCTCCTCGTCCAGCAGTCGCTGCATCTCGGCGGGCGTGTGGCCCGGCCTGGGGGTCACCACCACCATGAACATGCCCTGCAGCCGGCCGCTCACCTGGCGGGCGCTCACGTCCTGGGCCACCTGCATGTCGTATACGAGGCGCTTGTAGAGCCGCGAGTTCTTGTCGCCCGCCAGGGTGTAGGCCAGCAGATCGAGCGCGGCGTCATCCGGGGCGAACGCTTTCGCCGAGGGCCACGTGGCGTAGAGGCGCGGGAGCTGCACCGCGTCCTCGATCACCAGAAAGGTGTCGCGCGGCACCACCACCGCTGGTGGCTGCGGTCGCGCCGGCATGGTCGGACCGCGAGGAATGCCGCCGAAGTAGCGAGCCACCCACGCCCGGGCCGAATCGGGCACGAAGTCGCCGGCGATGGCGATGGTCGCGTTGTTGGGCGCGTAGTAGGTGCTGAAGAACTGCTTCACGTCGTCCAGCGACGCCGCCGAGAGATCCGCCATGGAGCCGATGGTGGGCCACGAGTACGGGTGGCTCGCCGGGTAGAGCGCGGCGAGGATCGTCTCGTAGGCGCGCCCGTACGGCACGTTGTCGTAGCTCTGGCGGCGCTCGTTCTTCACCACGTCCCGCTGCAGGTCCAGCTTGGGCTGGTCCATGGTGGGCAGCAGGTGGCCCATGCGGTCCGCCTCGAGCCAGAGCGCGAGCGGGAGCGCGTTGGACGGCATCCACTCGTAGTAGTTGGTGCGGTCCTGATTGGTGGAGCCGTTGTTGTTCGCGCCGGCGCTCTCCAGCCACTGGTCGAAGGCGCCCACCGGCACGTGCTCGGAGCCCATGAACATGATGTGCTCGAACAGGTGCGCGAACCCCGTGCGGCCCTTCTCCTCGTCGCCCGAGCCCACGTGATACCACACGTTCACGGCCACCAGCGGCACCGAGTGATCCTGATGCAGGATCACCTCGAGGCCGTTGGGCAGCGTGTACTTCTCATGGGCGATGGGCGGCATGCCCTGCGCGCCAGCCTGGGCGGCGAGCACGGCGAGCGCCGCGGTGGCCGCGACTGCGCTCAGACGGATCACGAAGGCTCCTGGAATGGATCGTGGAAACGCGCACTCCGGACGACGGCAGAAGCGGCGACACGCACCGCCCCAGCCGCGTGATGCACCGCGCCCCCGTGCGACGCCGGGTAGGGCGTCGTGCGGGGGCGCGAGTTCGCGGGCGAAGGCGGAGGTCCCAGCCTCCTCCACCCGCGGGCTGCCGGACGGGCGGGATCGCGGGCCGAGCACCGGCCCGCGGCGGCCATCAGAGATCGATGGGCCGTCGAGGCTCGAAGCTACGGGGCGTCACCTCGATCCGGCGGATGTCCGCCAGCGCGAGGGTACGGAACTCGTCTCGCAGGTACGAGTAGGCGATCAGCTCGCCGTCCTCGATCGCGTACGGCTCCAGCTCCCGGTCGTAGGTCTGCCCTGGCGCATACTCGAAGTTCACCAGTATGC
>DATANT010000423.1:0-5973 GCA_036266115.1 Gemmatimonadaceae bacterium | reverse complement strand
CTGGCCGCCTACCGCGACGCGCCCGGCGCCTTCGCCGACGCGAACGATGCGCGCGGGCTGCCGGGGGCCAACGGCGTGCCCGACGTGCTGGACGAGGCGCGGCACGGCCTGGACTGGCTGTCGCGCATGTATCCCGACGACAGCACGATGTTCAACCAGCTCGGGGACGACCGCGATCACGAGTTCTTCGACCTCATCACCACCGACAGCTCGGACTACGGCTGGGGCAAGGGCGGGCCGCGCCCGGTGTATCCGTGCACCGGCCGGCCACAGGGGCTCCTCGGCAACCGGAACCGCTCCACGGGCTACGCGTCCACCGCCGGCAAGATGGCGGCGGCGTTCGCGCTGGGCGCGCGCGTGCTCGGCGAGCGCGACGCGGCGCTCGCCGACACGCTGCGCCGCAAGGCGATCGCCGCCTATGCGTTGGGCGAGCGCTACCCCGGCGTGTGCCAGACCGCACCGGCGAAGTCGCCGTACTTCTACGAGGAAGACAACTGGGTGGACGACATGGAGCTGGGCGCGGCGCTGCTGCACCAGCTCACCGGCGAGCCGCGCTACCTGCAGCAGGCCCTGGGCTACGCGCGCCTGGAGCCGGTGACGCCGTGGATGGGCGCCGACACCGCGCGCCACTACCAGTGGTATCCGTGGCACAACGCGGGGCACTACGAGGCCTGGTCGCGCTCCGACGCCGCGGGGCGCGCGGAGCTCGCGGCATACTACCGCGAGGGGCTGGAGCGCGTCGCGCGGCGCGCGACCAACGGGTTCCGCGTGGGCATCCCGTTCATCTGGTGCTCCAACGACCTCATGGTGTCGTTCGCCACGCAGGCCGGCTTCCACCGCCGCATGACCGGCGACGCGCGCTTCCGCGAGCACGAGCAGGCGGCCATCGACTGGCTGTTCGGCACGAACCCGTGGGGCACGTCCATGGTGATCGGCATCCCGCGCGACGGCGTGTATCCGCGCGATCCGCATACCGAGATGCCGCCATCGTTGGTGCACGGCCTCACCGGCGGGTTGGTGGACGGGCCGGTGTACGCGTCGATCTTCCGCAACCTGCGCGGCGTGCAGCTGCGCCAGCCCGACGAGTACGCCGCGTTCAACGTGGGAGACATCGTCTATCACGACGACCTGGGCGACTACTCCACCAACGAGCACATCATGGACGGCACGGCGAACCTGGCCTACCTGTTGTCCACGCTCGATCCGGCCGCGCGCGGAGCGCCGCGCGAGGCGCGGGGGCGCGCCACCTCGCCCCGGTAGTGCCCGATGGGGACGGTCCAGCCGACGTCGGGCGGAAGATCTGGCGGACCGGGCAGGGCGGCCGCATAATCGTGGCGCCCGATGCTCCCGGCTCACGCAGACGCGAGGCGCTCATGCCCGTCATCGCGATGGACCTCGGTGGGACGAAGCTCGCCACGGCCGTGCTCGAGGCCGATGGCGAGCTGCTGTACCGCGAGAGCGTGCCGCTGGGGCGGCGTCACGGTGCGGAGGTGGCCGCGCTCCTCCTCGAGCGGTGCGAGGCCATGCGGTCGCGGTTGCGTGCGGACGGCCGGGTCGCGGCCAGCGCGGTGGGGGTCACGGTGCCCGGTATCTACCACGCGAATCGCGGCACCGTCTGGGCGCCCAACATCCCCGGATGGGACGACTACCCGCTGCGCGACGAGCTGCACCGGGCCGTGGGCGAGGGAACGGCGGTGGTGATCGACAGCGACCGCGCCGCCTACATCCTGGGCGAGACGTGGCGGGGCGCGGCGCGCGGTGCCCGGCACGCCATCTTCATGGCCGTCGGCACCGGCATCGGCGCCGGCATCCTGGTGGACGGCCAGGTGCTGCGTGGCCACGGCGACATCGCCGGCGCCATCGGCTGGCTGGCGCTCGACCGCCCATTCCGCGAGCCGTACGCGCATTGGGGCTGCTTCGAGCACCACGCCTCGGGCCCGGGCCTGGCCAGAATGGCCCGCGAGCAGCTGGATCGCGATCCACGCTACACCGGCACGCTCCGGCACGTCGCGCCCGCCGAGCTCACCGCGGAGCACCTGTTCGCCGCCGACGCGCTCGGGGACCACCTCGCCCGCGCGGTGCTGGACGATGCGGTGTGCTACTGGGGAATGGCCGCGGCCAACCTGGTGAGCCTGTTCAACCCCGAGGTGATCGTCTTCGGCGGTGGGGTGTTCGGCCCCGCCGCGCGCTTTCTGGACCGGATCCAGGCCGAGGCGACCCGCTGGGCGCAGCCGATCGCCGCGCGCCGGACGCGCTTCGTGGTGAGCACCCTGGGCGGCGATGCGGGGTTGTACGGCGCCGCGCGCCTCGCGCTGCTCGCGTTGCCGGGCGAGCCGGTCGCCTCACTGGCCGCACCGCCGCTCACCGCACCGGCGAGGCCCACGTGACCGTCGCGCGGACCGTGGCGCGCGGCGCACTCCCCGCACCCGCTACCACCCCCCACCGCCGCGCGCTGTTCGCCGTGGCCTGCCTGGGAATGCTGGCGTTCGGGATCGTGCTCACCACGCTGGGCGCGGTGCTCCCGTCGCTCGTCGCGCGCTTCGGCATCGACAAGGCCGATGCGGGCGCGCTCTTTCTCCTCATGAGCTTCGGCATCCTCGTGGGCTCGGTGGTCTTCGGTCCGATGGTGGACCGTCGCGGCTACAAGGGGATGCTCGTGGTGGCGGTGGCGCTCATCGCGGTGGGGCTGCAGGGCATCGCCTTCGCGCCGTCCGTGGGCTGGCTGCGCGCCGCGGTGGCGGTGATCGGGTTCGGCGGCGGCATCGTGAACGGCGGCACCAACGCGCTGGTTGCCGACATCAGCACCGAGGGCCGCAGCGCGGGCCTCAGTCTGCTGGGCGTGTTCTTCGGCGTCGGCGCGGTGGGCGTGCCGTTCGCGCTCGGGCTCCTGCTGGGGCGCTTCTCCTACTCCACGCTCATCGCCGCGGTGGGGGGGCTGGTGCTGGTGCCGCTCATCGTCGCCGTGGCCACCCGCTTTCCCGCACCCAAGCAGGCGCAGGGCTTCCCGCTGGCCGACGCCGGACGGCTGCTCCGCGACCCGGTGCTCCTGCTCCTGGGGCTCATGCTCTTTCTGGAGAGCGGGATGGAGATCACGGTGGGCGGCTGGACGGCCACCTACTTCCAGGAGGAGCTGGGGCTCACCGGCCAGCGCGCGCTGGTGCTGCTCTCGCTCTACTGGCTGGGCATGATGCTCACCCGCCTCGCGCTGGGCCGGCTGCTGCGCCGCGCGGCGCCGGGGCGCGTGCTGCTCGGCTGCCTGGGCGTGGCGCTCGTGGGCGCGCTGCTGCTCGTGGGCACCCGCCAGGTCGCCCTCGCCGCGCTCGGCGTGTTCCTGCTCGGTTGCGGCTTCGCCGCCACGTTCCCGGTGGTGCTGGGCTTCGTGGGCGATCGCTACGCGCACCTCTCGGGCACCGCGTTCAGCGTGGTCATCGTGATGGCGCTCACCGGCGGCATGCTGCTGCCGTACGCCACCGGGGTGCTGGGTGGCGCCTACGGGCTGCGCGGCTCGTTCCTGCTGGTGCCCGCGGCGCTCGTGCTGCTCGCCGCCCTGCTCGGCGTCGTCGCGCGCCGGCTGTCGGCGCAGCCCAGCACCGCCGGCGGCCGCGCGTGAGTGCGCACCCCGCGCGGCACGTGGCGCCGGCACCGTGCGGGCTCCCCGCCGGCGGCTGATCGAGGCCGGCGCCTCTCCCTCTCCTCCACCCGATATCGATGCTCGCTCTCCAGTGGCTCGACAACGTGCGCTCCGTGATCGACGACATCGAGGCCACGCAGCTTCCCGAGATCCGCCGTGCGGCGGAGCTCATGGCCGACTCCATCGCCGCCGAGCGGTGGGTGCACACCTTCGGCTGCGGGCACGCCACCATCCCCGTGGAGGAGATGTACCCGCGCATCGGCGGCTTCGTGGGCTTTCATCCCATGGTGGAGCTGCCGCTCACGTTCTTCACGCGCATCACCGGCGAGATGGGCATCCACCAGTTCCTCTTCCTGGAGCGCGCGGAGGGTTACGGGCGGGCGATCATGAAGGGCTACGACTTCGACGCGCGCGACACGATGTGGATCTTCTCGCACACGGGGATCAACAACGTGAACATCGACGTGGCGCTGCGGGCCCGGGAGCTCGGGATGCGCGTGGTGGCCGCCGGCTCGGCGGCGCAGGCGGCGGGGAGCACGCCGCGCCACCCGTCGGGGTGCACGCTGTTCGACATCGCCGACGTCGTGATCGACACCCGGGTGCCGGCGGGCGACTCCTCGGTCCCGCTGCCCGGGCACCAGGACAACGTGGGGCCGGTGTCGACGATGGCGTTCGTGGCGGTGGTGTGGATGACCATCACGACGGTGGCCGAGATCCTCGCCCAGCGCGGAGTGAAGCTGTTCATCCACCCCTCGCACAACGTGCCCGGCGACACCACGGCGCACGACCGGCTGGACGCCGCGCTCGTGGAGTACAAGCGGCGGGTCGCGGGGGTGTAGCTCTCGGGCCACACCCGGCGGCGGGCGGCCAGGCCTCGCTGTCGTGCTGCCCTGTCGGTGTCACGTCACGATTGCGCGACGTCCCGATCAATCCTATGTTGGGCCCCGCATTAGCAGCCTCAGCGGCGACGCTGCCGCCCTCCGACGTGCGCTTCTCCGGCGCGTCGGCACGTTGGACGCCCCACGCCCCCGTGGCGAGGCGGTCAGCTGCACGCACCCACGCGTGCCGCCGCTGGCGTCCCTCACATTTCGTGGAGCTATCAATGCGGTTCACGCTCATGCGGTCCGCTAGGCTGCTATTCGCCTCGGCGGTGGTCGCCCTCCTCTCGCCCGACAGCCTGGCGGCCCAGTCCACCGGGGCGGTCCGTGGCCGTGTGGTCGAGAATGGAGGGCAGCGGCCCGTCGCCGACGTGCAGGTCGGCATCGTCGGCACCACGCTCGGCGCCATCACCAACTCCGCCGGCGAGTACATCATCGCCAACGTCCCCGCCGGCGAGCATCGCATACGCGCACGGCGCCTTGGCTTCCGCGCCGACGATCATCAACTGACCCTCAGCGCGGGCACCACCGCGCGCGCGGACTTCACGCTCTCCCCGACGGCCACGCAGCTCTCGCAGGTGGTCGTCACCGGCACCGCCGGCGCCGTGGAGCGGCGGACGGTTGGAAACTCCATCACGCAGATCGACGTGGCCGACCTGACCGAGAAGAACTCGATCATGAACGTCAGCGAGATCCTGCAGGGCAAGAGCCCGGGCGTCTCCATCCTCCCCGGCTCCGGCGCGTCCGGCACCGCCGGCGAGATCCGCATCCGCGGCGCGGGCTCCACGAGCGGCTACTCGCCGGCGGTGTACATCGACGGCATCCGCTACAACATCTCCGATCTCGGCGGCTTCAGCGCCACCGGCGGCGGCACCGCGGGGCTGGCGCAGTCCACCCAGGTCACCTCGGCGCTCAACTGGCTCAACCCCAACGACATCGAGAGCATCGAGGTGCTCAAGGGGCCGGCCGCGGCCACGCTGTATGGCGCCGAGGCGTCCAACGGCGTCATCCAGATCATCACCAAGAAGGGGAACCGGGGGCAGCAGGCGCTGCGCTGGGGCTTCCGCGCGGAGCGCGGCCAGAACGAGTGGATGCTCGAGCCGGCCCCGAACTACACCACGTGCGATGCCGCGAAGCAGGCGGCCACCATCTCGGCCACCAACCTGGATCCGCTCTGGCCGGGCTGCCAGGGAAAGCCGGTGAACACGGTGCTCACCGAGAACCCGATGATGGAGGACTCGCGTGCCCTGCGCGTCGGCGACCTCTCGCGCCTGTCCATGACGCTGCGGGGCGGCGGCGACCGGTACTCGATGTACCTCTCTGGTGACCGCGACACCGACCAGGGCGTGTTCTTCAACAACGACGTCAACCGCACCTCGGTGCGCTCGAACTTCTCGTTCAATCCCAACGACAAGGCCGACTTCGCGGTGACGATGAACTGGCAGGACGGGCGCATCCGGCTGC
>DATANT010000422.1:0-3599 GCA_036266115.1 Gemmatimonadaceae bacterium | reverse complement strand
CGGCCAGCGGTCGGCCGATGGCGGCGCACCAGGCGCGAAGCGCGTCCCGGGCCGCGGCACCCGCGGGCTGCCTCGGCGCGAACCCCCACCAGAGCAGCGCGCCCTGCCACTGGGACGCCATGAGCCGGCCCAGGTCCGGCCGCGGGCCCCTGGCGTCGGCCAGGCGGCGCCCGAGCGCCTCGGCGAGCGCTTCGCCCCATCGCTCCCCGCGCACGCGGAGCGCGGGATCGCGCAGATCCTCGCGCAGCAGGAGCAGCCCCTCGGCGTAGGCATCCTCGGCGTAGTCCACCGAGAGCGCGACCAGTAGCTCCACCGCGCCGGCCACCGTGGGCGGGGCGGCGGCGTCGGCCGCCGCGGTGCGGGCATCCAGCTGGTCCCACGCCCGCAGCAGCGCCGCCTGGAGGAGCGCCGGCTTGGAGCCGAACCGCTGCACCAGGGTGGCGGTGGCGAGCCCCGTCACGGCGGCCACGGCCGCGAACGTGAGGCCCGCCGGCCCCTGCCGGGCCATCACGGCGAGCGCCGCGTCGAGCAGGACCTCATCCGGGATCGTGCGTGGTCGCGCCATGCGAGGAGGGGTTGGTGGTGAGCGGGGTGTCATTATATATAACCGATCGTTTGGTTATTCACCACCAATCAGGAGGTCACGGGTATGACGAACCACTCGAACGGAGAGCGACCGCTGACCGGTAAGGTGGCGCTGGTGGCCGGCGCCACGCGGGGCGCCGGGCGCGGCATCGCCGTGGAGCTCGGGGCCGCGGGCGCCACGGTGTACGTCACCGGCCGCACCACGCGGGAGCGCCGGTCCGAGTACGACCGCCCGGAAACCATCGAGGATACCGCGACGCTCGTGAGCGAGGCGGGCGGTCACGGGATCGCCGTTCCCACGGACCACCTCGAGCCGGCGCAGGTGGAGGCGCTCGTCGCGCGCATCGCGCGCGACCACGGTCACCTGGACGTGCTCGTGAACGACATCTGGGGCGGTGAGCTCCTCGTGGAGTGGAACACCCCGGTGTGGGAGCACTCGCTCGAGAAGGGCCTCCGCCTGCTCAGGCTCGCCGTGGACACGCACCTCATCACCAGCCACTACGCGCTCCCGCTCCTGATCGCGCGGCCGGGCGGGCTGGTGGTGGAGATGACCGACGGCACCGCGGAGTACAACGCCACGCGCTACCGGCTCTCGGCCTATTACGATCTGGCCAAGACGTCGGTGACTCGGCTCGCCTGGTCTCTCTCGCACGAGATCGCCCCGCTGGGTGGCACCGCGGTGGCGCTCACGCCGGGGTGGATGCGCTCGGAGATGATGCTCGAGCACTACGGCGTCACCGAGGCCACCTGGCGCGACGCCACGCCGCGCGAGCCGCACTTCGCGATCTCGGAGACGCCGCGGTACGTGGGTCGCGCGGTCGCCGCGCTCGCCGCCGATCCGCACCGGTCGCGCTGGACCGGGCAGTCGCTCTCGAGCGGCCAACTGGCGGCCGAGTACGGCTTCACCGACGTGGATGGGTCGCGGCCGGACTGCCTGCGCTATCTCGTGGAGGTGCAGGAGGCCGGAAAGCCCGCCGACGTCACGGGTTACCGATGAGGATTCGCGGATTCCGACGGGTCGCGCCGCCCCCCACGCGACAGGTGCGCTGACCGTCGACCTGTACCGTCGAGCCCGCCATCCCCGCCCTGGCGGCGCTATCCCCGCATTCCTATACTGGCGGATTCCTACGGAAGATGCCGATGGACGTGACGGGGATTGGGGATCGTCCGCTCGTGGCGCTGGCCGGGCGATACGAGGTGGAGCGGGAGCTGGGCCGCGGAGGTATGGCGACGGTGTGGCTCGCCACCGACACGACCTCCGGGCAGCTCGTTGCCATCAAGATGCTGCACCCCGATCTCACGGCCGCCCTCGGCGCCCGCCGCTTCCAGCGTGAGATCGAGATCGAGCGCAGCCTCGATCACCCCCACATCCTGAGCATCACCGACGCGGGCGAGGCCGGCGGGCACCTGTACTACGTGATGCCCTACGTGCGCGGCGAGTCGCTGCGCGCGCGGCTGCAGCGCGATGGCCCGCTGCCGGTGGAGGACGCCCTGCGCCTGGCCACGCAGGTGGCGCGCGCGCTCGCCTACGCGCATGCGCGCGGCATCGTGCACCGCGACGTGAAGCCCGAGAACATCCTGCTGGACGAGGATGGCCAGGCGATCCTCGCCGACTTCGGCATCGCGCGCGCCCTGAGCGCGGACCAGGAGCAGCGGCTCACGCAGACCGGCGTCACGCTCGGCACGCCCACCTACATGAGCCCCGAGCAGTGCATGGCGGAGAAAGGGCTGGATGGGCGGAGCGACATCTACAGCCTGGGCTGCGTGCTGTTCGAGATGCTCGCGGGCGAGCCGCCGTTCACCGGCGCCAACGCACAGGCCGTCACCGCCCGCCACCTGCTCGAGGCCGTGCCCTGCCTCACCCTCGTGCGCCCCACGGTGAGCGACGAGGTGGAGGACGTGGTGCTGCGCGCGCTCGCCAAGACGCCCGCCGACCGCTTCGCCACGGTGGACGAGCTCGCGACCGCACTGGAACGCCTGCTCACCACGGGGCACGCGACGTCGGCCCGCACCGTGGCCACGCCGCGCAACGTGCTGGCGCAGCGCCGCCAGCGCCGGCGCCAGCGCACGGCGTGGGTCGCCGCGGCGGGCGCGCTGCTCGTGGCGTCGCTGGTGGGCGTGGTGGCGTGGCGTCGCGGAACCTCCACGGTCACGCCGGAGACCGCCGAGGCGGCGCGGCATGTCGCCGTGCTCTACTTCGATGACCTCACGCCCGGTCGCCGCCTCGGATGGCTGGCCGACGGGCTCACGGAGTCGCTCATCGACGAGCTCGCCCGGGTGCAGGCGCTCGACGTCGTCTCGCGCAATGGCGTGCTCCCCTTCCGCGACGCCGATCCGGGGCGGGACAGCATCGCGCGGGCGCTGGGCGTGGGTCTGCTCGTGGATGGGCGCGTGGAGGAGGACGCCGGCCGCGTGCGCGTGACGGTGGACCTGGTGGACGCCGCGAGCGGCGCGAACCTGCGCACGCACACCTTCACGCAGCCCGAGGGCGACGCGCTCGCGCTCCGCGACTCGCTGGCCACCACGCTCGAGACCTACCTGCGCTCGCAGATCGGCGAGCAGGTGCGGCGGCGCGAGCAGCGGGATCGCACGCAGAGCGACGAGGCGTGGACGCTGGTGCAGCGCGTGGAGAGCGCGCGCAAGCGCGCCGGCGCCATGTGGGACGGCGGCGACACGGCCGGTGCCTCGCGCCTGCTCGCGCAGGCGGATTCGATGGCCCTGCGGGCAGCCACCCTGGACCCGCGGTGGGCCGCGCCGGTAGTGCTGCGCGGGCAGATGGCCTATCAGCGCGCTACCAACGCGCCGGAGCCCGCCGCCGCCGCACCGTGGCTGGACTCCGCCCTGGCGCATGCCCGCACCGCGCTCGCACGCGATGCGCGCAACGCCGAGGCGCTGGAGCTGCGCGGCGCGGCGCGGTACGCCCGCGTGCAGCACGGTCTCGCGCGCGACAGCGCGGACGTCCGCGCGCTCGTCGACAGCGCCGAGGCCGACCTGCGCGCGGCCACGACGCTCGC
>DATANT010000421.1:0-13485 GCA_036266115.1 Gemmatimonadaceae bacterium | reverse complement strand
AGGTACTCGGTGTGGATGCCGCGGCGCCCGTCGCGCATGGGAGACCGGTCGGCCGGCAGCGTGAGCGTGGCGGCGGCGATCACCTCGGCCACCTGCTCGCGCCACGCGCCCTGCAGCGCGGCCATATCGGGCGCGATGCCGGCCGCCAGGAGCTCGGCGTCCAGCGCGTCGGTGGCCCACAGCTCGCCGGTGAAGTGCCACAGCTCGTCCAGCGCGGCCTGCATGCGGTCATGGCTCTCCGCGGTGCCGTCGCCCAGTCGCAGCATCCACTCCCCGCTGTGCCGCACGTGGTAGCGCACCTCCTTGTGCGTCTTGGCCGCGATGGCCGCGAGCTCGGCGTCCGCGCTGCGCTGCAGGGCGTCGTACACGTGCAGCCCGTACGCGTCGAACAGGAACTGGCGCACGATGGTGAACGCGAAGTCGCCGCGCGGCAGCTCCACCAGGTGCACGTTGCGGAACTCGCGCGCGTCGCGCAGGAAGGCCAGGTCGTCCTCGGTGCGGCCCTGCCCCTCGCGCCGGGCGGCCAGGGTGAGCAGCGCGGTGGCGTGCCCCACGAGGTCCAGCGCCACGTTGGTGAGCGCGATGTCCTCCTCGAGGATGGGCGCGTGCCCGCACCACTCGCTCAGGCGGTGGCCCAGCACCAGGCGGTCGTCGGCCAGGCGCAGCAGGTACTCGGTGGGAGCGACGGCGGGCATGGCGCCGGGCGTGGCGGCGTTGGTCACGGGCGGCTCACAGTCCCTTGATGCCGATCGGCACTTTGTAGAAGTGCGGATGGCGATAGACCTTGTCCTGCCCGGGGTCGAAGAACGGCCCGCGATCCTCCGGGGTGGACGCGGTGATGAGGTGCGACGGCACCACCCACATGCTGGCCACCTTGCCGCGCCGGCCGTACACGTCGCGCGCGTTCTGCAGCGCCATCTCGGCGTCCACCGCGTGCACGCTGCCCGCGTGCACGTGCGGCGTGCCGTCCTTGCCCTCCTGCACGAAGACCTCCCACAGCGGCCACTGTGAGCCACTGGCGCCATTGACGCCGCTTGCCTGATGGTCGGTCATGCGTGGGTGCTCGGGTGAGGATGGTGGGGGCGGGCGCGGCTCACGCGGCCTGCGCCGCGGTGGCGCGCTTGGCCGCGTAGGCTTCGGCGGCGGCGCGCACCCACGCGCCATCGTCGTGCGCCTTGTTGCGCGCCGCCAGGCGCTCGCGATTGCACGGGCCGTCGCCGGCCAGCACGCGCTTGAACTCGCTCCAGTCGATCTCGCCGAACTTCCAGTCGCCGGTCTCCGGGTCCTGCGCGAGGTCCGGATCGGGAATGGTGAGGCCGATGGCCTGCGCCTGCGCCACGGTCATGTTCACGAAGCGCTGGCGCAGCTCGTCGTTGGAGCGGCGCTTCACGCCCCATCGCGTGAGCTCCGCGCTGTTGGGCGAGTTCGCGTCGCTGGGGCCGAACATCATGAGCGAGGGCCACCACCACCGGTTCAGGGCGTCCTGCGCCATGGCCTTCTGCGCCGGCGTGCCCTGCGCGAGCGTGGTCATGATCTCGAAGCCCTGCTTCTTGTGGAAGTTCTCTTCCTTGCAGATGCGCACCATGGCGCGCGCGTACGGGCCGTAGCTCGCCTTGGCGAGCATCGTCTGGTTGACGATGGCCGCGCCGTCCACCAGCCACCCGATGGTGCCGATGTCGGCCCAGGTGAGCGTGGGGTAGTTGAAGATGCTGGAGTACTTGGCCTGGCCGCTCAGCAGCTGCGCCACCACCTCGTCGCGGCTCACGCCGAGCGTCTCCACGCCGCAGTAGATGTAGAGGCCGTGGCCCGCCTCGTCCTGCACCTTGGCGAGCAGCGCCATCTTGCGGCGCAGGTTGGGGGCGCGGGTGATCCAGTTGCCCTCGGGCAGCATCCCCACCACCTCGGAGTGCGCGTGCTGCGACATCATGCGCACGAGCTGCCGGCGGTAGCGCTCCGGCATCCAGTCCTTGGGCTCGATCGTCTCGCCGGCGGCGATGCGCGCCTCGAAGGCGGCGACGAGCGCCGGGTCGTCCGCGGGCATCGTGGTCTGCTGCTGCGTCATCGTGGCTCCAGTGGGGGGACGGCCCATGCCATCCTCGTGTATTAAACACCAAACGCATTAGAGTTCAATGCCGCGCGCGGCGTCCGGCGCGGCATGCCCATCCACTCGGGGAGTCGCCTCCCGAGTTCCGTCATGACCACCCTCGCCACTCCCGCCATGTCTCCCGCCGACCCCGGCCAGGCGACCGTCGCCGTCGACGCCGGCATCGCCACGCTCAGCTTCTCGCACCCCAAGGGCAACTCGCTGCCCGGCGCCCTGCTCGCGCGCCTGGCGCGCGAGGTGGACGCGCTCGCCGAGCGCGAGGACGTGCGGGTGGTGGTGGTGCGGAGCGAGGGCACCGGGCCCTTCTGCGCCGGCGCCTCGTTCGAGGAGCTGCAGGGCATCGCGGACGCCGCCGCGGGCAAGGAGTTCTTCATGGGCTTCGCCCGGCTCATCCTGGCCATGCGCCGGTGTCCCAAGCCCATCCTCACGCGCGTGCACGGCAAGGCCGTGGGGGGCGGCGTGGGGGTGGTGGCGGCGAGCGACTACGCGATGGCGGTGGAGACGGCCTCGGTGCGGCTGAGCGAGCTGGCGGTGGGGATCGGGCCCTTCGTGGTGGGGCCGGCGATCGAGAAGAAGATCGGCGCCGGCGCGTTCGCCGCCATGGCCATCGACGCGGACTGGCGCGATGCGCGGTGGGCGGCGCGGCACGGCCTGTACGCCACGGTCTGCCCGACGGTGGCCGAGCTGGATGCGAAGGTGGATGCGCTGGCGGCGACGCTCGCGCGCTCCAACCCTGGCGCGCTCGCGCGCATCAAGCAGGTGGTGTGGGCGGACACCGGGCACTGGGACGAGCTGCTGGAGGAGCGCGCGGAGATGAGCGGAACGCTGGTGCTCTCCGAGTTCACGCGCAACGCGATCGCGGCGTTCGGGCGGAAGTAGAAGCGGGCGCCCTGGCACTGGGGTGATGCGGCTCGCTCACCGTGCCGCTGGACCAACCGCTCTGGCCTTCATCCCGGCGCCCCCGCCACCCAGCACCAGCCACGCCGAGCGCCAGCTCGCCATTCACTCGGCGTGCGTGGACGCTCCGTATTCCTCGTCCACCGCGGCCTCGAACGACAGCTCGTAGCCGGACTCCCGCACCCGCGCGGTCGCGCGGCGCGCGGCCTCCTCCAGCGCCGTCGACGCCTCGAGCATGCTCTCCATGGTGAACGGCAGTCCGGCGTGGCGCGCCAGGTACTGTTCCACGGCGGTGAGATAGCCCATCATCCCGCCGAACTCCGTGGGCGCGTACACGGTCTCCGCGGCGCGCAGGATCTCCTCGCCGTGCGCGTCGGGCATGGCCAGGTTCTCGGAGCCGCACACCACGCGCGCCCGCGGGTTGGCGGCGATGGCCCGGCAGGCGTCCAGGTCCAGCGAGCCGCCGTTGGCGTTCACCACCACCGCGTCCACGGGCTCCTGCAGCGCCGCCAGCTTCTGCTCGGCCGGGCGCACGTCCACGCCCAGCTCGCGCGCCAGCGCCTCGCGCTTGGCGGCCCGCGCCTCCAGCGCCACCACGCTGGCCCCCTCGCGCACCAGCCGGCGCAGCACCCGCTCGCCGATGTTGCCGCACCCCACCAGCAGCACCCGCGCGCCGCGGATCGGCACGCCGCCGGCAGCGAGCATTCCCACGAGCGTGTAGTAGTTGCCCTCGCCGGTGGGCCGCGACGTGTCCGCGTTCACGCAGCCGTGAAAGCGCGCCGCCAGGTAGTCGAGCGAGGCGGTGACGCCGTCGGACAGCACGCCATGGCCGAGGTCCTGGCCGGTGTTGAGCCGCACGCCCGACGTCAGCTCGAAGTCGGTGAAGCAGGCCAGCGCGAAGTCCAGCAGCGCGGTGTCGAGCGGCTGGCCGATGCGCGCCTGGGGCGTGGGGGTGAGCACGCACTTGCCGCCCACCAGATGCCCCACGTGGTGCCGGCCCAGCGGCCCGCCGGCGTGGATGGTGCGCGACCAGTAGACCTTCTCCTCCATCCCGATGGCGAGCTCGATGGCCTCGCGATCGTTGTCGTAGTCGGGCCGGTCGGTGCGCTCGGCGGGCGCGATACGAAAGCCGCCGAGCGAGAGCTTGTCGGAGCCCGGCTCGGCGTGCGTGGCGATGCTGAGCACCCACCCCTGCTCCGGCTGGGTGTAGCGATACACCCACACCTGGTCGTTGCGCGTGGCGGCGAGGGCCGGCACGAGGCGCTGGGCGTCCGCGGGCTGCAGGACGTCGCGCTGGAAGGCGGTGAAGGGGGTGGACGACACGTGGATGGAGCTCGGGACCCGACGGAAGAGCGGACGCCCGTGGCCGGGCGGCACGCCGCGCCCCGGCCGCGGAGGTGCGGTCGGGGACGCGGAGAATGTAGCGCTGCCGGTCGCGGTGCCGTCAAGAGAGCGCGCGTCGTGACGCCGCGCACCCGCGCGTACGCCGCCGGAGCGGCGCTCCGGTCAGCCGAGCGCCAATCGCTCCGCCGCCTCGTCGAGCGCGGCGAAGAGCTGCGCGAAGTCGCTCACCACGAACAGCACGTCCTGCAGCCGGTCGATCTCGAACGGCTGCGCGAGCACGGCGTCCAGCGAGAACGGCCGCCGGTCGCAGGCCGGGCCGAGCGCGTTGGCGGCGTCGCCGGCCGACGAGATGAGGCCACTGCCGTAGACTCGCGTCTCGCCGCGCTCCTGCACCAGCCCGAACTCCACCGTGAACCAGAAGAGGCGCGCCATGGCCTCGGTGGCCTCGGGGGTGGCGGCGCTGGCGGCGAGCTGGCCGAAGCGCTGCAGGAACGCGGCGAAGGTGGGGTCCGCGTGCAGCGGCACGTGGCCGAACACGTCGTGGAAGATGTCCGGCTCGGGCAGGTAGTCGAGCTGCGCCATGGAGCGCACGATCACGGTGGTGGGAAAGCGACGCTCGGCCAGCGACTGGAAGAAGTCCGCGGCGGGGATGAACCCCGAGACGGGCACGGCGCGCCAGCCGGTGCGCGGGGCCAGGCGGAGGTTCACCTCGGACAGGTCGGGCACCCGATCGGGGCCCAGGCCGATGGCGCGCATGCCCTGCAGGAAGACCTGGCTGCCGGTGTGCTCCAACGTCGCCATGCGCCGCCGGTAGAGCGTGGCCCACACGTCGTGGTCCTCGGCGGTGTAGGCGTCCCAGTGCTGACGCGCATCGAACGCGGACAGGGTGGCGGCGGCGGTGGTCGTGGGAAGCGCGGGAGCGTCGAGCATGGAACCTCCTGGGGGGCAAAAAGAAACGCGGCCCGTGTGATCAGGTGATCACACGGGCCGCGTTGTTGGAACGAGATGCGCGCGCTGCTCTGCCTACGCCTCCGGCTCCGGCCCATGCGATCGGGTCGGGAGCGGATAATAGCGGTAGGCCTGGGCGGCGCGCGTCATGGTGAACGGAGAATGATGGCGACGTGGCGCGGTGTCAACTGGTGAGCTCGACACGGCGCGCACGGCTCGCGTCAACGCTTGGCGTAGACGCTCGTCTTGCCATCCTTGGTGAAGGCGAGGACGTCGTAGGCGTCCTTGGTGGGCCCTTCCATGCCCGGGGAGCCCATGGGCATGCCGGGCACCGCCAGCCCCACCACCTTGGGGCGCTCCTTGAGCAGCTTCTGGATGAGGTCCGCCGGCACGTGTCCCTCGATGGCGTAGCCGCCCACGATGCCGGTATGGCACGAGGAGAGGAGTAGCGGCACGCCGTGCTTCGCCTTGTACGGATCCACGTCGGGCACGTCGTGCGCCTCCACCACGAATCCGGCCTTCTGCACGTGGTCCTGCCACGCCTTGCAGCACCCGCAGCTGGGGCTCTTGTAGAGGACCATGCGCGGCGGCGCGATGCCGGCGGGCAGCGCGGGCAGCCGGCGGCTGAGCAGGGCGCCGGCGGTGCCGGCCACGGCGACGCCGAGGAAGGTGCGGCGGGACAGAGACATGAGGTGGGGCTCCGGGGAGGGTACTGAGCAACGATAACAGGGGGGACGGGCGGGCTGTAGTGCGCGGGCGCGTCGGGCGCGGGGGTCCCCCCCCAACCACGAGGGTAGCCCCTCGCGCGCGAGCCCGCACCACCATTCCCTCGCCCCCCGCATCCCGGCCCCCCGCCCGCACGTGACCAAACTCACCGTTGCCCCGCCCTTCGCCCTCTCGTCCTCCCTGTGTGAAGCGCCGTCGGGTCAGCGGACGGCATCTGGCGAGGACCCGCACCTGGACGACCCATGGGACTGTTCTCCAAGCGTAAGGCCGTTCCCGAACGCCTGGGCGACGACGGCTATTCCGTACTGGCGGCCGGCATCACGGTGTTCGGCGACATCGAGACCGACGGCACCCTGCGCATCGACGGCGCCCTGGAGGGCTCCGTCCGACGCGCCGGCATGGTGCTCCTGGGCCCCGACGCCACGGTGCGCGGCAACATCTCGGCGCGCGAGATCGTGGTGGGGGGCTCGGTGGAAGGAAACCTCGAGGCCGCGGATCGCGCCGAGCTGCACGCCACCGCCACGGTGGCCGGGGACATCGACGCCGGCGCCATTCTCGTGCACGAAGGCGGCGTGGTGCGCGGGCGCATGCACATCCGCACCCGGGCCGCCGACGCGTCGGGACGCAAGCGGAAGAGTGAGGCGACGCAGAAGGCGACGCCCACGCTGGTTCCCGCCACGGGCGACGCCTCGTAGTGGCACGCTTTGGCCAGCAGGTGGCCGCGGGAGGTGGGCAGCACCGCCGCACCCCGCTCTCCGTCACGGCCGTCACCCCGCTCGGCGTACGGGTCGTGGATGCGCGGCCGCAGCCACCCCGTCCCAGGCGCCGAGGCTGGACGCTGCTCGTCGCGCCGCCGGCCACCATCGCCCGCCCCCTGCGCACGCTGCATCTGGGGCGATGGAGCCCTCGGGCCGCGTTGGGGCTGGTTGGTGGCCTGATGATGTCGTTGATGGTCGCGTCGCTGATCGGTGGCGTGACCGTGGAGCGGCGCATCAGCGGCGAGCGCATGGCCGCGGCCAGCGCCGCCATCGCCAGTGCCGAAGAGCGGGTGGCATCGCTCGCCGACTCGCTCCGCCTGCTGCACGCGGCGCTCGCCGTGGCCACCGCGCCGCCTCGCGTCGAGACCCCGGCGGCCCGGCCGGCCACCGCGCGGGCGAAGCGCGCGACGAGCGCCAGCGCCCCGCCGCCGGTGGTGCGACGCGCCACGCCGCTCCGTCTGGCCGACGGCGTGGTGCTCCCCATCACGGGCCGCATCACCAGCAACTTCGCCCGCCGCCGGTACCATCCCATCCTGGGCATTCCGCGCGCGCACCTGGGCGTGGATCTGGGCGCGCCCAGCGGCACGCCGATCGCCACCCCGGCCGCCGGGCACGTGTCGTTCGTGGGCCGCAAGCTGGGCTACGGCCTGGTGGTGGAGATCAAGCATCCGGGCGGCGTGCTCACCCGCTACGCCCACACGCGCCAGGCCTACGTGAAGGCCGGCCAGCAGGTGGAGGCCGGCCAGACCATCGCCGCCGTGGGCGCCAGCGGCCTGGCCACCGCCCCCCACCTGCACTACGAGGTGCGGGTGAACGGCGACGCCGTGGATCCGGTGAAGTACGCCTTCGCGCGGACGCCGGCGTCGGGGCGGGCCATGGCCGCGGAGGCGCCGGATTCGGCGACCGCCCCGGAGAGCCCGGCACCGGTGGAGCTGGTGACGCCGGCGCCCCCGGCCAACGATTCGCTGCCGGGAGCGGCGGACGCCGGGCTCGAGGGAGTGTAGCCCCACGCCACGTACGAGCGGGTCCGGAACGACGGCGGGGCCGGCGCATCGCGCCGGCCCCGCCGTCGTTCCGGGCTGCCTCGGCTACCGCGATTCCGTCATCGGCGCACCGCGCGCCGGAGCCTCGCGGCGCGCCGTCAGCTCCGCGCGCCGGCCGGCTCGGACTCCGCCGGCTCCTCGGCTTCCTCGCCCTCGCCCTCGTCCTTCGGCTCGGGGGCCAGCGCCTTCATCTCCTCTCCGAACTTCTCCAGCCGCGCCCGGTGCGTGCGCACGAAGGCCACGTTCTCCGGCGGTGTGCCCTTGGGCGGCGTGGTCCCCGGCTGCATCTCCATCACGGCCGCGGCCATGGACGCCTGGAGCAGGGAGAACTGGAAGGTCACGAACTCGCGCGTGGACATGCCCGCGCTCGTGATGGCGCTCCTGGCGAACGGCAGCTGGTCGTAGCGCGCGGCGATCTGCGCCAGCGACGGCGAGTCGTCGTCCTCGGCATCGGCCAGCTGCTCGGCCTGGGCGCGCGCCGCCGGGTCCTTGAGCGCGACCGCCAGGTTGCGCGTGGCCTGCTCCATCTTCCCCAACCCCGATTCGGTGAGGCGGAAGGCGGCGAGCGTCTGCATGTCGGCGTCGCCCTGGGCCCGGCTCGTGGCCGGCAGGATGCCCAGGAGGAGCGCGGCGGCGAGCGCCGCGCGGCGAAGTGGAGCGGCGATGGGAACGGCGGGCAGCATGGAGGCTCCGGTGGGTCTGAGGGTTGGGGGGTGGACGCATGCCAGGCGCGTGCCGCCCGGCAGACTAGGCGACGGTCCGCCACGCCGCATCGGGCAGACGACCCATGCCCGGCTCGGCCGCACCCGCTCGAGGCCCTCGCCTCCATCCTTATATTCCTACCATGCCCGCCCCCGTCCTCACCATTCGCGCCTTCCGCAAGGCGCTCGACGACCGGTCGTTCGCGCCGGTGTACCTGCTCCACGGCGAGGACGAGTTCCGCAAGGAGCAGGCGGTGAAGCAGCTGGTGGCGGCCGCGGTGGACGAGGGGCTGCGCGACTTCAACGTGGAGGTGCGGCGCGGGAGCGAGCTGGACGCCGGCACCCTGGGCTCGCTGCTCAACACGCCGCCCATGATGGCGGACCGCCGCGTGGTGGTGGTGCGGGACGTCACGGCCCTCAGGAAGGACGCGCGCGCGGAGCTCGACCGGTACCTGCTCCGCCCCTCCGCCGACACGGTGGCGGTGCTCGTGGCCGTGGCCGGCGCCAAGGTGGACAAGGGGCTGCTGGACCAGGCGCCGTCGGTGCCGTTCGAGCCGCTCACCGGCGAGCACGTCACCAAGTGGATTGCCCACTACGTGGACAGCGAGCTGCAGGGCTCCATCGCGCCGGAGGCGGCGGAGCTGCTGCACGCCGCGGTGGGCACGGACCTGCCGCAGCTGGCGTCCGAGCTGGACAAGCTCCTGAGCTACACCGGTGGCGCCATCATCGACGAGCGCGCCGTCACCGCCATCGTGGGCGTGCGCCGCGGCGAGACGCTGGGCGACCTGCTGGACGCCGTGGCGGTGCGCGACGTGCGCACCGCGCTCGCCCTGATCCCGCACGTGCTGCAGCAGCCCAAGACCAACGGCGTGACGGTGGTGATGGCGCTCGCCACCCAGATGCTGGCCATCGCCTGGGGACAGGCGGCGCGCGCCGAGGGGCAGGTGTCGCAGGCGCAGCTCGAGAGCCAGTACTTCACGCTGCTCAAGGAGAGCGGGGCGTTTCCCATGCGGCCCTGGGGCGAGGCGGTGAAGTGCTGGGCGCGCGCCGTGCCGCGCTGGAGCGCCCCCGCGCTCGACCGCGCGCTGGACGCGCTGCTCCAGGCCGACATGGCGCTCAAGGAGAGCGGCGTCTCCAACGACGAGCAACGGCTCACGTCGCTCGTTCTCTCCATCTGTGCCGCCGAGCCCCGTCCAGCGGTGGCGTGAGCCGGCGCCACGCGCCACCTTCCGACGCTCGCCGTTCGTGTCGCCGTTCGTTTCGCAGCCCGCCATTCCGCTTCAACGAAGTCCCTTCATGCGCGCATCCCTCGTCCTCGCTCCGTTCGCCGCGCTCGCCTTCGCGGCGCTCCCGCTCGCGGCGCAGAACGGCACCGCCGTGGTCACCGCCGCCACCGCCGTGCCCGCTCCCGCCGTGCCCGACTCCGTCTACCTGCGCGCGCAGCGCCTGGTGAGCGAGGGTAACGGCCCGGATGGCCGCGCCATCGTGGACTCGCTGCTCACCACGCTGCGGCCGGGGAGCGACGACTACGCGGAGGCGCTCTACTGGAAGGCCGCGCTGGCGGCCACGGCGGCCGAGGCGGAGCGCACGTACCTGCGGCTCACCATCGACTACCCGCTCTCGCCGCGCGCCGGCGCGTCGCTCATGCGGCTGGCGCAGCTGGAGCTGGCGCGCGGCGACCGCGCCGCCGCTCGTGGACGGCTGTACCGCCTCACGGTGGAGTACCGCGACGGGCCGCTCTACCCGCGGGCGCAGTACTGGCTGGCCCGCTCGTACTTCGAGGAGGAGAAGCTGCCCGAAGGGTGCGCCTCGCTGGACGGCGCGCTGGGCGCGGTGAGCGAGGACGACGTGGAGCTCCGCAACCAGCTGAACTACTACACGAGCCGCTGCGTGAACGTGACGCGTCGCCCGCCGCGGTTCGACGATCCCGAGCCCGCTCGGCGGCCGGCTCGGGCCACGCCGCCGCGCCGCGCCGCGGTTCTGCCGAGCGCGCCGCCCAAGGCTGCCGCCGCCACGCCGGCCGCGCCCGCGGCGGCGCCGGGCGCCGCGCCGGCCAGTCCGGCGGTCACGCCCGCTCCCGCGGCACCCGCGGCGCAGGCCGCGTTCACGGTGCAGGTGGCGGCGTTCGAGGACGCCGCGTCGGCCAGGACGTACGTGGCGCAGCTGGGCAAGTCCGGCGTGAGCGCATATGTGGTGAACGTGGGTCCCTGGCATCGCGTGCGCGTGGGCCGGTTCGTCACGCGCGCCGAGGCGGAGGCGGCCGCGAAGCGACTGGAAGGCCAGGGCGTGAAGGGCTTCGTGGTGGGAGTCGCGGCGCGGTGAGCACCGCCAGCACCCCCCTGATGCAGCAGTACCGGGAGATCAAGGCGCGTCACCAGGACGCGATCCTGTTCTTCCGGATGGGGGAGTTCTACGAGATGTTCTACGAGGACGCCGAGACCGCCGCCCGCGTGCTCGGCCTCACGCTCACGGCCCGCAACAACGGCGGCGCCGCCGAGGTGCCGCTGGCCGGCATCCCGGTGAAGGCGGCCGCGGACTACCTGCGGCGCCTCGTGCAGCGCGGCTACCGCGTGGCCATCTGCGAGCAGGTGGAGGATCCGCGCCTGGCCAAGGGCGTGGTGAAGCGCGAGGTGATCGAGACCGTGACGCCGGGCGCGGCGTTCGCCGACGACCTGCTGGACGAGGGGCGCAACAACTTCCTGTGCGCGCTGGCCGCGGGCACGGGCGACGGGCGCGTCGGGGTGGCGGCCGCCGATCTCTCCACGGGCGAGTTCCGGCTGGCCGCGGCGCTCGCCGGGGCCGACCTCGACGCGCTGCTCTCGCGCTTCGCGCCGCGCGAGGTGCTGGTGGCGCGCAACGCGCCGGCCGGCGCGGCGTCGCCGCACGTGGACGAGGCGCTGGTCACCGAGCGCGAGGGGTGGGAGTTCGATCCCGCGATGGCGCGCGACGACCTCGCGCGGCACTTCGGCGTGCTCTCGCTGGACGGCTTCGGCGTGAGCGCGGACGACGACGCGGCGGTGGGCGCGGCCGGCGCGCTGCTGCGCTACCTGCGCGAGCTGCAGCCCGCCGGCCTGCCGCAGCTCGCGCCGCCGGTGGTGGAGCGCGCCGGCGGCGCCATGCCGCTGGACGAGATGACGCGCCGCAACCTGGAGCTGGTGGAGCCGCTGCGCAGCGACGCCGCGCAGCGCGGCGACACGGCGGGCACGCTGCTCGGCGTGCTGGATCGCACGTCCACGCCCATGGGCGCGCGCCTGCTGCGCCAGTGGCTGCTCGCGCCGCTCACGCACCGCGCGAGCATCGACCGCCGTCTGGGCGCGGTGGCCGCGCTGGTGGACGACGCCATCGCGCGCGACGCGCTGCGCACGGCGCTGGACGGCGTGCGCGACGTGGAGCGATTGGCGAGCAAGACCGCCGCCAGCCGCGTGACGCCGCGCGAGCTCGCCGCGCTCGGCGCCTCGCTGGCGCGGCTGCCGGACGTGGAGCTGGCGCTGCTGCGGCTGGCGAGCGAGCCGGAGCCGGGTACGCCGTCACGCCTGGACGACCTGCTGGACGCGTGGGACGGCTGCGCCGATCTGGCGGAGCGCATCGGCGCGACGCTGGTGGATCGTCCGCCGCTGCAGATCGGCGAGGAGGAGACCATCCGCGCCGGGGTGGACGCGTCGCTGGACGCGCTGCGCGAGCTGCGCACCGGGGGCAAGGACGCCATCGCGCGCATCCAGCACGAGGAGCGGGCGCGCACCGGGATCGCGTCGCTCAAGGTGGGCTTCAACCGCGTGTTCGGCTACTACATCGAGATCAGCAACGCCAACCGGCAGCTGGTGCCCGACGACTACCAGCGGCGGCAGACGCTCACCAACGGCGAGCGCTACGTGACGCCGGCGCTCAAGGAGTACGAGGAGAAGATCCTCACGGCGAGCGAGCGCATCGAGACCGGCGAGCGCGAGATCTTCGAGCGCCTGCGCGGCGCGGTGGGCGCCGAGGTGCGCCGGCTGCAGCGCGCCGCCGCGGCGCTGGCCGAGCTGGACGTGCTGGCCGCGCTGGCCGACGTGGCGGCGCGCGAGGGGTACGTGCGTCCCGAGCTCACCGACGACTTCGACCTGGACATCGTGGGCGGGCGCCACCCCGTGGTGGAGCGCATGATGCCGCGCGAGCAGTTCATCCCCAACGACGTGTGCCTCACCGGCGACGCGCGGCTGGTGATCCTCACCGGTCCCAACATGGCCGGCAAGAGCACCTACCTGCGCCAGATCGGGCTCATCGTGCTCATGGCGCAGGTGGGGAGCTTCGTGCCCGCGCAGCGCGCCACCATCGGCATCGCGGACCGGCTGTTCACGCGCGTGGGCGCGAGCGACAACCTCACGCGCGGGCAGAGCACCTTCATGGTGGAGATGAGCGAGACGAGCGCCATCCTCCACACCGCCACCGAGCGCAGCCTGGTGCTGCTCGACGAGATCGGCCGCGGCACGAGCACCTACGACGGCGTGTCCATCGCGTGGGCGGTGAGCGAGCAGCTGCACGACGTGATCGGCTGCAAGTGCGTGTTCGCCACGCACTACCACGAGCTCACGCAGCTGGCCGACGAGCTGCCCGCGGTGCGCAACTTCAACGTGGGCGTGCGCGAGGTGGGCGACCAGATCCTCTTCCTGCACCGGCTGCAGCCGGGCGGCGCGGACCGCTCGTACGGCATCGAGGTGGGCCGGCTGGCCGGGCTGCCCGACGCGGTGCTGCGGCGCGCGCGCGAGGTGCTGGCGATTCTCGAGCAGGAGGCGCTGGTGCAGGGAGGCGGGGCGAGGGAGGCGAGCGAGGGGCGGGCCGCGCCGCGCGCCCTGCCACGTGCCGCGCCCGATGCGCGCCGGTGGGCGCCGCCGCCCGCCGCACCCGCGGCGCAGCTCGGGCTGTTCGCCGCCGAGGAGCACGCCGTGGTGCGGCGGCTGCGCGAGCTGGACCCCAACAGCACCACGCCG
>DATANT010000420.1:0-3239 GCA_036266115.1 Gemmatimonadaceae bacterium | reverse complement strand
TGGGCGCGAGCGGCGCGGCGCCGATGGTGAGGACGGCGAGGAGCTGTCCGGCCGCCCTGCTCGGACGACGGAAGATGTGGCTCAAGGTACGTCCCTCCGAAGGGATCGGGGTGGGAGGCCCGCCGGAAGTAGCAAGCCCGAAAGCAGTGCGACTGCGAGCGACGGCGACGAGCGACATCCACGAGCGACTTGAGCAACGGCAGCAGCGGCATCAACGGCAGCAGCGACAGCGAGACGCGAGGCTACGAGCGGCGAGGGGCCCTCATCGTCGGCGGGCCGGTCGCCCCTCGCGCGCGGCCGCCGGGGTGCCCTTGGCCTTGACCACCGGTCTCGCTCCCGGCTTGGCGCCTGGCTTCGTGCCCGGCTTCGCGCCCGGCTTCGCGCCCGGCCGGCCGACGGCGGACGACGCGGCGCCCGCGGGTGGGCAGGTGGACGCCCGGACCACCAACTCGGCATCGAGCAGCACCTTCTGCGGCGGGATGACCTCGTTGGCCTCCACGTGGCGGATGAGCATCTCGGCCGCGAGGGCACCCATGCGGTCCTTGGGCATCTTCACCGTGGTGAGCGGCACCGGCATGTACGCGGCGAGCGGGAGATCGTCGAAGCCCACCACCGAGACGTCCTGGGGCACCCGCAGCCCCAGCTCGCCGAGCGCCCGACAGACGCCGACCGCCACCAGGTCGTTGTAGCAGGTGATGGCGGTGGGCCGCCGTTCGGCGGGTCGCCGGCGGAAGAACTCGAGGCCCGCCCGGTACCCGTCCTCGAGGTGCGCGCCGGCCGGCACGACGTCGTCGTCGGTGAAGATCAGGTGCGAGGCGCTGCACGCCCGGCGCACACCATCCACTCGCTCGAGGCTGTGCATGGAATAGCCCGGCCCCGAGAAGTGCGCGATGCGGGTGTGCCCCTGCTCGATGAGGTGCACCGCCGCCCGCCGCGATGCCTCGGTGTTGTCCACGTCCACCAGGCTCGCCCGCACGCCGCGCACGGCCTCGAGCAGCACGAACGGGAAGTTCCGGCGCTTGAGCTCGAAGAAGTGCGAGAGGTCGCCCTCGTCGTCGAGCACCGGCGTGGCGATGAGGCCATCCACCTGCCCCGCCTGCAGCAGCTCGACGGCACGCCGCTCGGCCTCGAACGATCCCTCGGAGCTCGCGACGACGACCGTGTAGCCATTGGCCTCGGCGTGAGCACGCGCGCCGAGGGCGACTTCGGCGTAGTACGGGTTGTCGAACTCCTTGATGAGCAGGCCGATGAGGTGGCGACCCGGCGGCGCGCCACCGCGGGTGGCGTGCATGCCGGGCCGGTAGTTCAGCAGCTCCATCGCCGCCGTCACGCGGTCGCGCGTGGTGCTCTTCACGGCGCCCGTGTCGTTGAGCACGGCGGAGACGGTGGCCTTGGAGACGCCGGCCTGACGGGCGACGTCGGTGATGGTGGCGCGCTTGCTCCGCATCTATACGGGGACCGGTGTGGATGTCCGCAGCGGCTCGGGCCGACGTGGTGCCGTTCCCCGAGTGCGACGCCGCGGACGGCGGCGACATTTCCGAACCAATTTGAACCTGTTCGGTGCAATTCAGGCGCGGCCAGCGTACCGCCCGGCAACGAGCTTGTCAAGATCATGCATGCCAATAGCCCCAGCAGAATCACCGCGAACAGGCCGCCCGCCTTGACAACCTGGCGGTTCGGGTGAATGACTGAGCGACAGGACAAGTCCGAACCGAATGTGCCGGCCCGGCGGGCACGTGCCGCCGCCCTTCCTCCCTACAGCCCGGTAAGGAATCCCGATGGCCTCTCCTGCCCGCCGCCGGACCGCCGCCCTCGTGGCCTGCCTGCTCCCGCTGCTCGCCGTCTCGATCGCCGGATGCCGCAAGGACAGCGGTGGCGACGACACGTTCGTCGTCGGCTTCTCGCAGATGGGCCACGACAACCCGTGGCGCATGGCGCAGACGGCGAGCCTGCGCGAGGAAGCGGCGAAGCGCGGCTACGAGCTCGTGGTCACCGACGCGCAGGACCAGACGGCCAAGCAGGTGGCGGATGTCGAGGACCTCATCGCGCGGCGCGTGGACGTGATCCTGCTCGCGCCGCGCGAGTTCGAGGGACTCACGCCGGCGCTGCAGGCGGCCAGGAAGGCGAACATCCCGGTCATCCTCGTCGACCGCGAGGCCGAGGGCACGCCGGGCGAGGACTTCGTCACCTTCCTCGGCTCCAACTTCGTGGAGCAGGGCCGCCGCGCCGCCGAATGGCTGGTGCAGGAGACGGGCGGCACGGCGGGGATCGTGGAGCTCACCGGCACGCCCGGCTCCTCGGTGGCGTCCGACCGCTCGAAGGGATTCCACGAGGTGATCGCCGCGCACCCGGGCATGAAGATCCTGGCCTCGCAGACCGGCGAGTTCTCCCGCGCCAACGGGCAGCGCGTGCTGCAGAACATCGCGCAATCCCTCGGCAGCCGGATCACCGCCGTCTACGCGCACAACGACGAGATGGCGCTCGGCGCCATCCAGGCGCTCAAGGCCGCCGGGCTCACCCCGGGCACCGGCGTGAAGGTGGTCTCGGTGGACGGCCAGCGCGCGGCGCTCGAGTCCATCCAGCGCGGCGAGCTGGGGGCGACGGTAGAGAGCAACCCGCGCTTCGGCCCCATCGCCTTCGACACCATCGAGCAGCTGCGCCGCGGTGAGCCGGTGCCCACCAAGAAGCTCATCACGGATCGCTTCTTCGACCGCACGAACGCGGCGCAGTTCGTGGCCGACGCGTACTGAGCCAGCGGCGCATGACCGCTCCGGACTCCGCCGGCCGTCGCCATGACGGCGAGGACGAGCCCGTCCTTCGCATGGAGGGGATCGTCAAGCGCTTCGCGGGCGCCACGGCGCTCGACGGCGTGGACTTCGACCTGCGGCGCGGCGAGGTGCACGCACTCGTGGGCGAGAACGGCGCCGGCAAGAGCACGCTGATCAAGATCCTGGCCGGCGCCTATACGCCGGACGATGGCGAGATCCTGATCGACGGCGAGCCGGCGACGATCCGCAACCCGCGCGACAGCGCGGCGGCGGGCCTCGCGTTCATCCACCAGGACCCGCAGGTCATCCCGTCGCTGTCGGTGGCCGAGGTGATCACGCTCGGCCTCGACTACAAGCGCCGCGTCCGCGGCGCCGTCGACTGGCGCGGCATGCGCGCCACCGCGCGGCGCGTCGCCGAGGAGGTCGGCCTCGACGTCGACGTGCGCCGCGACATCTCGGAGCTGTCGATCG
>DATANT010000419.1:0-30779 GCA_036266115.1 Gemmatimonadaceae bacterium | reverse complement strand
CTACGCGGTGTATGAGCGAATCTGGATGCGCCCCACCTGCGAGGTGAACGGTCTGCTGAGCGGGTACACCGGGGAGGGCGCGAAGACCGTTCTCCCGGCGCACGCGATGGCCAAGGTGAGCTGCCGCCTGGTGCCCGATCAGACGCCCGAGGAGGTGGAGCGTCTGGTGAAGGCGCACGTGCGGCGCGTGGCCCCGCCCGGCGTGACGGTGAGCGTCAGCTTTCTGCACGGCGGCCGGCCGTGGCGCGCCGAGCTCGATGGACCGCTCTACGACGCGGCGCGCGGCGCGCTGGACGCCGCCTTCGGGCGGGCGCCGGTGATCGTCGGCGAGGGCGGCTCCATCCCGGTGGTGGGCGACTTCCAGCGCATCCTGCGCACGCCCGTGCTGCTCATGGGCTTTGGCCTGCCCGGCGAGAACGCCCACGCGCCCAACGAGTGGATGGCGGTGGAGAACTTCGAGAAGGGAACGCGCGCGGTGGCCATGCTGTGGGAGCGGCTGGGCGCGCGCTGAGCGCCGCGCCCAGCCGCGCAACGCTGGCCGATCACCGTGTTCGATCGGTGATCGGCCAGCTCACCAGCGCCATTCCTTGGTCAGGAACGCCCCGAACACGCCCACCGGCGACGCCTTCTCCCGGTCCGACGCGCGGAGCGTGGGCTCGTTCAGCAGGTAGCGCCCGTCGAAGCTGGTCTCGAAGACGAAGCCGGTGCCCCAGCGATGCTGCAGGGTGGCGCCCGGCACGAAGCGGTCGTCCGGGTTGGGCGCGAACATGCTGGGCCGGACGCGCACCGAGCCGAAGGTGCGCGTGTTGAAGTACTTGCCCGCCTCGATCTCGGTACCGCGGATGAAGCCCGAGAAGTTCGGCCCGCCGCCGTAGACCACCGCGTCGAAGTTGATGGGCGCCGGCGTGATGTTCAGCACGTCGGCGCGGAGCGCGCGCGTGGCCTGTCCCTCCGCCTGCTCCACGAGCACGTTGAGTCCCAGCGCGCCGAGCTGCTGGGTGACCACCGCGGCGCCCGTGCCCACCAGCCCGCCCCCGCTCGTGCCCGACGACAGCGACGAGCCCTGCGTCTCGAACAGCGAGGTGGAGCTGCGCCCCAGCGCGAGATAGGTGATCAGGTCGGACTGCGAGAGTGGCGGCTGCGCGTCGCTCTCCAGGGTGACGCGCGGGCTCTTCAGCGTGCCGCCCACCAGCACGCGGATGTTCACGGCCGCCTGCGATGCGAGCTGCACGGGGATCTGCCCGGTGAGCTGCAGGTTGGGATTGATGTCCGGCGTGCCGATGAAGACCACCGAGCCCTGCGTGAGCTGGAAGCGTCGGCCCGCGAAGGAATACTCCCCGCGCTCGGTGCTCACCACGCCATCCAGCACGAGCTGCTTCTGCCGCTGGTCGAGCGAGAACTGCAGCGGGCCCGTCTCCTCGGGCGTGAACAGCTCCACGTTCGCGTCCCGGTTGCGCACCCAGGTGTCGCGCGCCACGGTGACGTTCACGTTCACCAACAGGTTGTCGAGCAGCGGCGACCGCGTGGGCAGCAGCTCGGTCTCGCTGCCGGCGCTGGAGTCCACCACCGCGAACAGCGTCGGGTCGTCGGCGGCGATCACCTGCCGGCCGGTGCTCTCGGGGATGTAGATCACCCCGCTGGCCACGTTCAGGGTGCCGCTGATGTAGACGCCGTCGAACGGCCCGCGCATGGCCAACCGCGCGTCCGCGAACACGTCGCCGTAGTCGTTCGCGAGCACCTGCGCGCCGTCGGCCGCGAGGAACAGGTCGAACACCGGCGCCGAGATGTTCTCGATGCCCACGAGACCCGTGGCCCGGATGGAACCTCCGCTGCGCGCCAGCAGGGAGTCCACGAACACGGTGTCGCGCGTGAGGCGGATGCGGGCGCCCATGTCGGTGTACAGCACGCCGTTGGCCGCCAGCCGCATGCGCCCGCGATCGAGCCCGATCGCGCCGGCCACCTCCGGCACCTTCACCGTGCCGGCGATGAGCACGACCGCCGCGGCGGCCCCGCCGGCGTCCGTGATCGCGTCCGTGAACGACGGGATGACGTCGAGCGGGAGCGAGTCGGCCGTCAGTCGCAGCGATATGGGTCGGTCGGGCACGCGCGGCGCGGTGCTGGACAGCGCCAGGTTCAGGGGCACCGTCCCTTCCACCCGCGCGATCACCAGGCCGTTGATGGCATCCAGGGCCTCGGCCTTCGTGGCCATGGTCTCGTCCGCGTACCGCAGCTGCGCGCGCAGCGCGGGCATGAGACGTCCGCCGTAGTGCGCATTCGCCACGCCCACCGATCCCTCCAGCAACGGACGCTCGGCGGTGCCCGTGAGTCGGGCCGCGAGCGAGAGCAGCCCCGTCGCGTTCACGTCGCTCTGCAGCAGCGACGTGATGCTCTGGATGGGGAACTCCCGCACCAGCAGCTCGAGGTCGGCCGGTCCGCTCGAGGGCAGCAGGCCATCCACGTAGATGCGGCCGACGGGACCGTTGGTGAGGTCCAGGTGCTCCACGCGCACGCCGCGCGGGCTCCAGCGCACCACGCCGGGTTGTGTCGTGTGCCACGTGGTGGAATCGAAGCGCAGCGCGGCCCGGTCCAGCATCAGCTCCCGCTCGTCCAGCGCCAGTCGGTACCGGGCGGTGAGCTGGTAGTCCGTCTGGTGGTCCTGGTTGATCGCCAGTGCCACCATGCCCTGGCGCTGCTGGTAGGTGGCGCGCACGTCCACGGAGTCGAGCGCGAAGCCGGCGGCGACCACCGTGTCCACGTGCGCCGCGGCCACGATGGCCCCGCTGGGCGTGAGGCCATTGACCCAGCGGATCTCCGCGCGCCCCTGCCGCACCGTGCTGCCGCGAGCCACCAGCCCCTGCACGCCCAGTCGGGCGTCGGCGTCCAGTCGCTTCACGTTGCCGCGCACGCTGCCGGCGGCGAACACCACCCCGGCCACCGAGTCGCGGCGGATGGCCGGCGCGGTGTCCACCGGCGCGATCACCACCGGCGCCGCGCCGGTGGCCAGCCGCTCCACGGCGGTGGCCTCGGCCAGGCGCGCCGAGTCGGCGCGCGCGCGCGCCACGGCGCGCGAGAGCACCGCCGGCCGGGTCGGCACACGCGTCGTATCCTGCCCCCGGAGCTCGCCGGCGAGCAGGCCGAGCGAGTCGACGCTGGCCCGGAAGAGCAGCTCGCCGGTGCGGTCCGCGCGCAGCCCCAGCGCGCCGGCCGCCGCGAGGCGCGTGGCCGGCCCGTGGACGAACAGCGTGTCCACCCGCGCCAGCCCGTCGGCCACGTCCAGGCGGAGCGTGGCCGAGTCGAGGCCGATGGTGCGCACGGTCGAGCCCTGCAGGTCCAGGGCAGCCGTGGCGCGCATGGTGGCCGGGTCCACGCCGCGTCCGCGTGCCATCAGGGTGCCGGTGATCCCCGTGGCCGGTGCCAGGCTGGTGATGCGCGACGCGTCGAAGATGCGCGTGGCCACGCGCAGGTCGTAACCGGGCTGCGGGCCGTCCAGGTCCATCCGTCCACGCGCCGCGAGATTGCCGCCGCCCGACACCGCGAGGTCGGCGTTCAGCGACAGGTTCCCCAGCGTGCCGCGCACCTGCACCGGGCCGGCCAGGCTGCCGTGCAGCTTGGCCGCCGGTGCGAAGCGCCCCACGGTGACGAGCGAGAGCGGCAGCAGCCGTGCGTCGGCGTCGATGTACAGCGACGGCGTCGCGCGCACCCCGGCGGTGCCGACCACGCGCGAGGTGGCGCCACGATCCTCGTGCACGAGGTCGAGGTTGGTGACGAGGCGCCCGGTGGTGGCGCCGTTCAACGTGGCCGTGCCCCGCACCGTGCCGCGCACCGGCAGCGAGGGCTGCACGCTGCGCGCGAGCGACACCTGCACCGGCTGCAGCCGCAGCCGCAGGTCGTCCGCCATCATGCCACCCGAGATCATCCCCACCACGCCGCTGGCCGTCACGCGGCTGCGGCCGGTGCCGCCACCGTCGAACGTGACGTCGCCGTTCACGGCCAGCCGGGAGAGCGAGCCATCCAGCGCCGCGCGGCCGGTGAGCGTGCCGTCCACCGGGATGTCGAGGCCGGGGGCGAGCCGTTCGATGAGCGACGTCCCTACGCTGGCGAAGGTGAGGTCGGTCTGCTCGAAGCCCAGGCTGTCACCCAGGAATCGCAGCCCCAGGTCGCCCGCGAGCGTGGCGCCATCCACGTGCAGGCGGACGTCGCGCGCGAGATAGCGGGCCGTGTCGCCACGCTGGTCCAGCGCGAAGCGCAGGGCGCCACCGCCGGCGCTGGGCAGGGCGGGGTAGAGCCAGCGCAGGTCGGCCAGCGCCACCGTGTCGGCGGCCAGGCTCAGCGCGATGCTGCCCCGCTTCAGGTCGAACGAGCCGGCGCCCGTCATCATGGAGTTGGGCAGGTCCAGCTCGCGCGCCGTGAACCAGAGCGAGTCGTTGTTCAGGTCCACCGTGCCCACCAGGTTCTCGATGTCGAGCGCTGGCGGGCGGAACGGATACGCCTCGCTCCGCAGCGCGGCGATCTGGATCTCGCGGGCCGCGAACGCGGGATCCGCCACGCGGATCACCGGGAAGGTGGCGGTGAGCCGGCGGAAATCGTAGACCGTCTGGAAGCCGCCGGGCACGCGCTCGATGTTGAGGCGCCCATCGGGACCGAGCGCCGCGTCGATCGCGCTGTCCCGCGCCGCGCCCGCGAGCAGTGAGTCCGGCGCCCAGGGCACCTTCACCATCACGTGGCCGTTCGCGATGCGCACGTCGCGCAGTCGAATCCAGTCGCCCCAGCCCAGCGCGCTCGAGGTATCCTCCTTCGTGCTGTCGCCGGCGAAGATGCGCACGAAGTTCCACTCGCCACCCGGCGGCTGGTCGAGCACCACGAGCGGGTTCACCAATCGCACGCCGGAGAGCTGGATGCGCTTGCCCAGGAGGGCGCGCAGGCTGTAGCGCGCGACCAGCGTATCGGTCACGATGAACGGATTGCCGGCGCTGTCGGTGATGGCCACGTCGGCGATCGTGGCGCCGGTGAGCAGGTTGCCGCTCACCCGGCCGATGCTCACCGTGCCGTTCACGCTGCCCTGCAGGATGCTGAGCACCTGCCGCCGCACCCGTTCGCGTCCCCAGTCGGTGTTGGTGACGAGCACGGCCAGCCCCACGACGAGCAGCAGCAGCGCCGCCACCGACCCCACGGTGATGAGCGAGACCCTGGTCCGGCGGCGCATGCTAGAACGCCTGCCCGATGGAGAAGTGGAGCACCATGTTGTTGGTGAACCGCTCCCAGGCGCTCCCGGTGCGGCCGGGCGCGTAGACGCGTTCCACCGGATCCGGGTCGCCGGGTGACGCCTTCACCGGTACCAGCTGCCGCACGCCGTCGATCACGGCCTCGGTGTACACCGGTAGGGACTCCGAGAAATCGCGCCGGAAGAACGCGGGATTGATCCCGAGATCCACGCGGATGCTGCCCACCGGCGAGGCGTAGCGAATGCCGAAGCCCGGTGAGGCGCCCGCGAAGCTCGCGTCGAAGATGCGGTCGTCGCCCGAGGTGAGGAGGGCCGCGTCCACGAACGCCACACCGCTGAGCGCTCCGGCGATCGGGAAGCGGAGCTCCACGCTCCCCTCGGCCACCGCCGAGCCGCCCACCGGACGAACGTCGAACTCCCGATCGCCGAGAGGAGCCACCGTGGTGTCCGTCACCGGGATGGGGTCGGACGCATTGATGATGCCGCACGCGTCGAACGGTTCCTCGCAGCCGCGGTCCGTGAGCTTCTCCGGATCGATGGTGAGGATGCGCGGGCCCAGTTGGTTCTCGTAGTAGCCGCGCACCGAGCGCGAGCCGCCGGCGTAGAGCCGCTTGCGCGGATGCAGGATCCGATCGCCCGTCAGGCTCTCGTCGCCGGCCAGGGCCTGCTTCGTATCGGCGAATGCGTGGGCCGCACCGGCGCGGGCGTGCAGCGCGAGCACGAGCGGCCCCATGGGCCGGTAGGCGGCCGCGTCCACGGTGAACCGGTTGTAGCGATAGTCGGAGCCCGTGTACTTGGAGGCGTGCTCCAGCGAGGCCTGGCCCACCCAGCCGCTGGTGGGATTCACCGGGTCGTTGGAGCGGTTGATCGTCGCCACCAGCGAGAGCGGCGAGAGGCTCTTCGTGCCCGTGAGCTCCTGGATGGTGGGCTGGTCGCACACGCCGTGGTTGACGCAGAAGTAGATCTGCCCCGCCTCCACCGTGGTCAGCTCGTAGCGGTACCCGAGGCTCACGGGAAAGCGGCGCGCCACCTCGTGCGTGAACGTCACCTCGGCGCCGTAGCCCCGGTCGATGACCACCCCCGGCTCCGCCCGGCGCTGCGCGAAGAGCGCGCCCGACAGCGTGTTGTCGGGGGAGCGGAACCAGGGCTGCGTGGCGCGCACGCTGGCCGTGTAGTTCGGCTGGAAGAAGACATCCTCGTCCTCGCCGAGGGGCACGCGGTCGGAGAGGCTGCGGAAGATGCCCGCCCCGTCCAGCTGCCGGGCCAGCAGGTTGCCCGCGGTGGCCTGCACGTCCAGCCGCCGTGCCTTGCCCATCCAGTTGTAGTTCGTGAAGCTGCCTTCCAGCTGCAGGAAATCCACGGTGTTGAAGCCGCCGCGCAGTCGGGCCACGTGCAGGTCCGCCTCGGTCACCGTGATGGTGAGATCCTTCACGCTGTCGCCCACGGCCTCGATCGTCGCGCGGCGGAACAGGCTGGACTCGTACAGCCGGCGCTGGCTGCGCGTGACCGCCGCGACGCGGAAGATCTGCCCGGGGCGCAGTGAGATGGAGTTGCGCACGGTGGTCGAGTCCACCTCCACCAGCCCCTCGATGGCGATGGAGCCCACCCGCGCCTGCCAGCGGGGATCCACCCGGAAGAGCACGGCGCCCACGCGACGCTCGTTGTTCACCGCCACGGCGGTGTCCAGCTGCGCGTCCGAGTAGCCGCGCTGCCAGAGCGCATCGCGCAGCCGCACGATACTCGAGTCGATCATGGGAAGGCTCAGCGGCTCGCCCACCTCGAGCACCACCAGCCGCTCGCGCTCGGCGGAGTCGAGCACCGCGTCCGCGCCGGCCACGCGCACCGCCTGCACCGTGGTCGGTGGCCCCTCGGCCACGCGGAACTGCACCTTCACCGCGTCATCGTTCACGCGGGTGATGGCCGTATCCACGCGCGCCTCGCGAAAGCCGCGCTGCCAGTAGTAGGCCCGGATGCGCAGCACGTCGCGCGGCAGCTCCTGCCGGTCCAGGTAGTGCCGGTTGAAGAACGTCGGATTCTTCAGGAATGGACAGAAGAGGATCTGATAGACGACCCCCTTGCACTCCGATTTCTGGGTGACGATGCTCTGCTCGATCGCCTTGGCGTCCGCCTTCGTGGCGCCGACGATCTCGACCTCGCGCACTTCGGGGCGCCGCGTGGCGTCATTGGCCTGCGCCCCGGCCGGAGCAAGCGCGAGGAGCGCCAGCCCGAGGGACGCCAGCACGACGCCGGCGAGCGTTTTCCAGCCACGACGGAGCGCGCCCCGTCGGGCGCGATGGAGGATGCCAGACACGGTGGGACACCGTAGCAAGGCATGGGCCCGCCGACTCTCGGGAGCTGATGCCTCCGAGCGCCGCCGGGCCCGTGCTGGAGCGTTGTCGCGGGCCGGGCGTCAGAGCCCGGAGAGGAGTGCGTCGTTGTTGGGTGTCGCAGCGATGCGCTTGATCAGCCACTCCATGCCGGCTTGGGGCGGCATCTGCTGCAGTCCGCGCCGCAGCGTGTACACCGCGTCCAGCTGGTCGGGTCGGAACAGCTTGTCCTCGCGCCGCGTGCCGCTCACCGCGATGTCGAACGCCGGGAAGATGCGCTTCTCGGCCAGCGAACGATCGAGCTTGATCTCGCAGTTGCCCGTGCCCTTGAACTCCTCGAAGATCACGTCGTCCATGCGCGAGCCCGTCTCCACCAGCGCCGTGGCGATGATGGTGAGCGAGCCGCCATCCTCCACGGCTCGTGCCGAGCCGAAGAATGCCTTGGGCTTGGCCATGGCGGTGGCGTCCAATCCGCCCGAGAGCGTGCGGCCGGTGCCGCGCTCCACCGTGTTGTAGGCGCGAGCCATGCGCGTGATGGAGTCCAGCACGATCACGACGTCGCGGCCGCTCTCCACGAGCCGGCGCGCGCGCTCCAGCACGATGTCGGTGACATCGGTGTGGCGCTCGGCGGGCATGTCGAAGCTCGAGGCCACCACCTCGCCGTAGCCCCAGGTCACCATCTCACTCACCTCTTCGGGCCGCTCGTCCACGAGCAGCACCAGCAGCACGGCGTCGGGGTGGTTGACGGACACGCCCTCCACGATCGCCTGGAGCAGCATCGTCTTGCCCGCGCGTGCCGGGGCGACGATGAGCGCGCGCTGGCCGTAGCCGATGGGCGCGATGAGGTCGATGGCGCGGCGCGTGAGCTCCGGGCCCTGCTTGGCGGGGCGTCCGGTCTCCAGGAAGAGCTTGCGCTGCGGGTAGCTCGCGGTGAGCGAGCCGAAGTCCGGCCGCCGCTCGGCGGTGGCGCTCGGCGGTACCTCGTTGATCTCCAGCAGCTCCGCCGCCACCATGCGCCCACGCTGGTCGTGGCCCACCGTGGCCTTCACCAGGTCGCCGCGGCGCAGGCCGTGCTCGCGTACCAGTTGCGGCGGCACGAAGGCGTCGCCGGGGTTCGCCAGGTAGCTGTTCTCGGCGCGGCGGATGTAGCCGCCGTCGCGCGCCGTGTCGAACCAGCCGAGCGTCTCGCCGTCCACGGCGACCGGCTGCGACGGCATGCGCTCCACCGGCTCGGCGCGCCGTCCGCGGCCACGATTGCGCCGTCCGCGGCGCCCGTTGTTGCCGGCGGCGCCACCGTCACGGTCGAACCGGTCCTGCCGCTCTCCGCGGTCGGCCCGCTCGCCGCGTGGCTCGCCGCGTGGCGGGCGGGGGGCCTGCGGTGCGCGCGGTGCCCGCGGCGTGCGTACCGCCGCGTCTTCCTGCGCCGGCCCGGGCTGCGGTGCCGCGCTCTCGGTCGTCACCCCGCCGTCCTCGGCGGGGGCGTCGGTGTCGCGGTACGGGTTGGGCTCCGCCTGATTGTCGGCGGACGGACGGACGGGCGGACGCTGTCCGCGGCCGCGACGATGGGGGCGTCGGCGTTCGTTCATGCAGCGAGTGTAGTAGAAGGACGGATTGAAGCCATGCGGCGTCCACGCCGATCGCGGGCGGCCGCAGAATAAACTGCTGTGCTGGCTGATGGCACGTCCGGCTGGGCGGCAAGCGGTCTGCCTGGTACCGGATCACGGAGCGCGCCGGGCGCGCGAAACCTGTGCTGTGCCGGCCGCGAACGAGGCCAGCCGTCTAATCCTGGAACGGGTCTGCGTGCGTGATTCGCACGGCGCTGCGGGGAGCACCCGGCGGCACATGGCGGCACCGGGAATGGCGGCCCACGGTCGCGAGTCCGATCGCTGTGATATCGTCGCGGTGGGCAACGGGCCAGCGTCGGACGCGGACGGCACGAGCGGGCGAAGAGAGGCTCCTCGCGCGCAGCTCGGAAGGTAGTATCGCCCATTCCGTGCCGCCGCACAACCCAGGCATGGCGTGGCAGCGCGAAGTTCGTGCCGGGTCCGGGGCCGGCCGCAGGTGAGACGACACGCTCCCCCTTCTCGTTACGCGCGACGGCCGTTCGGCACGGCATCGGGCCGCGCGACGCCCTGCCGCGCCGGCCGGGACTCGTGCAGATCGGTGATCCCGCGGGTCACCTCGATCACCCGCCGGCAGAGGGCCACGATGCGCCGCACGCTGGTGCCGTGCTCCACCGGGAGCTCCTCCAGCGCGAGGAGCTGCGCCTCGGCGAGCAGCGCCGTGAGGGTGTTGTTGAGGGCGTGCGGGATCTGCGAGGCGAGCGCCCCGGCCGCCACCAGCTGCCGGGTGCGCCCCAGCTCCACCGCCAGCGGGGTGTCGGCGGCCGCGGCCTGCGCGGCCCGCACCAGCCGGTCGGCGAGCGGCTCGCCCAGCTCGCCCGGCAGGGAGCACCACTGGGCGCCCAGCTGCATCAAGCCGGGCAGCGTCGTGGCGTCCGGCGGCTCGTCCAGCAGCAGCACCACGCCGCCCGCGTACCCGCGCGCGCGCAGCCGGCGCAGCCGGTCCATGGCGGGCTCGCCGCCGGGCGCCCGCTGCAGCACCAGGCAACTCGCCGTCGGCAGATCGCGCACGGCCGCATCGCCCATCACGATCTTCGCCCGGGGAAGCCAGGTGTGCAACGTGTCGCGCACCGGCCCCTCGAGCGCCGGCTCCAGGTAGCATTCCACCCGCAGCCCGTCGCCGGCGGCATCGGCGGCGACGCTGGCCGCGCCGGCGCTCCCGCCGGCGCTCCCGCCGGCGCTCACCGCACCATCCATCGTGTCACCGCACACACTACATTTCCGCCCATGAAGTCTCCGCCTCTCGACACCAGCGCAGAGCTGGCCAGTGTGGTCGCCGAGTACCAGGCCCACGCGAACATGAGCCACCTGCTCGAGCGCCTCGAAGCCCTCGCCCATGCGGCCACCCCCGACGCACTGGTGGTGGCTGCCGAGCCGTATCTGGACATGCCCGAGGTGGCCGGCCCGATCTACGAGAAGATCGTGGCCGAGCAGCCCGGAAACGCCCGCGCCCTCGTCATCCTGGCCAACGCCTACTGGCTCAGCGGCCGGGGCCCCGACGTGGTGGGGGACCTCGCGACGCGCGCCATGGCGGCCGATCCGGCCAACCGGGGCGCGTGGCACCTGTGGGCCCTCGCCGAGTCGGATCCGCGCCAGCGCACCACGCGCTGGCAACAGGTCGTGGCCCGCTTTCCCGACGACCAGCTGGCCCAGGCCAACCTGGCCGACAACGCGGCCAGCCTTGCCGGCGCCGAGAGCGACCCGAGCGCGCTGGTGCTCGCGATCTCCACCTACGAGAGCCTGCTGGAGCGAGCCGAGCACCCGGCGCAGCGCGACGCGCTCGAGACCGCACTCCTCACGTTGCGAGCCTGGAAGCTATGACGACACCCGAGCACGCCAATGCGACCGGGGTCACAAACGCGTCTAATCCGAGCGATGCCCTCACCGAGTTCCGCGAGTTTCGCGAGCGCATGAACGCGGAGATCCTCGGCGAGGGGAACCTGGTGGTGAATCGGTTCTTCAACCTCGACGGACGGGCGTACGAGGCCGGGGCGCTGGACGTGAAGACCAAGGAGCTGCTCGGACTCGTGGCGTCGGTGGTGCTGCGCTGCGACGATTGCATCACGTACCACCTGACGCGCTGTCGCGAGGAAGGCGTATCGCGCGCCGAGATCTTCGAGACGCTCTCGGTGGGGCTGATCGTGGGCGGGTCCATCGTCATCCCGCACATGCGGCGGGCGGTGGCTCGCTGGACGGAGCTGGAAGCGCTCGGTTGATCGGCACGCGCGCGGCGCACGCCGCCGCGCGCGGCTCAGGCGCTGGCGGAGTGCCGGCGCGGCGGGACCAGCGCGTGCACCGCGTTGATCACGTCGGCCAGCGCGAACGGCTTGCGGATGAAGTGCGCGCCGCACGCCGCCACCAGCGCTTCGGCGTGCTCGGTGACGTCGCCGGTGATGAAGAGCGTCTGGGCGCGCAGGTGCGGGTGGAGCGCCGTGGCCATCTGGAAGATGGCGTCGCCGCGCAGGTCCGGGATCCGGAGGTCGAGCACCAGCACGTCCACCGGCTCGGCGCGCAGCACCGCCAGGGCGTCGTCACCGGTCACGGTCGCGCGCACGGCGAAGCCGGCGCGCGAGAGCGCGATGGTGAGGGCACGGCAGATCGACGGCTCGTCGTCCACGACGAGCACCCGGATCGCGGGTTCGCTTGCGTTCACGGCCTGGTTCCTGGGCGGTCCCACGTGGTGGGTGGTGCTACCAGGGCTACGGCGCCCCGTCCCTGGCCGTTGGCGGCGCCTCGCCCGTGGACGCCACGGGCACCAGCCGCGCGGCCAGCCGGGCGATGAACTCGTCCCCACCCACCCGCTGCCGCAGCGCCGACGGGTTGAGGCCGGAGGTCTCGCGGGCGTGCCGCACGAAGATGCGCGAGGAGCCGTAGCGCATCTTCGCCACCACGTCCTCCACCAGATTCCCCGGATCGTTCAGGTACAGGTAGGCGCGCAGCATCCGCGCGGCCTGCACGAGCAGGCGCGGCGAGGAGAAGCCGGCCGCGAGCAGCTGCCGATACATCGTGCGGCGCGGCAGTCCGGCGGCGCTCGCCAGGTCCTGCGCCGAGACGTAGCCGTGCGGCGCCCGAAACATCTGCCGGATCTCGCCGGCCAGCGACACCTGCAGCTGCGCCAGCGGGCCGGCGATCAGGTCCAGCAGCCGCTCCGTGAGCGCGTCGCCCGACTGCCGTACCAGCAGCTCTCGCAGCCGCGACGCCTCGTCGTCGAACCGGTGCAGCACCACCTGGTGAATGCCGTACTTGGCCAGCTCCACCACCGCTCGCAACGTGGCGGGGGAGAGCACCAGGTAGAGCACCACCGGCAGCGACGGATAGCGCGAGCGCAGGCCGATCACCTGCGCCACCGCGAGCGGCCCACCCGCGGACGGGTCGACGACCACCACATCCACCGGGTTGCGCCGGATCTCCGCGTTCAGCTCCGGCCACTCGGTCGCCGACAGCACCCGGTGCTGCGGGCCCAGCGCGATACGCAGCTGCGAGAGCAGCGGCGGCGAGAGCAGGGTGGCTACGTCCACGCGGCTTGGCGAGAGGTGGCACAAAAGTGCATGGCGATGGCACAGAATGCACGTTTACGCCACCGCGCGCGACCCTAGCTTCCGGAGTATCGGCATATCCACTCCGTCTCTTGAGGTAATCATGCGTCGCGCCCTCGCCCTCCTGTCCGTCCTCGCCGTCGTCGTCACGTTCACGGCCTGCACCAACCCGACCGCCCCGCAGCAGCAGTCCACCAGCAATGCCTGCGAAGACGGCGTGTTCGGCGGCTCCGGCACCTGCTGAGCAGGGCCCGGAGAATAGCCCGAGGGCCACGGACGCACGATCGGCGTCCGTGGAGGCGTCGGGGGCGGTGCTACCGGACAATGCCGGCCAGCTCACGGAGCTCGCCCATGGCATGGGCCACGGTCCGCACCGACGGCGGCACGGAGACCGCGGCCGCGGCCGCGAACTGCTCGCCGCGATCCAGCTCGGCCAGCGACTCCTCGGCCTGGAAGACGATCTGGTTGAACCGGTGGCGCAGGGCGATGGTGATGGCGCGCTGGAAGGCGCCGCGGGCGGCGTCGTGGCGCCCGAGCAGCCGGTAGCCCTGGCCGGCGGAGAACTGGAAGCTCGCGGCCAGGTCGGGCGGCAGCACCGCCCGCGCCAGCTCGCGGCGGTACTGCTCGAACACGAGCTCCATCCCATCCAGGGACGCCAGCTCCATCAAGTTGATGGCGGACATCCAGCGCGTGTACTGCTCCTGCGCGGTCGCGGCCAGCACGAGCAGCGCGTCACGGGCCGCCGAGCGCACGCCCAGCTGCGTGAAGGTGGCGGCGATGTCGGCCAGCACGCGGTCGCGGGCCGTCGGGTCCTCCGTGTCGCGCAACGCGTCGTACGCGAGGCTCACGGCCCCCTCGTAGTCACCGCGCGCATAGGCCACGGCCGCCCGATCGTGCAGAGCAATCGCACGCATCGCCGGCAGCCGGTTGGCCTCGGCGCGCGCGATGGCCTCGTCCAGGATGGCTTCGGCGTCCGGCAGATTGCCACGGGCCATGGCGAGCTTGGCGTCGGCCACGCGGGCGCGGAGCACCTTCACCAGGTCGCCCGAGGCGGCGGCGATGTGCGCCGCCGCGCCGTACGCTGCCGCCGCCTCGTCCAGCCGGCCGAGCATACGATGGCAGTACCCGAGGCGCATGTTGGCGTCGGTCGCCACGTCCGCGTGCTCGCCCGGCTGGATGTACGACACCAGCGTGCTCATCACGTCCGCCCCCAGCTCCCACTGCGCGTCGAAGTCGAGCGCGCGGCCGTAGGCCATGAGGTGCGGCGCCAGCAGGTCCACGTCCACCCGCTCGGCCGACGCCACGGTTTCCACCAGCCCGAGCAGGATGGAGCGCACCGGCGTGCCCGGGTCGATGGCCTCCACGGCCAACCGCACCGCGTGCACCCCCCAGGCGTTGCGCCGCACCGCCTGGGGCCCGCGCTCCCGCCAGTCGTCCACGAGGCGCAGCACGAGCAAGCCGGCCGATGTCGCCTTCCAATCGGGAGTGTCCTCTACCTGTTCCGCGAGGGCCTCGAAGAAGGGAACGTGGCGCAGCATGCAGGATGGGGCTCGAGGTGCGTGAGGGCGGCGGGGATCGCCGGAGCACAGAATCTCTTGTCCGGTAGATAACGGCGCAACGGCGCAATTGTGCCACCAGAGGCACACTTTTGTGCCATTGCCGAGGCCGCTTCCTGGCGGCCTCGGCAGGCAGTTACTTCCCCCCGGACCAGGACGCTCCGACCTGGCACGGGGTCACGATTCCTCGGAAATGCGCCCGGTCAGCGCTGGGGAGCGCTGGCCGCCGTCGCGGCGGCCGGCGCCTTGCGCGCCACCGTCTTGGGATCGCCATCCGAGACGTAGGCCGTGCCGGCCCGCTCGAGCTGGTCCAGCTCCTTGCGCACGGCGTCCCCGATCACCGGGATGCGCAGGATGGAGCGCGGGTTGAACTGCGGGTCGTACGGGCTGCGCGTGGGGCCGCCCGCCACCTCCAGCACCGCGTCGTACTGGTAGCGCACCACGCGCTTGGTCTTCGGGTCCGTCCAGGAGCCGCTCGCCGCGAGCGCCCGGTTCTTGGGCCACACGCCCAGCGGCAGCGCGAAGGTGCGCACCCGGTAGCCCGGCACGGCGGAGTCGATGGCCATGTCGCCTCGGGCGATCTGCTCCTGCACCACGGCGTCGCTGTACTTGCTGAGCGTGGCGTGCCAGAGCGTGTGGTTGCACAGCTCGAAGCCCAGCTCGTTCAGGTACTGCACCTTCCTGAAGCGCCACTCGGTCTTCTGCCCCTCGATGCCCTTGTTGCCGAAGAACGACCGACCCGCCTCGGCGCCCGACAGGAGGCAGAACACCGCCTTGTTCGGCCAGTCCGCGCGTCCCTTCTTGAAGTCCAGCCACACGCCCAACCCGCTGCGCGGGTCCACCTCCAGCGCGCCGTCACGCTCCACGTAGCGGAACTGCGAGGGCGAGGCATCGTCGAAGACGATCACCACCGGCGAGATGCCGGCCGGCAGGTCGATCTTCTTGTCCAGCACCTCCGCCATGGTCACCGGGCGATAGCCGCGCTCGTACATCAGCTCCAGGTCCTGGCGAAAGCGGCCGCGCTCGCGAGACCAGGTCGTGGTGGTATCGCCGATCAGGTGGTACTCGAATACCGGGATGCGTCCCAGCTCGTTCGGGACGCGATCGGGGCGCGCGGCCGCGGCCGTCGGGGTGGCGGGGCCGGCGGCGTGTACCGCACTGTCCGGCGCTGGTGGCGCGGCGGTTGCGCTCGATGCCGGCGCCACGCTGGGCGTGACCGTGGAACCTGGGGCGGGGCTGCTCTGGGCAGCCTCGCACGCGACGAGGGTGCCGCCGAGGGCGACGGCGGCGAGGGGGAGGGCGAGACGGCGGTACATCGCGATGTGTGAGAGAGTGGCGCTGGGCCACGGTGGGGTGAGGGAGCGCCACAATCTACATCCCGGCGCGCGGTGCGGCATTTCCTGAACGCGCCACGCGGCCAGAGGAAACATGGGAGTCAGGTCGGCGTAGTATGAGCGTGCAGATGAACCTCTCGGGCGAGCCCCCGAACGACGCGGGCGGCGCCCCTCCCAAGGGCGGGCAGCCTTCTGGCGCCGGCGCGCGCGCCTCGCGCATGCCGGCCTGGCCGCGCTGGCTGCGTCGCGATGGGCTGTGGCCCGATCCCGGCTGGGCGCGTCGCGAGTGGAAGGGACTCACCCTGGTGGCGGTGCTCGTCGTCGCGGGGCTCACCTTCAATGGCTGGCTGGCCACCTGTGGCTTCGACCGGTGTCCCACGCCCCAGGAGATCCGCGCCTACCATCCTGCCGAGGGTGGCCGCATCCTGGACCGCCGTGGGCGCCAGTTGGGGCAGGTGGAGCCCATCCGGCGCATCAACGTCCCCCTGAGTGCCATCCCGGCGCAGGTGCAGCAGGCGTTCCTGGCGGTGGAGGACCGCCGCTTCCACGAGCACCAGGGCGTGGACTGGCGCGGCGTGATGCGCGCCACCGTGCGCAACGTGGCGGCGCTGGGCGTGCGCGAGGGCTTCAGCACCATCACCATGCAGGTGGCGCGCAACACGTACCTGGCCCGCCGCTTTCCGTATACCGACCGCTCGCTGCAGCGCAAGCTCATCGAGCTCCGCATCACCGCCCTCCTGGAGCGCGCGCTCACCAAGGAGCAGATCCTCGAGCTGTACCTCAACACGATCTACCTGGGCAACGGCACCTACGGCGTGGAGGCCACCAGCCGCGACCTGTTCGGCCGCAGCGTGGAGCACCTGACGCTGCCCGAGGGGGCCGTGCTCGCGGCGCTGCCCAAGGGGCCGTCCGCGTACACGCCGCGCCGCTACCCGGAGCGCGCGCGGGCGCGGCGCGACCTGGTGCTCTCGCTCATGGCGCGGGAGGGCTACGTGACGGCGGCCGAGGCGCAGGCCGCGGCACGCCGTCCGCTCAAGCTCGCGCCGGTGGACGCGCGCCGCACCGCGGCCACGGCCAGCTACGCGCTGGACCTGGTGCGCGCCACGGTGGACTCGCTCCTGCGCGGCAGCGGCTTCGAGACGGGCGACATCGTGGTGCGCACGACGCTCGACGCCGACGCCCAGCAGGCCGCCCAGCGCGCCGTGGCGCGCCAGGCCGATGCCATCCAGCGTGAGAGCGGGCGGGCGCAGGCGAAGGAGAAGGTGGAAGGGGCGTTCGTGGCGCTCGATCCCAGGACGGGCGGCATCGTGGCGATGGTGGGTGGACGCGAGCACCAGCGCGGCGCGTTCAACCGCGCCACCAGCGCGCACCGCCAGCCGGGCTCCGCGTTCAAGCCGTTCGTCTACGCCGCCGCGCTGGGCGCCGGGTTCACGCCCACGTCGCTCGTGGACGACGCGCCCATCGAGGTGCAGCAGGGCACCACCATCTGGCGGCCGGCCAACTCCAACGGGGTGTACCTGGGCCGCGTCACCATGCGCACGGCGCTCGCCCGCTCCTCCAACTCGGCGGCGGTGCGCGTGGCGCAGAGCGTGGGCGAGCGGAGCGTGGTGGACCGCGCTCGCCGCAACGGCATCGCGAGCCCCCTGAGCGCGGTGCCCGCCATTGCCCTGGGCGCGCTGGAGGTGACACCGCTGGAGCTGGTGACCGCGTACGCGCCGTTCGCCAACGGCGGCAACCACGTCACGCCGCACGTGCTGACGCGCATCGAGACGGCCGATGGCACCGTGCTCTGGAGCGGGCAGCCCCGCCTCACGCCCGTGATGGACGCGCGCGATGCGTTCCAGCTCACCAGCATGCTGCGCTCGGTGGTGGACGAGGGCACGGCGCGCTCGCTGCGTGGCATGGGCGTGGAGCAGCCGGTGGCCGGCAAGACGGGCACCACGAACAACGGCGCCGACGTCTGGTTCGTGGGCTACACGCCGTCCCTGGTGGCCGGGGTCTGGTTCGGGTACGACACGCCCCGGTCGCTCGGCGACGATGCCGCCGGTGGGCGCTACGCGGCGCCGGCGTGGGCCGAGTTCTACCGCGACGGGTGGCGCGACAAGTCGGCCGACGGCGAGTGGCCGGTGCCGGATGGCCTGATCATGAAGGTGGTGGACGCCGAGAACGGCCTGCTGGCCGACGAGTGGTGCCCCTGGACCCGGCGGGAGTGGTACAAGCCCGGCACCGAGCCCACGAGCTACTGCGACGTGCACTTCGCGCCGTACGTCGACGATCCCCGCTGGTACGACCAGGTCCGCGAGCGGATCGGCGGGATCTTCCGGGGCGTGATCCCATTCTAGCCGCACGCACCACTCGCCGGTGGGCGTCCGGCAGGGCCCCGGTACGTCTCGCCGCATGACCGATCCACAGCCACGCGGGCGCCTCTTGGGTGCCCCGCCAGAGATCGCGACCGCGTACGACCGCTGGGCCGCGAGCTACGACGTGGACCGCAACGCCACGCGCGACCTGGACGCCGACGTCGTGCAGCGCGCCCCGCTGGTCGTGGCCGACCGCGACGTGTTGGAGCTCGGGTGCGGCACCGGCAAGAACACGGCGTGGCTGGCCGGGCGCGCGCGCTCGGTGGTGGGGCTGGACTTCTCCGAGGGCATGCTCGCCCGTGCGCGCTCGCGCGTGCCCGCGGCGCACGTCCGGTTCGTGCGCCACGACGTGCAGCAGCCGTGGCCGGTGCGCGATGCCTCGGTGGACCTGGTGGTGGGGAACCTGGTGCTCGAGCACGTGGAGCACCTCGGGCCGATCTTCGCCCAGGCGGCGCGCGTGCTGAGAGCCGGCGGACAGCTGTTCCTGTGCGAGCTGCACCCGTATCGCCAGTGGCGCGGCGGGCAGGCTGGCTTCGCCGATGGCGAGACGGGCGAGACCATCCGCGTACCCGCGCACGTGCACACCGTGGCGGAATACGTGAACGGCGGGCTCGCCCGCGGCTTCACCCTGCGCGAGCTGGGTGAGTGGCTGGAGGCGGGCGCTCCCTCCGCCGCGCCGCCACGCCTGCTCTCCGTGCTCTTCGAGCTACCGCGCCCGTAGGCGCACCGACCACGCGCGCAGCCGACCGCGGACGGTCAGTCGTCCTCGGCCCGCAGGATGTAGCCCCGTCCGCGCACCGTCATGAGCACCTGCGGCTCGCCGCCGGCCACCAGCTTGGCGCGCAGGTAGCTGATGTAGACGTCGATGACGTTGTTCTCGGGTGTGAACTCCGACCGCCACACCTGCTCGGCCAGCATCTCTCGCGTCACCAGCCTGCCGCCGTTCCGCAGCAGGAGCTCGAGCACCGCGAACTCCCGCTTGGTGAGGGCCAGGGGGCGGGCGCCGCGCGCGGCGCTGCGCGTGAGCGGGTCGCAGGTGATGTCGCCGTGCCGGATGATGTTGGCCTCGGTGCGCGATCGGCGGAGCAGCGCGCGCACGCGGCACAGGAGCTCGTCGTGGTTGTACGGCTTGGCCAGGTAGTCGTCGGCGCCGGCGTCGAAGCCCTGCACCTTGTCGCTCACCGTGCCGTGCGCGGTGAGCATCAGGATGGGCGCGCTGAACTGCTCCGCGCGCAGCACGCGGGTCACGGCCAGGCCGTCGCGCCGCGGCAGGCCCACGTCCAGGATCACGAGGTCCGGCGCGTGCTCTCGGGCCGCGGCGAGTCCCGCGTCGCCGTCGCCGGCGGTGAGCACGGTGTAGCCGCTCTCCGTGAGCGCCCGACGCAGCACCTCGCGCATCTCGGCCCGATCCTCGACCACGAGGATGCTGGCGGCGGCGTTGGCGATCCTGGGCGCGAGGGTGAGCATGCGGGAAGCTTGGTCGCCGGACAACGCGCTAGCAAGAGACCGCGAGGGTCGCGGCGCGGAGCACGTCAGCGGCGGGGCCGCCCCTGCCGGTGGCGCGATGCCCCTTGAGCCGAGGCCGATGGGTGGTATCCTTCACGCCGTGTGGACGCGACAGGTGCGCATCGGAGTGTGGGCGGGGCTCGTGGCCGGCGCCGCGACGGCGGGCGCGCTCGCCGCATTCGCCGGCCGCGCCGGTGACGCGCTGCGCCCCTTTCGCGCCATGGGTGCCGAGGCGCTGCTGGGGCGCGTGCCCGCGGGGGCGCTGCCCGTGGCCGGCCTGCTGCTGCACCTCGCGTCGGCCATCGTCTGGGGCGTCGTGCTCGGGCTCCTCGTCGGCACCCGGCGCGGCCTCGCCACCGTGATCCTGGCCGCCGGCGTGGCCACCGCCGCCGCGCTGGCCCACACGGCCGTCCTCCCCATGTTGCGCCTGGGCTACGGACTGTCGGCGTTCCCGCTACACGGCCCTCCGGTCGTGTTCCTCTACGTGGTGTTTGCCGTGGGGTTGGCGGCGGGTCTGCAACTTGCCCGGTCGGTGGACTGACACGCCGTCGCTGCACCATCCGTCGCGCGTGCACCGTCGCGGCGGGAACTTCACGAGCCTTGCCGGGTTGGAGCGAGCAGGCGCGGCGATCCATCCGGCGAGGGCACGCGGTGAGGCTCACGGCAGTCACGGCTCCGGGCGACCGCGTCGCCCGATCCCCTCACGCCGCGGGCGATCCCCGTGCGTGACCTTCCCCACATTCGTGGAGTCCATCTGATGTCCTGGGCACGCACTCCGCCGCACGCGGATCCCAGCGCTCCTCTCACCAAGGCGGTTCCAATGGACATCCTCGTGATGTTGGAGGACGATCCCGCCCACTCGCTGGTGCTCGCGCACGTGAACAGCGTGCCGTCGCCCCTGGGCGCGGAGCAGGCCACGCGCGACGTCGTCACGCTGTACGGCGAGCCGAACGCCGAGTCGCTGGCGCTGGCGCTGGCGGCGGCCGTGGAGTCGCGCCGCGGCGATGGCGAGCAGGAAGGCGCCATCCGGCACCTGGGCGTGTGGGCGGATCGCAGCGCACTCGGCGACGCCGCCTGGCGCGATCAGGCCACCGGCCAGCTCGTCACGCGCGATCTCGAGATCCCGTTCCACGTGCTGTTCGAGACCGCGCAGCAGCTGCTGGGCGAGTGCGGCCAGGCCATCCGGCGACTGCTCGCCGGGCTCTCCATGCCCGATTGGCCGGAAGGTACACGCCGCGCGCTCACCGTGTCCCTCAACCCGGCCTTCGCCATGCCGGTGCCCGTGGACGGCCGGCTGGACGCCTTTCTCGCGACCATGCGAGAGGCCGATGGCGCCGTGTACGACACCGAGGGGGACTGACCAACGGATCCTCATCCTGTCCGCGCACGTCACCGGGGCCGCCAGTCTGGCGGCCCCGGTCGCTTTTGGGCCCACCGGGCTCGCGATCCGCTCCGAAACGCACTTGACGTGGCACCACGCCGGCATCAACTAGAACGGAGTGCCCGCCGGTGCTCCTGGCCGGGCGCGATTCCCGGCTACCTGCTACGTCGAGGGGACCACCATGCGGGAGTATCGTAGCGAGGAGATCCGCAACGTCGCCGTCGTGGGGCACGGCGCGAGTGGCAAGACGGCGCTCGTGGACGCCCTGGCCTTCTGTGCCGGCACCAGCAAGCGCCACGGCAACGTGCGCGACGGCACGGCGCTCACCGATTACACGCCCGAAGAGGTGGAGCGCGGCTACTCCATCAACCTGGGCTGCGCGGTGGCCGAGTGGATGGACACGAAGCTCAACCTCGTGGACACCCCGGGCTACCAGGACTTCCAGGGTGACGCCATCGCCGGGCTGGCGGCCGCCGACGGCGCGCTCGTGGTGGTGGCCGCCACGGCGGGCATCGAGGTGGGCACCGAGAAGATGTTCCGCGAGGCGCTCGCCCGCCGCGACCCGGTGCTGTTCGTGGTCACGATGATGGATCGGGAGAACGCGAACTTCGACCGCGCGTACCAGGAGGTGAAGTCCCGCCTCACCAAGAACGTGGTGCCGGTCGAGATCCCGTTGGGCTCCGGCCCCAGCTTCCGCGGCGTGATGAACCTCTTCACGGGGCGCGCATACGTGTACTCCGAGCGCGTGCACGGCGTGGAGGTGGAGGAGACGGAGATCCCCGCCGAGGAGCGGGCCACGTTCCAGCGCTATCGCGATGAGCTCATCGAGGCCATCTCGGCCACCGACGACCGGCTGCTGGAGCGCTACCTGGAAGGGGAGGAGATCGGGCGCGACGAGGCCATCGCCGGGATGAAGGAGGCCATGAAGCGCGAGGACCTCTTTCCCCTGTTCTGCGCCTCGGCCACCAGCCTGGTGGGCGTGCGCGCGCTGCTCACGGAGCTGGTGCAGCTCATGCCCTCCGCGTACGAGATGGAGGAGCTGCACGCCTTCGTGGGTGCCGAGGGCGACCGCACGGTGGAGATCCACGCCGTGGACGACGCTCCGTTCTCGGCGCTCGTCTTCAAGACCGTGTCCGAGCCGCACGTGGGGGACGTCTCGTTCTTCCGCATCTTCTCGGGCAGCGTGGCCAACGGGCAGGACGTCTACAACGCCACCCGCGACGGGGCCGAGAAGCTGGCGCACCTGATGATGGCGCAGGGCAGGGAGCGCGTGGAGGTGACGCGGCTGCACGCCGGGGACATCGGCTGCGTGGCCAAGCTGCGCAACACCCACACCAACGACACGCTCTCCACGCGCGAGCATCCGGTGCGGCTGCCGCAGATCCGCTTTCCGGAGTCGCTGGTCACGATGACCGTGCGCGCCGCCGCGCGGGGCGACGAGGAGAAGCTGCAGCAGGGGCTGCACCGCCTGCACGACGAGGACCCCACCTTCGAGACGCATTACGAGCCCGAGACGCACGAGACCGTGGTCTCGGGGCTGGGCGAGCGCCACCTCGAGGTGGCGCTCGCGCGGCTACGCCGCAAGTACGGCGTGAACGCGGAGCTCACCCGCCCGCGCATCGCCTACCGCGAAACGCTGACCGCGAGCGCGGAGGGACAGGGGCGCCACAAGAAGCAGACGGGCGGCCGCGGCCAGTTTGGCGACTGCTGGGTGCGCATCAAGCCCCAGCCACGCGGCGCGGGCTACGGCTTCGTGGACAAGGTGGTGGGCGGGGCCATCCCGTCCAAGTTCGTGCCCGCCGTGGACAAGGGGATCCAGGAGGCGGCCATGCGCGGCGTGCTGGCCGGCTACCCGGTGGTGGACTTCGTCGCGGAGCTGTACGACGGCTCGTACCACTCCGTGGACTCCAACGAGATGTCGTTCAAGATGGCCGGCATCCAGGCGTTCAAGACGGTGGCCGCGCGCTGTCGCCCGGTGCTGCTCGAGCCGCTGGACGAGCTGGACATCGAGACGCCGGACAGCTACCTGGGCGACGTGATGGGCGACCTCTCGGCGCGCCGCGGGCAGATCCTGGGCACCTCACTGGCCGCCGGGGGGAACGGCACGGTGGTGAAGGCGCTCGTGCCGCAGGCCGAGCTGCACCTCTATGCCACCGACCTGCAGTCGCTCACCCACGGCCACGCGACGTTCACGCGTCGGTTCCACGGCTACGAGCCCATGCCCGCCGAGGCGGCCAATCAGGTGATCGAGGGCGCGGCCCGGGAGCAGCAGGACGCCGTGACGGTGTAGCCGGCGGGGTGTGGCGGTGACGGTGCAGCCGGTGATCGCGGCCGGCTGCACCGCGGCGCTCACACCTTGTGGTACCCGATGCGCGCCGCCTCGCGGCGGTCGCTGGCCGCGTAGATCTCGAAGTCGTTGAAGAACGCCGGGGCTTCGGTCTGCAGCAGCCGCAGCACGGTCACGGCCAGGCGACGGATCTCCAGCTCGGCGGCCTCGCTCGAGCGCAACTCGAGCATCGTGCGCCAGGCGCGCGCGTTGCCCGTGACCACGATCTTGGTCTCGGTGGAGTTGGGCAGCACGCCGCGCGCCGCCTCGCGCGCCATCTTGCGACGGTGCACCTTGTCGGCCACCCAGCCGTAGCGCTCCATGAGCTGGTCCACGAGCGCCACGTAGGTGCGCTGCGCCGTCTCGATCTGCTCGCGCCACACCGCCAGCAGCGGCTCGTCGCCCACGATGGCCGGCGGCACCACGAAGCTCGCCTCGGACTCGTCCACGTAGCGCTGGCTGAGCTGCGAGAACGCCCAGCCGGCCCGGTGGCGTACCAGCTCGTGCGTGAGCGAGCGGCTCACGCCCTCCAGCAGCAGCGTGTAGCTCGCGTGCTCCAGCACGCTCCCGTGCCCCTGGCGCTTGATGTTCTCCAGGTACTCGCGCGTCGTGCGGTTGGCCGGGTTGCGCTGGCTCATGTAGCACAGCCGTCCCGCGAACTCCGCGAGCCGCTCCCCGTCGGTGCTCTCGCCGATCCAGGACACGGGCAGGTGCGCGGGCTCGGTGAAGGCCGGGCGAGCGAGGATGGTGACGACGGGCTCGGTGTAGAACATGACGCGGGCGAGAGATGAAGCCGGGAGGAGCCGGACGCGGCCGGGACGGCGGAAGCTACGCGCTCGGCCCGTCGGATGGTATCGCCGGCAGCAGCGAGAGGCGGTGGGTGGCGTACAGCCGCTCGCGCGACACCCGGTCCAGCGCGTCGCGGGCCTCCGGGGGCAGCGGCGCGAGGGCCGGGTCGTACTTCACGGCCTCCACCGGGCGCTGGCCGGGGAGGGGAAGCTTCACCCCGGGGTTGAGGATGCCGCTCGGGTCGAACGCCGCCTTCACCCTGCCGAAGAGCGCCATGGCGGCCGGGCCGCGCAGCTCGGCCAGCAGGGGCGCGCGCAGGCGCCCGTCGCCGTGCTCGCCGGTGAGCGTGCCCCCGAGCTGGCGCGTGAGCGCCGCCACCTCGTGCAGGATCGCCTCCACGCGGTCGCGCCAGTGCGGGTCGCGCATGTCCACCAGCGGGTTCACGTGGATGTGGGCGTCCCCGGCGTGGCCGAAGATGGCGCCCGGCGTGTCCTGGCGCGCGAGCGCGGCGCGCACGCCGCGCACGTACGCCGGGAGGTTCCCGGGCGGCACCGCGCCGTCCTCCACGAACTGCATGCTCGCGCGGTCCGGGTACAGCCGCGCCAGCGTGGGGCTGGCCCGGTGACGCAGCTCCCACAGCCGGCGTACCGTGCCAGGGTGCAGCGCCACCGTGGTCTGGCTGGCGCCGCGCTCCAGGAACACGCGCTCGATGCACCGCACGCGGTCGGCCGCCTGGGCGGGGTCCGCGCCCTCCGTCTCCACCAGCAGCACCGCCTCGCTGTCGGCGCGCACCGGCAGCGGCGAGCCGCCGCGCACCGCCGCCTCCAGGAAAGTGCGGTCCAGCATCTCGCACGCGCTCGCGTGCATGTCGCGGGCGATGGTGGCGGCGTCCACGCACGCCTCGAGCGACGGGAACGCCGCCAGCAGGCAGGTGGTGGCGCCGGGCACGGGCTTGAGCGCGAGCTCGAGCCCCACGAACAGCGCCAGCGTGCCCTCGCTGCCCACGAGCAGGTCCACCACGCTGCCACTGCGCGCGTAGTCGGCCACGGCGTAGCCCGAGGCGTCCTTGCGCACGCCGGCCGGCGGGGCGGCGGCCAGCATGGAGCGCCGCCCCGCGCCGCCGGTGAGCTCGGCCAGCCGCGCGAGCGCCGGCACGTGGGTGGGCAGGGGCTGGCCGCGGCGCACGGTGGCGCGGGTGCCGTCCGCGAACACGCAGTCCAGCGCCATCACCCACGGCCGCATGGGCCCGAAGCGGAGCGTGTGGGGACCGGCGGCGTTGGTGGCGGCCATGCCGCCCACCGTGCAGAACTCGCCGCTGGACGGGTCCACCGGAAAGCGGAGCCCATGTGCGCGGGCCGCCGCATCCACGCGCGCGCGCAGCACGCCGGGGCCCACGCGCACGCGTCGCCCGGTGACGTCCACCTCGCCCATGTCGTCGAGCTGGCCGAGGTCCACCACCACGCCGGGGCCCACCGCGCCGCCGCCCATGCTGCTGCCCGAGCCGCGCGCCACCAACGACGCGCCGGCCGCCGCGGCCCACTGCACGAGGGCCACGACGTCGTCGGCGTCGGCCGGCACGGCCACGGCGCGAGGCATCACCTGGGCGATGCCAGCGGCCTCGGCGTACACGGCGCGTGCCGCGGCGTCGTCGCGCCAGACGCCGCGAAAGCCGGCGGGACGGGTCACGACGTGCTCCCCTCGATGCGCGGCCTCCCGCGTGGCGTGGCTAGGCATGGACGTCGACGGCGGCGCATATTGAGAGATCGCGGAACGGTAACCTGGACACGGGCGCCATGGATGACGCGTAGTATGCACCCCGACATCGAGAATCGGCAGGCTGCGGAGCGTTTCTGTCGGGAGATTCTCCCGGCCGTCTCGCGCACGTTCGCCATCAGCATCCGCGCGCTGCCCGGCACCCTGGGTCGTGCGGTGCTCGACGCGTACCTCATCTGCCGCATCGCCGACACGGTGGAGGACGAACCGCTGCTCTCCCCCGCGCACAAGGCCGAGCTGTTGGACGGGCTGCTGGCGTGCTTCGAGGATCAGGCGCGGGCCGATGCCTACGGCGCGCTGGTGCCGGAGCTGAGCGGCGATGCCGCGCACGTGCGCCTGGTGCGCAACACGGGGCACGTGTTCACCGTGTACCACGCGCTGCCGCCCGGCACGCGTCGCCACGTGCGCCGCTGGGTCACCGAGATGGTCACCGGGATGCGCGCCTTCGTGCTGCGCTACCCGGCCGGCATCCGCATCCAGACGCTGGACGAGTTCAAGGACTACTGCTACTACGTGGCGGGCACCGTGGGCTACCTGCTCACGGACCTCTGGCACGAGCACTCGCCCAGCATCGGGGCGGCGCGCTACGCGGTGCTGCGCGAGCGGTGCCGCGCCTTCGCCCAGGCATTGCAGACCGTGAACATCCTCAAGGACGTGGCGCGCGACGCCGCCGACGAGAACTCCATCTACGTGCCGGAGCAGTCGCTGCGCGCCCACGGTAGCAGCCACGCCACCATCCTGAGCCCGGAGTTCCTGCGCGCCAACCACGCCGCGGTGGCCGAGCTCATCGAGCTCGCCTGGCGGGACCTGGAAGAGGCGCGGCAGTACCTGCTGCTGCTGCCGCGGCGCGCCATCGCCATCCGGATGTTCTGCGTGCTGCCGCTGCTCTTCGCCTACGCCACGCTGCGCGACCTCACCACGTCCACGGCCATGCTCACCCCGCACGGTCAGCCCAAGATCTCGCGCCGGGAGGTGAAGCGGCTGTTGTTCAGCGGCTCGCTGCTGGTGATGAGCAACACCGGCGTGCGGTGGCTCATCGAGTGCGCGCGGCGAGGGACGTTCCAGGCCCGGCCGACGGTGGCCTGAGCAGCAGCCCGCGAGCAGCAGCCCGCGAACCCGAGCCGGCCGCCGCGCTCGCGCCGCGCTCCCTACCGGCGCGGCGCCGTCAGCGAGCCGTGCTCCAGCCGGTCCAGAAGCTGCTCCAACGCCAGCTGCACCCGCGCCAACTGCACCGCGTGCTGCCGGGCGATGGCGTAGCCGCCGCCCAGGCCGGCCGCCGCCGGCAGCAGGGCGATGGCGGCCACCGCGGCCACCGCCAGCGCACTCGGGGGCACGAGCAGCGCCGTGATCACGGCCGCGGTGCCGCCGGCGCCCACGCCGCTGGCCGCGGTGGCGCCGCTCAGCCAGAGCCGCGACCCGCGCAGCGGGGTGAGATCCGCGTCCACGCGCACCAGGCTGCGCTCCCGGTCCACGGGCACCACCGTGGCCGCCACCTCGGCAGCCCGCGTGAGCGCGTAGCTCCGCCCGCCCAGGTTCATGTTGCGATTCAGGCTGGCCCACAGCCCGCGCTGCGGCTCCCAGGTGGCGCGATCGGGAAAGCGCCGCCTCCGCTGCAGCAGCTCGGTGCCCACCATCCACCGGTCCAGCTGCGCGAGCAGCGCCTCGGGCTCGCCGCGCACCGTGCGGGCCGCGCTGGCCACCCGCGCGCCGAACAGCCGCGCCGTCATCCCGTGCTCCACGGGTACGGCGACGCGGGATCGCTCCTCTGCCAGCGCCTGGCGCAGCACCTCCGGCGCCAGCCCCACCTCGTGGCCGAGCTCCAGGATCTGCTGCTCGGTGAGCAGTTCCGGCGCGTCGGGCGTGGCGGCCTGCAGCTGGGCGGCGCGCGCCAGCACGCGCTCCAGCGCCTGCCGGTCCAGCGGCTGGCGGCCCGGCGGGGTGGCCGGCTGTAGGGAGGTCGAGGCGTCGTCCGGCATGATCCTCATATCTCGCCTGCTGGGCCGCCAGTGGCAACCGGGTGCGCCGGTGCCAACGCCCCGCGCGCGGGGCGCGTAGGCACTCCCGTGGGCCTCGGCGCGGGCCGCACGCAGGCAGCGCGCAGGCAGCGCGCAGGCAGCCGTGCGATGCCCCGCGCCGCCGCTCGGCGGGACGGCCGGCACGGGGCGGGCCCGGAGCGGTCGCCGGGCGCCCGTGCCACGCCCGCCGCCCGCCGTCCCAGTCCTCGATTCCCGGTCATCGCCGTGCGCTCTGCCCTGATCCCGCTCGTCGTGTCGCTCGCGATGCTCCCCGCCGCCCTGGCCGCGCAGCAGGCGGCCGACACGGCGCGCACCGCGGACTCCGCGCGCGTGCAGCTGCCCGCCGTCACCGTGGTGGGTGCACGGTACGCGCGTCCCACCGTCGCCGTGCCGCTCGCCGTGACCGTGGTGCCGCGCGCGCGGCTGCGCGATGTGCGCGGCGTGGGGCTGGACGAGGGGCTGGCGCTCGTGCCGGGCGTGCTCGCGCAGAGCCGCTCCGGCGGCAGCGACGTGCGCCTGGTGATCCGCGGCTTCGGCGCGCGCGGCGCGGGCGACCGCTCCAACTCGGGTACGTCGCGCGGGGTGCGCGTGCTCATCGACGGCATCCCCGAGACGGAGCCGGACGGCCGCACCGCGTTCGACAACGTGGATCTCGCGGTGGCCGAAGGGCTCGAGGTCGTGCGCTCCAACGCCTCGGCGCTCTGGGGGAACGCGGCGGGCGGCGTGGTGAGCCTCACCACCATGCCCGCCACCCGCGAGCCATTCGCGGAGCTCACGCCCATGGCCGGCAGCGATGGGCTGCGGCGATGGGTGCTGCGCGTCGGCACGCCGCTGGGGCCGGGCAGCGGGTGGGCGAGCGCCGCCCACACGCGGATCGACGGCTGGCGCGAGCGCTCGGACGCCCGCCGCACCACGCTGAACGCCGGGGTGCACGCGCCGCTGAGCGACCAGACCCGGTTGGGCGTGCACCTGAGCGCCGCGGACAACGACTTCCGCATCCCGGGGCCGCTCACCCGCGCGCAGCTGGAAGCCGATCCCCGCCAGTCCAACGCCACCTACGCGGCCCGGGACGAGCGGCGCATGAACCGCGTGGCGCGCATCGGCGCGACGGTGGAGCACGAGCTGGGGAGTGGCACCACGCTCTCGGCCATGGCATTCGCCAGCCCCAAGGCGCTGGAGCGCTCCGAGCGCGGCACCTACCGCGACTTCGCCCGCTACCACGTGGGCGGGAGCGTGATGGCGCGCGACGAGCACCCGATCGCCGGCAACGTGCGCGGCACGCTGCAGGTGGGCGCCGACCACGCGCTGCAGGACGGCGCCATCCAGTTCTACGAGCTCTCACCCACCAACGGGCGCGGCACCACCCTCACGGACAACCGCCGCGAGGGCGCGATGAACCTGGGCGTCTTCGTGCAGGAGGAGCTCGCGGTGGGCCGGCGGTGGGCGCTCACCCTGGGCGCCCGATGGGACCAGATCCGCTACGACTATGCCGACCGCGTGGAGCCGCAGCTGGACGACGAGCGCGCGTACACGCGCGTGACGCCCAAGGTGGGCGTGGTGTGGCGGCCGTCGCTGACGCAGGCGTTCTACGCCAACGCCGGTGGCGGCGTGGAGGCGCCCGCGGGCAACGAGACCAGCCCGGCGGGCACCTTCGGGCAGGACACCGTCACCGGCATCAACCCGCTGCTCGACCCCATCATCTCCACCACGTGGGAGGTGGGCACCAAGCACACGCTCGGCCTGGGTGGAGGCGCGCTCCAGGCGCTCGCCTACGACGTGGCACTCTACAGCACGGACGTCCGGAACGAGATGGTGCCCTACCGGGGCGGGCGCTTCTACTTCTCCGCCGGCCGCGTGCGGCGTCGCAGCGCGGAGCTGGGGCTGGGGCTCAGCGCCGCCGGCGGCGTGGACCTCCAGATGTCGCTCACGGCGAGCGACAACCGGTACCGCTCGTACGTGGTGGACTCCGCGCACTACGGCGTGCCCGGAGCCTCGGCCAGCTACGCGGGCAACCAGGCGGTGGGCGTGCCGCGGCTGTTCGGCGCGGCCACCGTGGGCTGGGCGCCCGCGTTCGCGTCGCCGGCGCGCATCTCCATCACCGCGCGCGGCGTGGGCCGGTACTTCGCGGACGACGCCAACACCGTGCGGGTGCCCGGCTACGGCACGGTGGACGCCACCCTCTCGCTGCACCGCGCGATGCCGGTGACGGCGGCGTTCGGGGTACGGGGCTTCGTCTCGGTCACCAATCTCGCCAACCGGCGGTACGTGGGCTCGTCGTACCTCAATCCCGACGTGGTGGGTGGGCAGCCGGTGGCGTTCGAGCCGGGCATGCCCAGGCAGGTGGTGGTGGGGCTGCAGCTCGACGCGGGGCGGTAGCCGGGCGCCTGCCGGGCGCCTGCCGGGCGTCAGTGGGCGGTGTGGAGGATCGCCGCCTCGAGCCGCCGGGGGCCGAACGGGGTGGTGACGGTCATCATCGGCAGCCCGCCGGATCCGGGCTCCTCCAGCGGTTCCGGCTCGATGACGTCGGTGTCCTCCTCCAGCGGCGTGCCGTGCCTCGCCGCCACGCGCCGCACGGCCTCCACCACGTCGGCCGCGCCGATCTGCCGCATGCACCGTCGATCGTGCGGGCACTGGTTGCGGTACCAGCAGGGCGCGCAGGGCACGTCGCCGTAGAGGTTCTCGTTGCAGCCGTAGCCCGATTGGTCGGGCCGCTCGCGCCCACCATAGACGATCACCGAACGGCAATCGACCGCCCGGGCGAGGTGCATGAGAAAGCCGGGGTTGCCCACGAACGCCAGCGAATGGCTGAGGATGGCCGCCGTCTGCCGGCGCGAGGTGCGTCCCCGCAGGTCCAGCGCGCCCTCGAGCGGCGGGTCGGTGGAGGCGCCCACCTGCACGAAGCCGAACTCGGAGCGCAGCGCCCGCACGACGTCCTGATAGCGCGCCGGGAACCACTCCTTGTTCAGCATCGGGGTGCCGGCCGCCAGCCCTGAGCTCTGGATCACCAGCTGCCGGGGCACCAGCGCGCCCGCG
>DATANT010000418.1:0-8008 GCA_036266115.1 Gemmatimonadaceae bacterium | reverse complement strand
CGACCACCACCAGCCCCTCCACCCCGTAGAGCACCACCGCGCCGCCGTCGGCATGCACCACGTTCGCCCGCGCGTCCACCGCGTGCACCGTACCGCTGGTGGCGTTGCCGGAGGCGTCGGGCGTGCGCACGCGCTCCAGCGCGGCCCACGTGCCCACGTCGTCCCAGCCGAAGTCGCCGGGCACCACCAGCACCCGGCCGCTCCGCTCCAGCACCCCCACGTCCACCGAGATGGAGCGCACGGCGGCGAAGAAGCCGTCGGCGTCGTGCGCTGCAGCCAGCGCGGGCGCCACCTCCGGCGTGTGCGCGTGGATCTCGCCCAGGAAGTCGCCCACGCGCCACACGAAGATGCCCGAGTTCCACAGGTAGCCGTCCGCGCACAGCTCCACGGCGCGGGCGGCATCGGGCTTCTCCACGAAGCGCGCCACCGCGCGCAGACCGGGCGCCACCTCCGCGCCCGGCTGGATGTAGCCGTAGCCGGTTTCCGGCCGCGACGGCACGATGCCCACGGTCACGAGCGCGTGATGCGTCTCCGCGGCCGCGATCGCGCGCCCGAGCGTCGCGCGGAACTCGGCCGCGTCGGCGATGGCCCAGTCCGCGTGGACGCATACCATCACCGCGTCCTCGCCGGCCCGCTCGCGAATCTCGCGGGCGGCCCAGGCCAGCGCGGCCGCGGTGCCCGCCGGGCGCGGCTCGGCGATCACCTGGCTCGGCGGGATCTCCGGCACCAGCGCGCGCACGGCCGGCGCCAGCTGCGCGTTGGTGAGCACCAGCGAGCGCGAGGGCGGCACGAGCGGACCCAGGCGGTCCAGCGTGTCGCGCAGCAGCGGCTGCTCGCTGGCCAGGGGCAGGAGCTGCTTGGGGCGGCTCGGAGTGCTCAGCGGCCAGAAGCGCGAGCCAACGCCGCCCGCCAGGATCACGGCCCAGGCGCTCACCAGGCCTCCGATCGTGGATCGTCGGTGCGTGGCTCGTCGGTGGCGATCCCCGCCAGCTCCGCCGTGCGCGCGTACAGCTTCTTGGGGCTGAACGGCTTGGTCACGAAGTCACTGGCCCCCAGCTCCATCGCCCGCCGGTACTGCTGCTCCTGGCCGGCGGCGGTGAGGATGATGCAGGGCGTGGACTTGAGGCGCGGGTGGCTGCGGATGAAGGCCAGCACGTCGAGCCCGCTGCGGTGTGGCATCATGAGGTCGAGCAGCACCACCCGGATGTCGAGCTCCCGCTCCAGCGCGTCGATGGCCTGCTGTCCGTCGTAGACCAGCGTGACGCGAAACGGGCCCTGCTCGAGCTTCATCTTGATGATCCGCCCGATGTGCGGCTCGTCATCGGCGACGAGGACGTGGTACGGCGCCCCGGTCACGATGCTCAGACGAGGGCCGCGATGTGCTCGCGGTTGCGCCGCAGCTCGAACAGGAGTTGGCCGAGCGTGGGGCTGGGCTGCACCAGCACGAGGAGCACGGCGTCGGCGGAGAGGGCGGCCACGATGGCCATGCCCCGCGGGTATTCCAGCACGGCGGTGGTCAGCTCGCCGCGGCCGGCGGCGCGTCCCAGCTCGTCGGCGGCGGTGAGCACCGACGGCACGTGGGCCGCCAGGTCGTCCGGCACCACGCCGGGGCTGGCCTGGCCGTCGATCACGAGCCCATCGCGTCCCAGCACGATCGCCGCTTCGACGCCTTCGCGCTGCCGGAGCGCAGCGACGAGATCTCGGATGGTAGCCATTGGTTTCCCCGGGGGATGAGCTCGTGCGAAGCTAGACGCCGCCAGGGGCGAAGTCAAGAAAGCGCAGTCGCTTGAAGTCACTCGTGCGCGGCGGTATCGTACGCGGGCCGCCATTGCCTGCTTCCTTCTCGCACGATCATCTCATGATGTGCATCCCGCGCCGCGCGCTCGCCGGCGCTCTCGTTGCTGCCAGCGCAGTCCTCGCTGCCTGTGGCGACCCGGTCCAGCCCATCGCCCAGTTCGAGAACACGACTGCCACGCTCGAGCTGTACTCGTTCAACGGGACGCCGTCTACCGCGCCCATCGGGCTGCTCGTCGCCGACCCCAACACCCTCCTGCCGTTCGGGCAGCGGCTCACACCCTCGTTCCTGTTCGACGTCGCCTTCGACTTCGACGGCGCGGGCAAGGCGTTCGCGTACCCGGTGAAGCTGCTCGCCAGCAACCTGAGCCCCGCCTATCGCCAGGTGGGCATCCAGCGGCTCACGTTCCCCGGCAGCGCCGACCCGTTCGCCCAGGTCATCCGGGCGCCCACCAGCGGCTATAGCTACGACACGCCGTTCGAGATCGCCGTGGGTGACGTCCTCGTGATCCAGTCCACCTCCGCGCCGGCGTGCGCGGGCACCGGCCTGGGCGGCGTCTATTCCACCATCTTCGCCAAGTTGCGGGTGAGCGAGCTCGATGCCGCCGCACGGCGGGTGAAGGTGGACGTGCTCGCCAACCCCAACTGCGCCTTCCGCGGGCTGCAGCCCGGCCGGCCCACGGAATAGCGCCATGCACGATCTGCGGATGGTCCGCGAGCAGATGCCGGCGCTGCGCGAGGGGCTGCGCCGGCGTGGCGCCCTGGCGGCGCTCGAGCCTCGGCTGAAGCGGCTGGAGGAGCTGGAACGGGAGCGCCGCCGGCTGATCGCGCTGGTGGAGGAGCGCAAGGCGGCGCGCAACGCGGCCACCCAGGAAGTAGCCCGCCGCAAGCGTGCCGGCGAGCCGGCCGACGATCTGGTGGCCGAGAGCCGTGGGCTGGGCGAGGCGATTGCCGGTGACGAGCGGCTGCTGACCGACGCGGAGGCGGAGCTCACCGGCATCCTGCTCGAGGTACCCAACGTCCCCCAGCCCGACGTGCCGGAGGGCGGCGAGGAGTGCAACGTCATCCTGCGCGCCTGGGGCGAGCCACGGCCGGAGGGCGAGGTGCGGCCGCACTGGGAGGTGGGGGAGCGGCTGGGCATGCTGGACCTCCCGCGCGCCGCCAAGCTGAGTGGCTCCGGCTTCGCCGTGTACCGCAACCACGGCGCACGGCTGGTGCGGGCGCTCATGAACCTCATGCTCGACCTGCACACGGGCGAGAACGGGTACGAGGAAGTGTGGGTGCCCACGCTGGTCAAGCGCGAGATGCTCACCGGCACGGCGCAGCTCCCCAAGTTCGAGGACGATCTGTACGCGGTGGCCGACGACGACCTGTTCCTGATCCCCACCGCCGAGGTGCCGGTCACGAACCTGCTGCGCGACGAGATCGTGGCCGCCGACGCGCTGCCGCAGGCGCTGGTGGCGTTCACGCCCTGCTTCCGCCGCGAGGCCGGCGCGCACGGCAAGGACACGCGCGGCATCCTGCGCATGCACGAGTTCCAGAAGGTTGAGCTCGTGCGGTTCACCACGCCCGAGCAGTCGCCGGAGGAGCACGAGCGACTCACCCGGCACGCCGAGTCGGTGCTGCAGCGGCTCGGGTTGCCGTACCGCGTGAAGCTCCTGGCGGCGGGGGACACGGGCTTCGCGAGCGCGAAGACCTACGACCTCGAGGCGTGGGCGCCAGGCATCGGCGCGTGGCTCGAGGTGTCGTCGTGCAGCAATTTCGGCGACTTCCAGGCGCGGCGGGCGAACATCCGCTACCGGCCGGCCGGCGCCAAGCCGCAGTTCGTGCACACGCTGAACGGGAGCGGCCTGGCCTTCCCGCGGGTGATCGCCTGCTTGCTGGAACACTACCAGAACGCCGACGGCTCGGTGACGGTCCCCGAGGCGCTCCGGCCGTATCTGGGCGCCGCCACGCTGAGCTGACGGATGCGGCGCCTGGCGCCGGCGGCCCTCCTCACGCTCGCCATGGTGGTGCTGGGCTCGTACGTCTATCTCTCCCGCCGCGTGGTGGTGCAGCTCCAGCGCGAGGCGGCGCAGGAAGGGGTGATGTACGCCAACATCTATCGCGCGCTCACGGACACGAGCGAGAGTGAGACGTCGGCCACGGCGGCGCTGCTCGATCTCTCGCGCCACATCACGCGGCGCGGCGTCCCGGTGATCGTGACCGATGCCGAGGGCCGTCCGACGGCGGCGGCCAACCTGCCATTCGAGGTGGGTGCGGATCCCGACCAGCCGCAGGTGCGGGCATACGTGGCCCGGTTGGACGCCGAGAACCCGCCGGTCACCGCACCCGGCGCGGGAACGGTGCACTACGGGTACACGCCGCTCGTCCAGCGGCTGCGCGTGATCCCGGTGCTGCAGGCGCTGCTCATCGGGTCGCTGATCGCCGCGGCCGTGTACGCGCTGCGCACGCGCGGGCGAGCGGAGCGCGAGAAGACGTGGGCGGGGATGGCCCGCGAGGCGGCGCACCAGCTCGGCACGCCGCTCTCCAGCCTGAGCGGCTGGGTGGAGCTGCTCTCCGAGCGCGAGGGCGACGGCATGACCGCGTCCGCCGTGACGCACATGCGTGGCGATCTGGCACGGTTGGATCGCGTGGCGAACCGATTCGAGCGCATCGGGCACCCGCCGCGGCGCGACGAGGTGGACGTGGCGGAGCTGGCGCGCAATATCTGCGCGTACTTCCGCGAGCGGGCGCCCACGCTGGCGCACACGGTGCGGGTAGTGTGCCAGCAGCCCGACGGCCCGGTGATGGTGCACGGCGATGCGGTGCTGCTCGAGTGGGCCATCGAGGCGCTGGTGAAGAACGCGCTGGACGCCCTGGCCGGCCGGGGCGGCACGGTGACGGTCTCGGTGGAACAGGGCGTCAACGGCGACACCCGCGTCCGCGTGGCGGACGACGGTCCCGGCGTGCCGCGCGAGTTCCGCGCCCGCGTGTTCGAGCCGGGGTTCACCACGAAGCGCAGCGGGTGGGGCATTGGCCTCTCGCTCGCCAAGCGCATCGTGGAAGAGAACCATCTGGGCCGATTGGTGCTCGCGCCGATGGACCAGGGCGCCTCGTTCGACATTATCTTACCTACGTGACGCATCCGATTCTCTCTCCGGGCGCCGCGCTCGACGGGCTCAACCCCGCGCAGCACGACGCCGTGACGCATTTCGCTGGCCCGATCCTGGTGCTCGCCGGCGCCGGCTCCGGCAAGACCCGTGTGCTCACCGCCCGCATCGCGCGGCTGGTGCAGCATCACGGCGTGGATCCGCAGCAGATCCTCGCCGTCACCTTCACCAACAAGGCCGCCGGCGAGATGCGCGAGCGCGTGGCGCGCGCGCTCGGCGCCCCGCCCGCCGGCATGTGGATCGGCACGTTCCACGGCATCGGCGCGCGCATGCTGCGGGCCCAGGCCACGCTCGCGCTCCGCACGCCCAGCTTCACCATCTACGACGAGGACGACGCGATCGCGGTGGTGAAGCGGGTGATGGAGCGGCTGGAGATCTCGCCCAAGGAGCACGCCCCCAAGCTCATCCTCTCCGCCATCTCCGGCGCCAAGAACGCGCTCGTGCCGCCGGAGGAGTACGAGAGCCTCGCGCGTGATCCGTTCAGCCGCGTGGTGGCCCGGGTGTACACGCACCTCGAGGACGCGCTGCGCCGGGCGAACGCCGTCACCTTCGACGACCTGCTCGTGCTGCCGGTGCGACTGCTCGAGCAGCACCAGGCGCTGCTCGACCACTACCGCGCGCGATTCCAGTACGTGCTGGTGGACGAGTACCAGGACACGAACCGCGCGCAGTACCGATTCATCCAGCTGTTGGCGGGCCAGCACGGCAACGTGATGGTGGTGGGCGACGACGATCAGTCCATCTATGGCTGGCGCGGCGCCGACATCCGGAACATCCTGGACTTCGAGAAGGACTTCGCGAACGCGCGCATCGTGCGGCTGGAGGAGAACTACCGCTCGTCGCCCCAGATCCTCGATCTCGCTAACGTCGTCATCAAGGAGAACACGGAGCGGCGCGGCAAGACGCTGATCCCCACGCGGCCGGGCGGAGAGCGCGTGACGCAGGTGGGCGCGCTGGACGAGCGCGACGAGGCGGACTGGGTGGCCGAGGAGATCGGCACCCGGCGCGCCGACCAGCGGTCGCGGCTCCTGCTGCGCGATTTCGCGATCCTCTACCGCACCAACGCCCAGAGCCGCGCCATGGAAGAGTCCATGCGACGGCACAACATCCCGTACCGGCTCGTGGGCGCCGTGCGCTTCTACGACCGGCGCGAGATCCGCGATCTCATGAGCTATCTCAAGCTCATCGCCAACCCGGCCGACGACGAGGCGTTCCGGCGCGCGGTGGGCGTGCCCAAGCGCGGCCTGGGCGACACGACGATCGCGTTCCTCGCCGAGCGGGCGATCGCCGCCGGCGTGCCCATGCTGGCGGCCGCCACTCGCGCCGACCTCGTGACCGGGCTCCGCCCCGCCGCACGAGCCGCGCTGAGCGACTTCGCCGGCCTCCTGCAGCGCTTTCGCGAGCAGGCGGTGGACGCCAGCGTGGACGAGCTGCTGCGGGGCCTGGTGGATGCGCTCCGCTATGGCGATCACCTGAAGGCCGAGGGGCCCGAGGGCGCGGAGCGGCTGGACAACGTGCGCGAGCTCATCGCCGGTGCCGCCGAGACGGTGGCCGACGAGGGCGGGGAGGTGGGGCTCACGCCGCTCGATCACTTCCTGCAGCGCGCCACGCTCGCCGCGGGCGTGGACCAGCTCGATCCCAACGCCGACGCCGTGACCATGATGACGATGCACAACGCCAAGGGGCTGGAGTATCCCGTGGTGTTCGTCACCGGCCTGGAGGACGGCCTCTTTCCGCTGGCGCGCGCGTACGAGGAAGCGCACCTCCTCGAGGAGGAGCGGCGGCTGTTCTACGTGGGCATCACGCGTGCGGAGCGCAAGCTGTACCTCACGCACGCCGAGCAGCGCCGGCGCAACGGCGAGCTTCTCTCGTCCCGGCCGTCCAGCTTTCTCAAGGCCATTCCATCGGGCATGGTGGAGTCGCGGCGCACGCCGCGCGCCCGTTCGTCGGGGCGCGCCATGCAGGACGGCGCCATGGGCGCGAGCGGCGGCGGCGCCGGGTGGGGCAAATCGAGCTGGACCTCGGGCGGCGCCACCCGCGAGCGCAGCCCCAAGGACTCGCCGTGGGGACCCACCGCCTCGGAGCGGCGCCCCGGCACCCCGGTGGTGCGCCGCGAGGCGCTGCCGCAGCCGCCGGCGGACGAGGAGGTGTCGCAGGACGCGCCGATGATCGCGGTGGGCGCGCGTGTGCGACATGGCAAGTTCGGCTCGGGCGTGATCGCCGAGCTCACGGGATCCGGGCGCGACCTCAAGGCGCGCATCGATTTCGACGACGAGAGCGTGGGACGCAAGACGCTCGTCGTCGCGCAGGCGAACCTCGAACGCGGGTGGGATTGAGATGGCGGTGACGGAGCGGGATGTACGGCACGTGGCGGCGCTCGCGCGCCTCGGCTTGCGCGACGAGCGCATTCCGGCGCTGGTGCAGGAGCTGAACGGCATCCTCGTGCACATGGACGAATTGAACGCCGTGGACACCGAGCGCGTGGCCGCGACCACCGCCGTGGGCAGCGAGGGCATGCCGCTGCGCGAGGACGGCGGGCTGCCGCTGCCGCTCGCCGTGCCGCGCGAGCTGTTCGCGCCCGAGATGCGCGGCGGGTTCTTCGTGGTGCCGCGCCTCGCCACGCACGAGGATGCCGCCGAGGAGCTGGAATGAGCGCGGACCTGCTCGAGCTGAACGCGGGCGAGCTGCGCGAGCGCGTGGGACGGCGCGAGGTCACCGCCGTCGCGGCGCTCGAGGCCAGCCTCCAGCGCCTCGCCCGGAGCGGCGGTGGCCGCGATGGGCTCAACTACATGCTCTGGACCGACGACGACGCGGCACGGGCGGAAGCCGCGGGCGTGGACGCGGCGGCGTCGCACGAGCCGCCGGTGGGACTGCTCACCGGGGTGCCGGTGGCGGTGAAGGACAACATCGCCACGCTCGGTCTGCCCACCACCTGCGGCTCCAACATCCTGGCCGGCTACGTCAGCCCGTTCGAGGCCACCGTGGTCAGCCGCCTGCGCGCCGCGGGCGCGGTGGTGATCGGCAAGACGAACATGGACGAGTTCGCGATGGGGTCGTCCACC
>DATANT010000417.1:0-7516 GCA_036266115.1 Gemmatimonadaceae bacterium | reverse complement strand
GGTCACCACACGATGCGCCGCGATCACCACGGCCACACGACGGGGGAGTAACGATCCGGCGAGGGAGCGGCGGGCCGGGCGGCGCCATGCGCCGCCCGGCGCTCACCGCGCCGACGGCAGTTTGATCTGCTGGCCGGGCCGCACCACCGAGCTGCTCCACAGGTTGTTGAGCGAGCGGATCTGCGCCACCGTGGTGCCGTGGCGCCGTGCGACGTCCCACAGGGTGTCGCCGGCGCGGATCTCGTAGCTCGCGGTGCGCGCGTCGGCATGGCGGGCGGCCTGCTCGTCGCTGCTCCGGGCGAGGCTGGCCGAGCGCATCACCGTGGGCTCCTGGCGCGCGCGCTCCTGCTCGCGCATGGCGTCCGGGTACACCGCCACGTGAAAGTGCGCCGGATGGAACTCCTCGGTCGCCTCGATCACGCCCGTGTCCTCGAGGTCCACGAGCGCGTTTCGCAGCCAGCGCAGGCACCGGCCGTCACGCGGCTTGCGCAGGTCCACCGCCATGCCGGTGGGGTGCACCGAGCGCTCCACGCTGTTGCGCGGCTGCCGCGTGCTGGGCCGCATGGCGCTCGTGACCACGAGACGCTCGCCGCAGGCCTCGTGGTAGCGCGGGGCGAAGTCTTCCACCCACTGCGCCGTGGTCTCCAACGCCCACGGAAAGCTCACCCGCGCCAGCTCCATGTATCGCCCCGATTCCAGGCGCACGACCGTGCCGCGCTTGGCGGCCGTGCGAACGCCCTGGCTGGTGCGATAGAAATCCAGCTCGTTCTCCACCGCCCGGGTGTACATGCGGTCCACGCTCTCGCGCGAGCCGCGGAGCGACTGGGCGGAGGCCGCGGACGGGCACACGGCAGCGGCGGCGCTCGCGAGGAGCGCGGCGACGAGGACGGATCGGTGCATGGAGGCCACCGGACGGCAGAAGGCGGGAGCGTGGAGCGCGTGAAGCATGTCGAAAGCGCGGCGAATGAAGCCGTGGGGAACGGCCGGCGTCGGTGGGAAGGCTCCGGGACGCCGCGAACCAGCGCGTGGCGCAACCTACAGCCATCGGAACGACGACGCTATACCCCGCAGGCAACAGGACACCGCCCGGCCGCCATCGGTGACCGAGGCGCTGCTCGCGGGCCGCCGCGGCGCGCGGAACCCGTTGCTTGACGGACGTTTGCGTCCGCAGTAGCTTCAGGCTGCGACGAGTGTGCCCGCCGCGGGGCTGCGAGCCCCGGGCTGGCGATGAAAACGGCCCTGTTGAGGTGTCATGGCGAAGGAAGAAGCAATCGAGCTCGAAGGCACGGTATCCGAAGTGCTGCCTAACGCGACGTTCCGCGTACTGGTCTCCAATGGCCACGACGTGTTGGCCACCATGGCAGGCAAGATGCGGCGCTACCGCATCCGCGTGCTCGCCGGCGACCGGGTGACGCTCGAGGTTTCGCCCTACGACCTGACGCGCGGCCGGATCACGTTCCGCCACAAGAACTGACCACGACGCCACCCACCCAGCCCGCCTCCCGGCGGGCTCGCGTGTTTTGGGTGGCCACGCGGACCGCGCGCGGTCCGCGGCGTTCTCGCCGGACGTACCGGTGACCGTGCTGGCGGCGGTCGGCGCGCTGGTCATCGGCCTCGTGCTCGGCGTGCTGGGTGGCGGTGGATCCATCCTCACCGTGCCGGTGCTCGCCTACGCGGTGGGCCTGCCCGCCAAGCAGGCCATCGCCACCAGCCTCCCCATCGTGGGCCTGGCCAGCCTGGTGGGCGCGGCCAGCCACTGGCGCCAGGGCAACGCGGCGCTGGCCACGGCCGTGCCCTTCGGCCTCGCGACCATGCTGGGGGCGTACGCGGGCTCGCGCCTGGCCGGCCTGGTGAGCGGCGTGGCGCAGCTCGCCCTGCTCGGTGTCGTGATGCTCGTTGCCGCGATCGCGATGTTCCGCGGCGGCATCGGTCCGCGCCAGCCGGCGGCCGCCGCGTCCGAGCGGCCCACGCGCCTCGCGCTGCTCCTCGGCGTGGGGGTGGCCGTCGGACTCCTCACGGGGCTCGTGGGCATCGGCGGCGGATTCCTGATCGTCCCGGCGCTCGTGCTGCTCGCCAGCCTGCCCATGCACCGGGCGGTCGGCACGTCGCTCGTGGTCATCACCATGACGTCCGCCGCGGGCTTCGCCGGCTACCTGTCCCAGGGCGTGGCCGTGCGCTGGGGCTTTCTGCTGGTGTTCGCGGCGCTCGCCGTCACCGGCATCCTCGCGGGCTCCCGTATGGGCCAGCGGCTCCCCCAGGCCACGCTCAAGCGGGCCTTCGCCGTGTTCCTGCTGTTCATGGCCGCCTTCGTGTTGTGGAGCAGCCGCGCGGTGCTCTGGGCGTCGTAGGCGCGCTCCGCATACCGGACGCCCCACGCCACCGCATGACGACGGCGCGGGCCGCTCCCATGGGAGCGGCCCGCGCCGTCATCGCCTGCCTGGGTGCCGGGTGCGGGCGTCGCCCGCCGCCGGGACGCCCCGCTCAGAACCCCTTGAGCAGATCCTCGTCGCTGTCCAGCGGGATCACGCGCGCCGCGCCCGCGGCCGGCGTGCGCGGCGCGTACTGCGCGCCGCCGTGCTGCCGGTTGCCGTTGCGGGTGGGCGCGGGGAGGGCCGTGGCGCGCGCCGCGGCCCCTCGGGCCTGGCCGCCCTGCCGGCCATCCGAGCCCTGGCCGTTGCCGCCGCGCGCGGCGGCCGGGGTGTCGCCCGACGTGAGCGTGAACGCCGCCAGGGTGCGCCGGAGCACCTGCGCCTGCCCCGACAGCTCCTCGGCCGTCGCTGCCGATTCCTCGGAGTTCGCGGCCACGTGCTGCGTCACCATGTTCATCTCGTCCACCGACGTGTTGATCTGCTCCACGGAGTGGCTCTGCTCCTCGGACGCGCCGGCGATCTCCCCCATCACCTCGCGCACCTGCAGCACCCGGTGATTGATGTCGGACAGCTGGCGCAGCACCTCGCCGTTGATCGCCACGCCGCCCTCGGCGCGCCGCACCGACTGCTCGATGAGATCCGCCGTGGTCCGCGCCGCGTCGGCCGAGCGGAGCGCCAGGTTGCGCACCTCCTCCGCCACCACCGCGAAGCCCCGGCCCGCGTCGCCGGCTCGCGCGGCCTCCACCGCCGCGTTCAGCGCCAGCAGGTTGGTCTGGAAGGCGATCTCGTCGATCGTCTTCACGATCTTGGCCGTGGCCGACGCCGAGTCCTTGATCTGATCCATGGCCGTGGAGAGCCGCTCCATGCCCGTGCTGCCGCTCTCCGCGCTGCCGCGTGCCTCCTCGGCCAGCTTGCGCGCCTCCTGGGCGCTCACCGCGTTCTGCCGCGTGCGGCTCGCCAGCTCCTGCAGGCTGCTCGACACCTCCTCCAGCGAGCTGGCCTGCCGGTTGGCGCCCTCGGCCAGCGCCTGGCTGCCGGCGCCGATCTGGCCGGACGCCGAGGCCACCTGCTCGGCCATGGCCCACACGTCGGAGAGGGCGCGGTCCAGGTTCTCGGCGGCCGAGTTGAGGGCGTCCTTGATCTTCGCGTGGTCGCCCTTGTATGAGCCCAGCACGCGCGCCGTGAGGTCGCGCGCCGCGAGCCGCTCGAGCACCGCGGAGGCCTCGTGGATGGGCTCCACCACGGCGTCCAGCGTGTGGTTCACGCCTTCCACCAGCGCGCGATAGCTGCCCTCGAACATCTCGGCGCGACCACGCTCGCCGAGCTGGCCGTTGGAGGCGTTGCGCGTGATGCGGCCCAGCTCCTCGATGAGGTTCGCGTTCACCTGCGCCACCGTGAGACAGGCGCGCGAGAGCTCGTCATGCTCGCACCGGGCCACGAGCTGGAGGTCCATGTTGCCCGCGGCGATCTTCTCCGACGCCGCCGTCATCTCGCGCATGTAGGCCAGCAGGCGGCGGAGCGCGCCGTTCAGTCGTCCGGTCTCGTCCTCGCTGTCCACCGCGCGGATCTCGTGGCGGGTGTCGCCCATGGCCAGGCGCTCGGCCAGGTTGGCCGCGTCCACCAGCGGATGGGCCACGCGGCCGGACACGTGCCAGGCGTAGAGGCCCACCACCACGGCCACGATCAGCGAGACCAGGATGAGCAGGTTGCGCAGGCTCTCGGCATCCGAGAAGGCGTCGTGGGTCTCCTCGGCCACCACGATGCCGGCCTTGCCGCTCATCAGCCCGCGATAGCGCCCGCTGGGATCCTCGGTGCTCGCCATGGGCGCGTACGCCACGAGCGCGTTGGTGCCATCCAGGAACGGCGTGACCGTGGAGCCCACCTGGCCGGCGGCGATGGCCGCGACGATGGTGGGGTTGTCCAGCTTCTTCGTGAGCACGTCCGCCGCCGAGCTGGAGGCCACGATGGTGCCCGTCGGATCGATGACGTACGCGCGGAACGTCTTGTTGCCGCGCTGGTGCGCCGCCGACTCCAGCTTGCCCAGCGCGTGATCACTGATCGCGGACCAGTCGAGATCCACGAGCAGCACGCCCAGGTTGGTGCCGTTGGCCGTGCGCACCACCTGCGAGAGGCGCACGATCGGCTGCTGGTCGGCGTCGCGCACCACCGGTCCCACGTAGGTGGGCGCATTCGCCGGCGCGTCCTTCTGGAACCACTCCGCCGACCCACCGCCGGTGGGCGCGTTGGCGCGCTCCGCGTCGCTACTGGCACCCACCAGCGTGCCCTGCGCGTCGTACAGGCGCACGGCCCGCACGAGGCTCGACCGCGACTTGAGCGCGGCGAGCGACGTGCGCGTCACGACCGAATCGCCCATGCCCAGCACCGCGGCGGCCAGCTCGCCCGCCGCGCTCGCGCCCTGGAGCTCGAGGGTGCGCTCGTACACCACGCGGTCCAGCCAGCGGGAGACCTGCTGCGCCATGTCGGCCTGCGCGGCGCCAACCTGGCGCTCCACGGTGGACCGGGAGTTCCGAACCGCCAGCGTCGTCGCGACGGTGAGTGGCGCCACGGCGACGAGGATGAACAGCGACAGGAGCCTACCGCGTAGGCTTTTCTTCAGGATCTGCATGGCGATTCGGTTCTGGTTCGGAGGAGCCGGCGGGAAGGGGAGGCCGTGCGGGGCCGGCTACTTGGCCTGGTAGACGAGGGGGAGCACCACGCGCGCCCGCACCGGAGCGTCGTTCACCTTGCCGGGGCTGAACTCCATCTTCTCGGCCACCTGCTTCGCGGCCTCGGCGAGCGCGCCCACCGTGGACGCCACCACCTCGATGCTCCCCGGCTCCACCTTGCCGTCCACGCCCACGATGAACTGCACCTGCACGGTGCCGCCGATGCCGGCGCTCTTCAGCTTGGCCGGGTAGGACTGATTCATGAGCGACGCCGTCTTGGACATCGACATGATCTTGGGCGGCGTGGTGAGCGCCTCGGAGCCATAGACGTCGGCGGCCTGGGCGGCGGCCTCGCCGGGTACGGCCAGCGCGCCGAACCCGATCACCGCGGCACAGACGGTGAAGGCGCGGCGGCCTATGCGGACAAAACGTGCTGCGATCATCTGCGTGATCCTCGCTACATGAAGAGAGTGGACAGGCCTTCGCTGCCGAGTATCGGCCGCTCGGGCGGGAGCTTTAGCGGTGCCGGCCGGCCCGCCACGGCCGAGACCCGCCGTAGCCAGGACTGGCCACGGCGCATGGCCGTCACCTGGGTGCCCCGTGATAGATTCGGGCTGGCGCCATCGCCACGGCGCCCACCGTCGCCCCCAGCCTCCCGAGCATGCGCACCCTCGTCTCCGTTCTCGCCGTCCTGCCCCTCGCCGCCGGCTGCATGGCGCCGGCGTCCGCCCAGCATCCCGCTCCCAGCCCCGCTGTGGCGCACCCTGCGCCGCCGCCGGCCGTGGCTGGCCACTTCGAGCGGGTGCGCGCGCGCTTCTCGGGCCAGCGGGCGAGAGAGACCGTGGCCTTCGTGGAGCAGCGGTGGCGGCTGCCGGGCAACACGGGCTTCGATGAGAGCATCGACCGGGTGGCCGGCGAACTGAAGGCGGCCGGGTTCGTGGAGGAGTCGACGGCGAAGCCCGGCGACCGGCTCACCTACCGCGTGGAGCGCCACCCGATGGCGGCGCCGGCGTGGGATCCGGTGGACGCGTCGCTCACCATCGTGGGCCAGGACTCGGCGCTGCTGCGCTGGACGACGAACCGGAACATGCTGGCCGTGAACTCGTACGCCACGCCGGCCGGCGGCGTGACGGCCGCGGTGGTGAGCGTGGGCGCCGGGCGGCCCGAGGACTGGGCGGGCAAGGACGTGGCGGGCAAGATCGTCTACGGAGACGTTCCCATGGCGCGGCTGTTCACCGAAGCCGTCACCAAGCGCGGCGCGCTGGGCGTGCTCGCCTACTCGCTGCCCGACTACACGCAGCCGGAGCGATACCCGACGTCCATCCAGTTCGGCCGCATCCCGCTCGACACCGCGAGCCGGTCGTGGGGCATCTTCCTCTCGTTCGGCGCGCGCGAGCAGCTGCGCCGCGCGCTCGCGGCCGGGCCGGTGACGGTGCGGGTGACCACGGACGCGCGGCTGTTCCCGTCGGAGGAGCGCACCGTGGTGGCCGACGTGCGCGGGGCCACGCAGGCGGACGAGCGGTTCGTGTTCAGCGCGCATGTGCAGGAGCCGGGCGCCAACGACAACGCCTCGGGCGTGGGCGCGCAGATGGAGATGGCGCGCGTGCTCGCGACGCTCGTGCGAGACGGCGCGTATTCGCCGGAGCGCACCATCACCTTCCTGTGGGGCAACGAGATCGTCGGCACGCGTCGCTACCTGGAGAGCGACCCGGCGCGCACCCGAGGGGTGCGGTGGGGCATGAGCCTGGACATGGTGGGCGAGGACACCGAGCGTACCGGCGGCACCTTCCTGATCGAGAAGATGCCCGATCCGTCCGCGGTGTGGACGCGCGGCGACGAGCGGCACTCGGAGTGGGGCGGCAAGCCGCTGGCCGTGGAGGACATCCGGCCGCACTACTTCAACGACCTGGTGCTGGCGCGCGCCCTGGACCAGTCGGCGGCGACCGGGTGGGTGGTGCGCACCAACCCGTTCGAGGGCGGTAGCGACCACACGCCATTCCTGAACGCGGGCAAGCCGGGGCTGCTGCTCTGGCACTTCACCGACGTCTTCTACCACACCGACAACGACCGGCTGGACAAGGTGTCCGCCGCCACGATGACGAACGTGGGTACCACCGCGCTCGTCACGGCCATGACGCTGGCCACCGCCGACGGCGCTACGGCGCGCCAGCTGGTGGACGAGCTGGAGCGCGCCGCGCTCGCGCGCCTGGCCACCGAGACCGCGCTCAGCCGCGCCGCGCTGCAGGGCGGCGCACCGCCGGCCGAGGAGCGGCGCATCCTGGAGACGTGGGCGGACTACTACGTGAAGTCGCTCGTCACCATGCGGGAGATCGAGGTGGGCGGCGCCTCGGCGGCCACGCAGCGGCACATCGAGGGCGCGCAGCAGCGCGTGGCCGCCGCAGGACGACAGGCGGTGGAGGCGATCGGCGGCTGATGGCGCCCGGAGTGGAGCGTGCGGGGCGCACGACATCGATGTCGTGC
>DATANT010000416.1:0-5377 GCA_036266115.1 Gemmatimonadaceae bacterium | reverse complement strand
GGCGCAAGGCTCGGGAAGGGCGCCGGGCGCGAAGTAGCCATCCGGCCGCCTCAGCCCGCCGGCACAGGAGCGCCACAGCGCCTCCCGCGTCGCGCGCCGACGTGCGTCTCCCCGTCGTCGCACGTCACCCTACCGCGTTTCCCGTCCCGTCACGCGTCCCGGTCGAAATCCCACCCGGCCGGCGGATGCGTCGCGTCACACACCGGGCACGCGACTATCGGCTCCAGCTCGAGCGCCGCATTCCCGAAGCGCGGGTGCCCCTTGGCGATGGCCAGCACGCCGCACAGCGTCTGCACGGTGTCGCGGTCCCACGGCTCGACCACGCGTGCGGCCACGATGGCCGGCACCTCGCGCAGCGCCTCGCGATACGCCGCCACGAGATCGGGCGGCACGGCGGCACCCCCCGGCGTGAGACGCCCTACCTCGATCGCGCCCACGAGATGGAGCGCGCGCGCGGCCTCCGCCGCGGAGTGCCGAGCGGCGAACGCGACGAGGTGCGGCACCGCGGCGTAGGATGCCGAGTACACCTCGCCCCGATGACACAGCGTGCTCCAGAGGCCGAACCAGAGCTCGCGCCGCACGGCGTCATCCACCTGGTCCAGGTGCGCGATCAGCCGGGGGATGTCGGCCGCCGTGCCGTAGGCCTGCGCGAGCTCGCGCCAGCGGTCGCTCTCCAGCGGCAGCATGGGCGCGTCGCCTGCCCCGCTCATCACGACTCCGCCTGGATCTGCGTGCAGTGCTCGGCCACGAGCTGCCAGCGCTGCCCCTGTCGCGTGAGCACGAGACTGCAGCGCTGGTCGTCGTCGAAGGTGCCGCCCGCGTACGAGCCACGCCCCTGCCACCGGCTGCCGACCACCGCCGTGCCGCCGGTGATCCGCGCCTCCAGCGCGGAGCGCTCCGCCCGCTCGGCGTGGTAGGCCGGAGCGGCGAGCAGATCGAGGAGCTGCGCCCGCGTCCACACCCCGCCGGTGGAGGTGAAGTAGCGGTAGTGCGCGCCGAGCCACTGGCCGGCCGCCGCGGTGTCCTTCGCGGCCAGTGCCGCATCGAAGGCCCGCACGGCGGCGATCACCGCGGCCGAATCGGCCGAGGCCAGCTGGGCGGGCGCCGGGCGGCTCGCGAGGGACAACAGGACGGCGATCAGCAGGCAAGCGCGCATGTGGAGGCTCCGGTGCGGGCGGGAACGAAGGCCGCGAACGATGGCCGCAAACGAACGCCGACAGCGGGGAGCCGATGCCGGGGTGCATCGAGAGCTACACACCCCGCAGCGCCTGCGCCAGCGCCTCGCGCCGGCGCCGGCTCACCGGCAGCGTGGTGCCATCGCGCAGCACCACCGCCGTGCCACCCGGCGCCGAGCGCACCGCCGTCACCCGCGACACGTTGACGATGGCGGAGCGATGCACGCGCACGAAGCGCCGCGGGTCCAGCCGCACCTCGAGCGCGGCCAGCGATTCGCGGAGCAGGTGGCGCCGGCCGCGCGCGTGCACCGCCGCGTAGTAGTCGTCGGCGCCGATCCAGTCGATCTCCTCGGGCTGCAGCACCAGCTCGCCGCTCGCCGTCGGAACAAGGAAGCGCGAGCCGGCGGGTGGCGAGGCGGACGTTCCCGCCCCGGTGCCAGAGTCCGCCCCGCGCTCCAGCCGCGCGAGCACGAGCTGGCGGCGTGCGCGTGCGAGCGCGGCGTGGAAGCGCTCCTCGCTCACCGGCTTCACCAGATAGTCCAGCGCCTGCGCGTCGAACGCGGGAAGCGCGAACTCGTCGTACGCGGTGAGGAAGATGGTGAGCGGCATGCGCGCCGGGCCGTGCTCGCGGATCACCCCGAAGCCGTCGAGCTCCGGCATCTGCACGTCCAGGAACACGAGATCGGGACGTAGCGCGCCGAGCGCGGCGAGCGCCTCGCGGCCATCGCGGCACTCCCCCACCACCACGACGTCCGCGTGCGGCGCGAGGAGCTGCCGCAGCCCCCGGCGCGCCAGCGGCTCGTCGTCCACCAGCAGCACGCGGATGGGCGCGGACGGCGCGGCCGCGGCGCTCATCCGGCCGTGGCGACGCTCGGCGCGAAACGCAGCGGAAGGCGCACCGTGGCCACCGTGCCCCCCTCCGCCCACGGCGCGAGCGTGAGCGCCGCCCCGGTGCCGTGGAGCTGCGCGAGCCGCTGCGCGGTGTTGGCGAGCCCCACCCCGAAATCCTCGGCCCCGCTCCAGTCCTCGGGCAGGCCCGCGCCGTCGTCCTGCACGGTGAGCACGAGCTCCCCGGCGTGCTCGCCACGCCGCGCCGCGATGGCCAGGCGGCCGGCCGCGGTGCGGCGCGCGATCCCGTGGCGCAGCGCGTTCTCCACCAGCGGCTGCAGCACGAAGCTCGGCACCAGCGCGTCCCGCAGCGTGTCGTCGGCGGCCACGTGGACGCGCAGCCGGTCCGAGAAGCGCACCTCCTCCACGGCCAGGTAGCGCCGCACGAAGTCGAGCTCCGCCCGCAGCGGGATCTCGTGCGCGCCATCGTCGCGCAGCACCTCGCGCAGCAGCTCGCTCAGGTCGGTGAGCATCCGCGCGACGGCGGCGGTGTGGCCGTCCCGCGCCAGCACGGTGGCCGCGTTCAGGCTGTTGAACAGGAAGTGCGGATGCAGCTGCATGCGCAGCGCGCCCAGCCGCGCCTCCGCGAGCTGCGCGGCGAGCTGCGCGGCCTCCACCTCGCGCCGCCGCGACTCGGCCAGATACGCCAGCGCGTAGCCCACGCCCAACACCCCGAAGTAGCTGAGCGTCGCGAGCGGGAGCGCGGAGAGCCACCAGCTCAGCAGCAGCCTGGCGGCCGGCGTGGGGCTCGGCACGGGGGCGAAGGCGAGCGACGCCAGCGTGCTCGCCCCAGCGTACAGCACGCCCGCGATCTGCGCCGCCATCAAGTGTGCGGCCGCGTTGCGCACCGCGTGCGCGCCGCGCAGCGGGAGCCGGCGGCCGAGCGCGAAGATGAGCGGGGTGAGCAGCGCGTACACCATCCACCCCGGTGCCTGCAAGGCGAGCGCGCGCCAGGCCGGAAACGGGCGGTTGGCCAGCCGCCAGAAGACGAGCGTCTCGAACGCGGCGAGGAGCGCCGGCACCGCCCAGACGGCGGGAATGAGGAACCATCTCGAGCGCGGCAGCCGCATGGTCCATGCTACCCGGCCGGATGTCCGCGAGCAAGCGACGCATGCCGCCCGACGCGCCACTCGCTGCACCGCCGCGACCGTCCGCTGCAATGTGGTTGCCCGAGCGCCGCGGGCACGCGTACGGTGCGCTCGTGTCGCCGTCACCGGGCGCGCACGCCGCCACCACGGTCCCACATCAGCCGGCCTCCGGCAGGTACCCGCATGCTCGCCGCCGTCTTCCTCGCCGCCGCCCTCTTCGCGACGGATACCACCGCATCGCCTCCCCCGCCCTCTGCCCCGACCCCTGCCGCGGCCGCGCTCGACACGGCCATCGCGCGCATGGGCGGCGCGCCGGCGCTGCGCGCCGTGCAGCGCGTGCGCCTGGACCTGCTCACGCAGTGGCAGCGCACCACGTTCGACGAACGCCCGTACGCCGACCTCCCCAGCTACGAGCTGCACACCGATCTGCGCGACTACACGATTCCCGCGTGGCGCAACGCGAGCCGCTTCTACATGGGCGGGAGCTGGCGCGAGCTCGTGGACGTGGTGCGCGACAGCGTGGCCATCCGCCGCGCGCCCGACGCCGCGTGGGCGACGCTCAACGTGGCCTACGTGGACGAGCGCCGCGAGCTGTTCGCCTTCGCCCCGGAGCGCGTGCTGCTGCACGCCCGCGACGCCGCGGACGCGCGCGCGCTGGCCGACACGGTGATCGACGGAGCGGCGCACGCGCGCGTGGCGGCCACGGTGGACCGCTATCCCACCGTGCTCTTCCTGCGGCGCGGTGACGGCTACCTGGCCATGGCGCGCTTCGTGGCCGCGCACCCCAACGACTTCGGGCTCGCGCCCTGGGGCCCGATGGAGGTGGAGCTCTGGTACTCGCGCTGGGCGCCGCTCGCCGGCGGCATCACCTATCCCATGCAGTGGGACGTGCGGCGGGTGGGACGGCCGTACAGGCGCGTGACGGTGCTGGCCGCCGCGCTCCACGCGGCCGCCGCGCCCGACTCGTTCGCGGTGAGCGACTCGCTGCGCGCCGCCTTCCGCGCCACCGCCAATCGGCCGATGCACGACGTGCCGCTCGACTCGGCACGCCTCGTGGACGGGCGTTTCGCGCAGTTCGGCGCGCCCGGCGCGCCCGCGGGCGCGGTGAAGCTCGGGCGGCGCTGGCTGCTGCTGGAGGCGGGCACCGCGTCGCTGAACGCGGAACGCGCCGCGCGCTGGCTCGCCGGCGCCGACCCGGGAGCGGAGCTGGCGGGCGCGCTGGTCACCGTGCCCTTCACGGGCAGCGGTGGCGTGGCGTGGCTCGCGCCGCGGCGCGTCCCGCTCCACGTCACGCCGGGCACCGAGCCGATCGTCCGCACGATCCTGCGCAATCATGGCCTCCAGACCGCCACGAGCATGGTGTCCACCGGACGCTGGCTGCGCGTGGACGGCGATTCGATGTGGGTGGAGCCCATCGACTTCCCCAACGCGCGGGGCGCCATGCTCGCCTGGGTGCCGTCGCTGCGCTGGCTGTACTCGGGCGCGGCCACGTCGCCCGTGGAGCTGGAGCGCGTGCTGGCGCGTGCCCGCGAGCGCGGATGGGCGGTGGAGCGCATCGGCTCGGCGCGCGGCGTCGTGGCGCCGGCACCGGGCGCACCGGGTACGGCATCGCGGTAGCGTCACCGGGGGTGGCGTCGCTCTAGATTGTCGGCATGTCCGACGCGGCGCCCACCCCATACGAGCTCCTCGGCGGCGAGGATGGCATTCGCCGCCTCGTCGACCGCTTCTACGACCTGATGGACAGTGCGCCGGAGGCCGTGGCCGTGCGGGCGCTGCACGCGACGAGCCTCAAGGCCTCGCGCGAGAAGCTGCGACTCTTCCTGACCGGCTGGACTGGCGGCCCACAGCTCTACGTGGCGCAGCACGGCCATCCGCGGCTCCGGATGCGGCACTTTCCGTTCGCCATCGGCGTGCGCGAGCGCGACGAGTGGCTCTGGTGCATGGAGCGGGCGCTGGCGGAGCAGGAGATGCCGGACGCCGTGCGCGCGCATCTGTGGGAGCGGCTCCAGGCGCTCGCGGATCACATGCGCAACCGGCCGGAGTAACCACGGCGCGCCACCGCGGCGTGGCTCGCGCGGTGGACGATCGGGGCGGTCGCGAACCGGCCGCCCCACCATCGTTCCACCGCTACGAGACGTCGCCCGCCCGCTCGCGCACCTCTTCGGACGTCAGCCCGAAGAGCGGTGGCGTGGTGACGCCGCGCATGCCGAGCATGAGGTAGAGCTG
>DATANT010000415.1:0-3907 GCA_036266115.1 Gemmatimonadaceae bacterium | reverse complement strand
GGTCGCTCCTCGCGAGGAGCGACCGGGCCGCGTGGCGTTTCCGGTTCGGGTGGCCTCAGCCGGCGGCTTGCCGCTCCCGCGCCGCGCCCTCCAGCAGGCCCACCACCTCGTCCAGCGTGGTGAGCCCGCGATCCCGCGCGTACCACCGGCGCGCCTCCCGGTAGCGATCCTCCTTGGGGAGCGCCATCCCCTCGCTCATCATCCACTGCTGCAGCGCCGCGGGGCGTGGCCCCCACCAGCCGTGCTCCACGCCGTCCTCGTCGAACACCATCACCACGGGAATGGAGCGGGCCCCGTTGGTGAGGTGCGTATCCATGAGGTCGGGATTCGCGTCGCGCCCCACCACCCGCAGCTCCAGGTTGGGCACGAGCATGGCCAGCCGTGCCACCAGCGGCACGGTGTTCACCGCGTCGCCGCACCAGTCCTCGAGCAGCACCAGCAGCCGCCAGCGCCCGGGGAGCGCCGCCACGCGCGCGACCATCTCGTCGGGCACGCGCGTGCGCGCGAACACCGCCCGCCAGAGCTCCTGATTGGCCACGGCCGTCTCGAGGAACTCGGCGAACGTCTGGCCGGCTTCGAAGCGCGCCCTCGGCATGGTGCGGTACGGTGCGTCAGAAGTGGATGGCCATCCCGCGCACCGCCAGAGCGGCCTCCTTCACCGTCTCGGACAGCGTGGGATGCGAGTGGACGGTGATGCCGATGTCCTCGGAGCTGCCGCGATACTCGAAGGCGAGCACGACTTCCGACACCAGCTCGGACACGTTGGGGCCGATCATGTGGCAGCCCAGCAGCTCGTCGGTCTCCGCGTCGGCGATGAACTTCACGAAGCCCTGCGTCTCGCCCATGGTGCGCGCGCGGCCGTTGGCCGAGAAGGGGAACTTGCCCGCCTTGTACGCGCGGCCGCTCGCCTTCACCTCATGCTCGGCCATCCCCACGGTGGCCACCTCGGGCCACGTGTAGACCACCGACGGCATGGAGCGATAGTGCATGCTCACCGGCTTGCCGGCGATCACCTCGGCCGCGATCACGCCCTCCTCCTCGGCCTTGTGCGCGAGCAGCTTGCCGCCCACCACGTCGCCGATGGCGAAGACGTTGGGCAGGTTGGTGCGCATCTGCGCGTCCACCGCGATCTCGCCGCGCTTGCCCAGCGCGAGCCCCAGCCCCGCCGCGTCCACGCCGCCCAGAGCGGGGCGGCGCCCCACCGAGACCAGCACGTAGTCGGCCTGGAGCGTCTCGGTCTTGCCGTCCTTCTCCACCCGGATCTCCACCGTGTCGCCCTTGCGTCCGCCACCCGTGACCTTGGTGCCGACGCGGATGTCGAGCCCCTGCTTGCGGAAGATCCTGTCCGCTTCCTTCACGATGTCCTGATCATTGCCCGGAAGGATCGTGTCCGCCAGCTCCACCACCGTGACGCGGGCGCCCAGCCGGCGCCACACCGAGCCCAGCTCCAGCCCGATCACACCGCCGCCGATCACCACCAGGTGCTCCGGCACCGCGGGGATCTTGAGCGCGCCCACGTTGGAGAGCACGCGCTCCTCGTCGAACTTGAGGAACGGCAGCTCGATGGGCACGGAGCCGGTGGCGAGGATCACGTGCTTGGCCTGATACGTGGTCACCCCGCCGTCGGCGGCCGCGACGTCCACGAGGTTGCCCGGGCGGAGCGTGCCGCGGCCCTTGGCCCACGTGATCTTGTTCTTCTTGAACAGGAACTCGACGCCCTTGGTGTTCTGTAGCACCACGTCGTCCTTGCGCTCGAGCATGCGCGCGAGGTCCGCCTTCACGCCGTCGATCTGCACGCCGTGCTCGGCCGAGTGGAGTCGCGCCCACTCGTAGTGCTCGGAGGATTGCAGCAGCGCCTTGGAGGGAATGCAGCCGACGTTGACGCAGGTGCCGCCGAGCGTCCTGTCCATCTCGACGCAGACGGTGTTGAGGCCGAGCTGGGCGGCGCGAATGGCGGCCACGTAGCCACCGGGCCCGCCACCGAGGATCACGACGTCGGCAGGAGTTGCGGAAGAAGCCATGGCAGAATGGAGGTGAGGCGTGAGTTGGCAGAGGTAAGCTAGCCGGGTGGGAAGTCGATGGCGACGCCGCGCCAGCGCGCCCGCGCCGCGCCCCTCTTGCCACCCGTCGGTCCGGCCCCGATCATGGGGTGCCGTCGTTTCGAGGAGGTCGCGCGATGATCCGGCACGGTGGGTTCTGCCTTCTCGCTCTCGCCGCCGCTGCCTGCGGCGGGGCGCGCGCACCGGACAAAGTGGTGCGCTCGGAGCCCGCCACGGTGCGGGTGGGCACCATCACCGGCAGCGAGGTGACGCTCGCCGCCACGCAGACCGTGGAGAGCACGCCGCTCGTCGTCGCCGTGCCGCTGGAGCGGGCGTGGGCCGCGCTGCCCGCCGTCTACGCGGCGATCGACGTGGAGCCGCGCACGGTCGTGACCGCCGAGCATCTGGTGGGCAACACCGGGGCGAAGGTGCGGAAGGAGCTGGGCGGCGTGCGCATGGCGGAGTATCTGGATTGCGGCATCCGGCAGGGGGAGCACAACGCCGACAGCTACCTGGTGAACCTCTCGCTGCAGACCCGCCTGGTGGCGCTGGACAGCGCCCGCACCGTGGTGCACACCGTGGCCACGGCCAGGGCGACGCCGGTCGGCCTCTCCACCGACCCGGTGCACTGCGTCTCCACGGGCCGGCTGGAGCGCCGCATCGCCGAGCTGGTGGCCGAGCGCTCGCGCGGGTGAGGATGCCGCGAGCGGATGCGGTGGGCGGATGCCACGATGCGCCACGGGCGCCGTTCCCCACTGGCTGGGGAACGGCGCCCGTGGCGCATCGCACGCGGTGAGGCTCAGCCCACGAGCATCGCGCCGGGATCTTCCATGAGCTCCTTCACGCGCACCAGGAAGAGCACCGCCTGCTGCCCGTCGATGATGCGGTGGTCGTAGGAGAGCGCCAGGTACATCATCGGGCGGATCTCCACCTTGCCGTCGATGGCCACGGGGCGGTCCTGCGTCTTGTGCAGCCCCAGGATGGCCACCTGCGGATAGTTGATGATCGGCGTGCTCACGAGCGAGCCGAACACCCCGCCGTTGGTGATGGTGAAGGTGCCCCCGGTGAGGTCGTCCATCACCAGCTTGCTGGCGCGCGCCTTCTTGGCCAGGTCGCCGATGTCCTGGTTCACCTGAAGCAGGCTCTTGGCGTGCGCGTCCTTCACGTTGGGCACCACCAGCCCCTGCTCGGAGGCCACGGCGATGCCCATGTTGACGTAGTGCTTGTAGACGATGCTGTCGCCGTCGATCTGCGCGTTCACCGTGGGGTAGGCCTCGAGCGCCATGCACGCCGCCTTCACGAAGAAGGGCATGAACGAGAGCTTCTGACCGTACTCCTTCTCCACGCGCTCCTTGAGCCGGGCACGGAGCGCGGTCACCGCGCTCATGTCGATCTCGTTGAACGTGGTGAGGTGCGCCGTCTGCTGCTGTGACTGCAGCAGGTTCTCGGCGATGCGCTTGCGGCGCGTGCTCATCTTCTCGCGCGTCTCGCGCTGCGCGCCGGCGCCGTTGCCACTCACGCGCGGCGCGGCGGGTGCGGCGGCAGGAGCGGCGGCGGGCGCGGGAGCCGTGCGCGCGGCCTGCACCGTCTCGATGACGTCCGGCTTGCTCACCACGCCACCACGCCCGGTGCCCTGTACGCCGGCCAGATTCACGTTCTGCTCGGCGGCCACGCGCCGCGCCGCGGGCGAGGCCTTCACCTCACCGGACGCTGCGGCGGCGACCGGCGCAGCGGCCGGCGTCGCGGTGGTCGTGGATGCGGTGGAAGGCTGCGGGGCCGACGGGGCGGCGGCGGCAGCTTGCTGCTTGGGGGGGGCCCCCGCGCCGGTCGCGCTCTCGTCCAGCTCACCGAGAGCCTCGTCCACCGTC
>DATANT010000414.1:0-4157 GCA_036266115.1 Gemmatimonadaceae bacterium | reverse complement strand
CCACGACCACCTGCCGCGCCGCCGCGTGACGTTGCAGGTACTGCTGGAGTGCCCTGGACGTGGGTGGCGCGCCAAGGCGCACCACGAGATCGGGCACGAGCTCGGCGGCCGTCGCGCCGTCCCGGAGTGCCGCGTCGTACCGGTCGATCACCGCGCAGCGGTCGTGCGCGCCCCAGCGCAGCTGCGACAGGGGGTCGGCGAGCAGCGGAGCGTGGAGCGCGCGCGCGAGCGCGGCCAGTGGCGCGGCCAGCGCGGGGTCGGGTTGTGGCCCGCACACCAGCAGCGGACGGCGTGCGGCGCGGAGCTGCGCGGCGAGCCACCGCACGGTCTCGGGCGCGGGGGTCGCGCGCGCATGGGTCACGGTCACCCACGGCGCGCCATCCGGGCGCCCGTGCCAGGCCAGCTCGTCGCCGTCGGACATGCCCGCGGGCGGCGCGACGGGGGCGGGCACCAGCGGCTCGCGAAAGGGGAAGTTGAGATGCACCGGGCCGGCCGGTGCCGCTGCCGCGAGGGCGGCGGCGCGACCGGCCAGCGTGCGCGCGTAGCGCACGAGCGCGGGCGTCGCCTCGGGCAGGGCGACGTCCACGAACCACTTGGCGTGCACCCCGAACAGCCCGTTCTGATCGATGGTCTGCGGAGCGCCCACGTCGCGCAGCTCGGGTGGGCGGTCGGCGGTGAGCACGAGCAGCGGCACGCCGGCGCTCCGCGCCTCCACGATAGCCGGCAGGAAGTTCGCCGCCGCGGTGCCGGAGGTGCAGAGCAGCGCCACCGGCGCGCCAAGTGCGCGCGCCATGCCCAACGCGAAGAACGCGGCCGAGCGCTCGTCCAGATGCACCCAGGTGTGGAGGGCGGGGTGCCCGGCGATCGTGAGCGCGAGCGGCGTGGAGCGCGAGCCGGGCGCCACGCACACGTGCCGCACGCCGGCCCGCGCCAGCTCGTCCACGAACGCGCCCACGTACGCGAACGCCGCCTGGTCGGGTGCCGTCACCGAGCGCCGTCCCCGCCAGCGGCGCGCGTCGGCTCGGCCGGCCCGGCCACGTGGCCAGCCGCCAGCGACCCGGCCAGCGCGAGCTGCATGGGGCGCAGCTTGAGCAGCGACTCGTCGTACTCGCCCTCGGGGCTCGAGTCCTCCACCACCCCGCATCCCGTGAAGAGCCACGCCTCGCTCCCCGCCACGAGCGCCGAGCGCAGCGCCACGGCGAACTCCCCCCGATCGCCGCCCAGCCAGCCGACGGGCGCGGCATACCATCCGCGGTCCAGGCACTCGTGCTCGCGGATGAAGCGCAGCGCCACGTCCCGCGGCGCGCCGCCCACCGCGGGCGTGGGGTGAAGCTCGGCGACGAGGCGGAGCAGTGAGCCGCCCGGGCGCAGCCGTGCGCGCACCGGCGTGTGCAGGTGGTGCACGTGCGGCAGGGTGAGGATCGACGGCTCCGGCGCGGATACCACGTCGTCGCACAGCTCCGCCATGCCGCCGCACAGCGCCTCGCGCACGATCTCGTGCTCGGCGCGGTCCTTGGCGCTCGCCAGCAGCTGCGCCGCGCGGGCGGCGTCCTCGCCGGGCGTCGCGCCCCGGCCGATCGACCCCGCCAGGCTGTCGGCGCGTACGTCGTGGCCATCCAGCCGCACGAGGAGCTCCGGGCTGGCGCCGACGAACGCGCGGTCGCCACGCCAGCAGCCGAACACGCGGCACTCCGGGAAGGTCGCCCGGAGGTGCCGGATGGCCGCAGCGGCATCCAGCGGACGCGCCGCGCTCGCGTGCACCGCGCGCGCGAGGACGACCTTGGCCATCGCACCCTCGCCGATCGCGGCGGTGGCCACATCCACCAGCGCGCGCCACTCGTCGGCGGGGCGGGCGTCGGTGAACGCGAGCGTGGCGTCCGGCGGTCCCGGCGGCGGGCGGGTGTCGCTCGCGGCGCCCGCGAGCGCTCGCGACCTGAGCCGGGCCAGCACGGCCGGGTCGACGTCTGGCCGTCCGTCCGCGCCCACGAGCAGCGTCGTGGTGATCCAGCAGACACCCGCGGCCACCGCGATCTGCAGCCGTGGGAGCGTGAGCAGCGCGCTCGGGAAGCCCTCCCACGGCTGGGTGCGCGGGCCGTCGGGCTCGAAGGCGAAGCCTCCCATGAGCACCGGCCCCACGCCGGCGGCGCCTCCCGATGGGTCGTCCACCACGGCGTCCTCCCGGAGGGCCGCCCACGCGCGGTCGATCTCCGCGAACCGGTCGGCGCCCGACCCGATGAGCGTGACGACCGCCCCGAGGCCGGCGAGCGCGAACCCATCGGACGGCCGGGCCCAGTACATCCGGCTCCCCGCCGTCTGGGCGGCCAGCACGCCATCGAACGCCGCCTCGCGCGCGAGCGCCTCCAGCACACCCAACGGGTCCACCACGGGCGCCGGCTCGGCGATGCTCACGAGCACCGGCCGTCGCGTGGCGCGCGCCCGGGCGCCGGCGTCCTTCAGCAGCGCGACCAGGCGCGCGGCGCCGCGATCGGACTGCGCGCGGCTCACGGCGCGATGCGCGGCGCGCAGCCGCAGGGGCCGGGGAGGCCGGAGATGAGGTGGGCGCGGTGGCTCGGCTGCGTCATGGGGCTGATGGTCGGGCGTGGTGCGTCAGCGGGAATCGAGGCCCTTCGGGCGTCCACGAATGGTAACGCCAGGCGGCGGTACGGGTGAGCGGCGAGGGGGGCGCTACTTCTCGCCCCAGTGCAGGGCGGCGATGCCAAGGCTGAGCGTCGTCCAGCCGACCTCGCGAAACCCGGCGGCCTCCATGCGTCGAGCCAGCGCGGCCTCGTCCGGAAAGTGGGCGACCGACGCGGGTAGATACCGGTACGCGGTGCGGTGACCGCTCACGATCCCGCCAATCAGCGGCAGGAGGTGGTGGAAATACAGATGGTAGCCCCAGCGTACGAGACGCCGGCGCGGCGTGGTGAACTCGAGGATGACGAAGCGCGCGCCCGGCGACAGCACGCGGTGCACCTCGCGCAGGCAGGCGTCCAGGTCGGCCACGTTGCGGATGCCGAAGGCGACGGTGGCACCGTGGATCTCGCCCGCCCGCAGCGGTAGCGCCAGCGCGTCCGCGACCACGGGGGCGATGACGGCCGCCGGTGCCTTCCCCGCCCCCGCGCGCAACATCGGCTCGGCGAAATCCACCGCCACGATGTGCCCGCCGAACCCCGCGCGGCGGCTCAGCTCCGCGCCCACGTCCAGCGTGCCGGCGCAGAGGTCCAGATACTGCCCGCCCGGCGCCCGGGTCCACCGGAGCGCGTCGAGCGCACGCCGCCGCCAGCGGCGATCGATGTTCAGGCTGAGCAGATGGTTCAGTAGATCGTAGCGCGGCGCGATCTCCGAGAAGATGTGGCGGACGTACGCGCGCTTTCCCGCGTCGCCGGCCGCCGCGCGCTCGTCTACGCCCTGAGGTTGTGGGGGTCGCACTCGCATGAGCGCAACGTAACCGGGGCGTGCCGGAGCGGGCGGATCGGGCGAGGACCTCGTCGTCGGCTGGGCACCGAGGATGGAGGCGTCAGCGCTCCGTGTCAGCCGGCTCCGCGCCGGCGCGAAGGACGAAGACGACCGTGGGATCCACCGGGTAGCGCCCGAACCGCGCACCGTAGATCGCCAGCCCGCCCGGGAGCGCGCCGTCCACCTCGAGCCGCACCACCACCTCGCCCGCCGCGGCGGCGCGGGCGAGGGCCGAGGGCGGGATGGTGACGCGCACGAGCTGCCCGTACGAGCCCGCCTCGCGCAGCCGCCGATCGCGAAGCTGCGCGTGCCAGGAGAGGATCCCCCGATGGTCGGCCGGGTCGTCGGCCAGCTCCACGCGGCCCGCCAGCTCGCCGTTCACGCGCACGGTGACCGCGCTCGGGAACGGCGTCTCGTCGGTCATCGGGTAGGCGTTGGGGTTGCGGCTGGGGTCGTGGAAGCCCTGGCCGCGCATGTAGTCGCCCTGCTGCCGCGCCGTGCTGTCCTGGTCCTTGCCGAAGAGCTGCTTGGCCGAGGCCTCCATGACGAAGGTGGCACCATCCACCATCGCGCGGTCCAGGTCGCGCGGCCACGGGATGCGGTACTCGAAGTGGCCGGCGCCGGCGCCGTTCGCCTTGAGCCCGTCCAGCACCGTCCAGCTCTTCCGCGACCAGCGCGCGTCCGCGAACGCGCCGGCGGCC
>DATANT010000413.1:0-32370 GCA_036266115.1 Gemmatimonadaceae bacterium | reverse complement strand
GGCAGCCGACGCCGCGCGCGCGAGCTGCTGCAGCTCGATGCGGGAGAGCGGCGCGTCCACCGCCACCACGCACAGGGTGGTATTGGTCATCCCGCCGTCCGGCTCGCGGCGCGGGCCACCGAAGCGTGGCGCCTCCGCGCGTCCGCCCTGCAGCAGCGCGCGCGTGTCCACGAAGCCGCCGCCCGGGTCGCGTGCGCCCGCCAGGATCTCGCCCCGCGCGTCGCGCACGTCGCCCAGTGCGTTCACCACGGCAATGGCGCCCACGGCCACCGGGCCGCGGTCCATGACGGCGCACCCCACCCCGCCCTTCATGGCGTTCGCAGCGCCGGCGGCCTTGCCCACCGTCGCGCCGGTGCCGGCGCCCACGCTGCCTTCCACCACGGGCGCGGGGCGCGCGGCCTCGCACGCGTCGTAGGCCATGGCGGCGGTCGGCCGGCGATCGGACCGGCCCAACGGCCCCAGATCGAAGATCACCGCCGCGGGCACGATGGGCACCACGCCGGTGGGCACCGGATGGCCGCGGCCACGCTCCTCCATCCACCGCATCACGCCCGCCGCGGCATCCAGGCCGTACGCCGACCCGCCGGTGAGGAAGATGGCGTCCACCCGGTCCACCTGGTGCGAGGGATCGAGCACGCCCAGGTCCCGCGTCCCCGTGCCGCGCCCCACCACGTGCACCGCGGCGCGCAGCGATGCGTCCACACCTCGCACCACCGTGCAGCCGGTCGCTCCTTCGGCATCGGTGGCGTGTCCCACCGCCAGGCCAAAGCGCGTGAGGTCCATCTCCGTCATCGGTTCCACGGCATCCTCGGGCTCATGCGAATGGGTGCAGGACCACCGGCGCGATCACGAACGCCTCACGGACGCGAGCGCGCCGCGAGCTGCGCGTCGAGCGTTCGCGCGACCTCGTGGAGCACGAACGGCTTGCTGAGCGCCGCGCACCCGGTGGCCGCGATGAAGCGCCAGGCCTCCTCGCTGCGCACGTCGCCCGTGATGAAGATGGTGCGCGCGGCCTGCTCGGGATCCCGCGCGTGCACGGCGGCGTACACCGCGTCGCCCGAGAGATCGGGCATGCGCAGGTCCAGCAACACGGCGTCGTAGGTCGCGGCCTCCAGCCGGCGGACCGCTTCGTGCCCGCCGGCCGCCTCGTCCACCACGTAGCCCAGGCCCGTGAGGAACCGCTCGATCACGGTGCGGATCGCGGGCTCGTCGTCCACCACGAGTATCCGCGCGCGAGCGTCGCGCACGCGCCGCGGCGACGCGATCTCGGACGACACCGCCGTCGCGTGCGCGGAGGGCGGCGCGGATACGATGGGCAGCTCCACCGTGAACACGGCGCCGCCTCCGGCCCTCGCCTCCACGCGGATGCTGCCCTGATGCTCGCGCAGGATGCCGTGAGAGATGGAGAGCCCGAGCCCCGTGCCCTCCCCCACCGCCTTGGTGGTGAAGAAGGGATTGAAGATGCGCTCGGCACGGGCCGGGTCGATGCCGGGCCCGGTGTCTGCCACCTGCACCACGATCTGCGCGCCGCGCTGACGACTGGTCACCGTCACGCGCCGCTCGCCGGACCAACCGGCCAGCGCCTGCTCCGCGTTGGTGATCAGGTTGGCGAACACCTGCTGCAGCTGCCCGTCGTCGGCCCAGGTGCGCGGCAGCAGCGGCTCCAGATCGCAGCGCAGCTCCACCTGCTGCGCGCGCAGCGCGTACCGGTGCAGCTCCACTGCCGCCTCGATCACGGCGTTGACGCTGGTGAGCGCGCGCGTGGGCTCCCGCTCCCGCGCGAAGGTGAGCAGGTTGGAGACGATGCGCGCGGCGCGCCTGGCCTCGCGCTCGATCACCTCGGCCGTCTCGCGCGCCTCCGGGTCCGCGGTGGGTGATTCGAGCATGAGCTGCGCGAACGCCATGATGCCGGCGAGCGGGTTGTTGAGCTCGTGCGCCACGCCGCTCACCAGCTGGCCCACGGCGGCCAGCTTCTCGTGCTGCAGCAGCTGCGCGGCCAGCCGCTTCTCCCGCGTGACGTCGCGCGCGATGCCGAGGCAGCCCACCACGCGCCCGTCTTCCACGATGGGCGAGGCCACCAACGAGGACACGCGAAGGATGCCCTCGCGACCCAGGTAGCGCACCTCGCCGCGCGTGGCCTCGCCGCCCAGCGTGCGCGCGAACAGCTCGCCCATGGCGTCGCGGTCATCGGGATGCACGAGGTCGCGAAAGTGGCGGCCCAGCGCGCGCTCCGGCGCCCGCCCGGAGCCCGACACCATCGCGGCGTTCATGGAGGTGAGATGCCCGTCCGCGTCCACGGTGAAGATCGCGTCCCACGCCGCTTCGAGCAGCCGGGCGTAGCGCGCCTCGGAGCGACCGAGCGCCACGGCGCGCATGCGCTCGTCGCTCACGTCGCGCAGCGACGCCACGATGCCGGTGACCTCGCCCAGCTCGCGCAGCGGCGCGGTGCTCACGGCCACCACCCGGCGGGAGCCGTCCGGCCGCACCACGGTGGTCTCGTACCGCTCCGAGCCACCGGCCAGGGCGCTGCTCTCGCGCGACGCGACCTCGGCCCGCGACTCGGCGGCCACCAGCTCGCTCACCGGCAGCCCGGCCAGCCAGGGGCGGCCCAGTAGCGTGCTGGCCGCCGGGTTGGCGAAGGCAATGCGCCGCTCCCGGTCGGTGATGACGATGGCGTCGATGGCCGAGTCCACCACCGAGCGATAGCGCGCCGTGATGGCGTGCAGCTCGGTGACGTCGTCGAACGTCACCACCGCGCCGCCGCCCGGGTGCGGCGCCGCGACGATCTCGAATACCCGGTCGCTCAGCGCCGACCGGATGCTGGCCCGCTCCACCACGCCCGTGCGCACGGCACGCTCCACCGGGCTCTCCGAGCCCGGCTGCGCGCCGTGGCCCAGCAGCGCGTGCTCGAAGCGCTCTCCCAGCAGGGTGCGGGGCGAGTCGCGCCGGCACAGCTCCGCGGCGCGCGCGTTGCAGCGCACCACCCGCCCCGCGCCATCGAGCACCACCATGCCGCTCGCGATGGCGTCGAACGCCGTGACCCACTGGCGGGTGGACTCCTCCACCTGCTCGAAGAGGCGCGCGTTCACGATGGCCACCGCCACCTGATCGGCGAGCGCCTGCAGCACCTGCGCATCCGCCTCGCCGAACGGCGTGTCGCGATTCATCACCGCCAGGGCGCCCACCGCGCCCTCCGCGGTGTTGAGCGGAACGAAGATGATGCGGCGCACGCCGCCAGCCTGCACGCCCGGCTGGTCCAGCCGCGGGTCGTTCGCGGCGTCGTTGGCGATCTCGTAGCGGCCCTGGCGTACCACCAGGCCGGCCAGCGACGTCGCCATCGGCATCTTCATCCCCACCACGCGCTGGGCTTGCTCCACGGCCGCCATGATGTCCAGCACGTCGCCGTCGCGCAGCAGCACGAACGCACCCTCGGCATGCAGCAGCGCGGCGGCATGCCCGAGGATGAGCTGCATGACGTCGCTCAGTCGCAGCGATGCGCTCACGGCGCGCGCCACCTGGGCGAGCGCCTCGCTCTCACGGCGTTGGCGCTGGCTGCTCGCGTACAGGCGCGCGTTGCCGATCGCGGCCGCGGCCAGCTCACCGAGCACGAGAAGCGCCGTCTCCTCGTCGGGGCCAAGGGCGCCGGCGTCCGTCGCATGCACGGCCGCCACGCCCGCGAGCCGCGTTCCCGCGAGCATCGGCGCCGCGAGCACGGCTTGCGGCGCGGCGCCCTCGTGCTCGCGCCACTCCGCGCGCACCGGACGCCGCGCGTGCGCCGCGGCCTCCAGCACGTCGGTCGGCAGCGGATGGTCCGCGGCCGGCCGCTGCACGCCGTCCAGCACGCGCGCCACTGCCGACAGCGCATCGCGCTCCGGCACCCACACCGCCACCACGGCCCCCGTGCACGGCAGGATCCGCGCGAGCTGGCGCGCCAGCTCGCGCCCGATCTCGTCCTCGTCCAGCGAGCGTGCCAACGTGCCGGCCACCTCGCGCAGCTCCTGCATGCAGAGGCGCGCGCGCCCGGTGCCCGCATGCGACGCCGCGTGCCTCACTGCCTGCTCGGCGACGCCGGCGAGGAGCTCGAGGGATCGCCCCACCGGATATGGGTCGGCCAGCCCGCCGGCCAGGAGCACGCCGCAGGGCGCCGCCGCGCCAGCGCCCAACGGCACCACCACCAACGGGGCGCCGCCGGCGAGCACCACGTCCTCCGGCGCCGGCTCGGCGATCACGGTGGCGTCCCCGCGCCCGCTTCCGACGAGCTCCGGCAACGCCGCACGCCACCGCTCGGCCGCGTCCCACGCGGCTGCCTGCTGTTCCTCCAGACCGCACGACGCCATCGCTCGGCCCGCGGTGGCGTCGCTCACCACCAGCACCCGGGCAAACCCCAGCTCGCGCACGGCGCTCGCGACTACCTGGAGCTGCTCGCGGAGCGGTCGCGCGGTGGCCTCGCGCATGGCACGGTGTACCACGGCGAGCTGTCGTCCGCCGTCCGGCCCCGCGTCCGGCCACTGCTCGGGAGGTCTGGCTATCACTTCAGGAGGCATGAGCAGGCACGAGCAGACGCACGGCCAGCGGGATCACTTCGGCCGAGAACGGCGTCATGCCCAGCAGGTCGCCGTCCGCCTGGGCGGGTAGCGGCGGATCGGTCTCGATGCGGAACCGGCGACCGGACAGCCAGAGCATGTCCGCGGCCGGGCGAAAGTCCCGCCGCGAGAGGCGCCACACGATGCGCGCCCCGGCCGCGGCGGAACTCGGGGAGAAGACGCACAAGTCGAGCTTTCCGTCATCGTGCCGGATGCCCGGGCCCAGGGTGAGGAGCCGATTCAGCACGGTGCCGAAGTTGGCGAGCATCACGCCGCGCGCTCGCGTCTCGAGCACCTGACCGTCCACCTCGGCGCGCAGCTGAAAGTCGGGGTATCGCAGCACGCCCCGGGCGGCGGTGAGCGTGTAGGCCAGCACGCCCAGGCGTCGCTTCCACCGCGCCGGGGTGTGGGCCACCATGTACGCGTCCACGCCCACGCCGGCGGCAAAGGCGAAGCAGCGCCCGTCGCCCAGCCTACCCAGGTCGATGCTCGCCTCCCCGCCGGCCAGCAGCGCCCGCACCGCGTGCCGCACGCCGAGCGGGATGCCGAAGGCGCGGGCGATGAGGTTGCCGGTGCCGCCGGGCAGCACGCCCACCGGGGTGCGCTGCCCCACCAGCGCCGCCGCCACCTCCATCACCGTTCCGTCGCCGCCCAGCGTGAAGACGGCGGCGTAGCGCGCACCGGCCCGGGCCACCGCCTCCGCGGCATGTCCCGGCGCTTCGGTGACGAGCACGTCGCACGCGAGCCCCGCGCGCTGCAGCTCCTGCACCGCCGCGATCTGTCGTCCCGCGCCGCGCCGCGATCCGGGGTTCACCACCAGCAGCACGCCGTCCCCCGCCCGGAGCGCGCTCAGAAGCGCCACGTCCGGAACAGATCGAACGTGAACTGGCGAGGCGTGGGCGCGAAGCCGCGCGCGCCCTGGTCGGCGCGGCAGAAGCGCTGGCTCGTGGACGGCTCCAGACCCACCGAGAGCGAGAGCGGGCCGCTCAGACGGTAGTCCACCTTGACCCCGATGGACGAGGCGAAGTCGGTGGCGTTGAAGGACTGCCCGCCCACCACGTTCCCGAGCTGGCAGAGCCCCGCGTCGGCGGTCACGAACGCGCGATCCGAGATCTGCACGCCCAGGCCGAGCCGCGTGCCCGAGAGGATGCCGGCGCCCACGGACTGCAGATCGCCCTGCGTCTGCACCCCCGACGTCTGGAACTGCACCACGTCGAAGATGCCGCCCGTGGCGCGCGAGCCGAGATAGCTGCCGAGGGACGTGAGCGCGAGCCGCGCCGCCGTCACCTCGTTGGCCTGGCTGCCGCCCACCGCGTAGCTCGGCGCGCCGGTCACCAGATAGCTCAGCAGATCGCTCTCCGAGAGCTGCGTGTCGTCGGCGCTGGAGAGCGTGAGCTGCGGCTGCGCGAGCGTACCGGTGATGGAGGCGCGGATGCGCACGTCCCGGCGCGCCGCCACGGGGTCGTACGGCCGCACGGTGTGGATGGCGCTCAGGTCGAGCGTGGGGTTGAACTCGGGATCGCCGAAGAAGCGGAGCGTGCCCTGCTCGATCACGAACGTGCGCTGCACCACGTTCAGGTTCAGGCGGTAGGTGCCTCGCGTGGCCGTGAGCAGGCCGTCGAGCGCGAGGCGCGCCCGGTCGGGATCGGGACCGGGTCGCGTGTCGCGCGCGGTGGTGAGGTTCAGCCGCCCGCCCAGGTTGATGTTGGCCTCGGGGCCGCGTAGCCACACCTCGCCGCCCACCTCCGCGCCCACGTTGCGCAGCGTGAGCCCGCGCACCAGCCGGGGCGGCGGGCTGGGAAGCAGCGATCGGTTGGCGAGGACGGTGGTGTCCACCACGTTGTAGAACTCCGGGTCGTCCAGCTCGATGACGCGCTTGCTGGTGAGCTCCGGCATGTAGATGGTGCCGCGCTCCACGCGGATGCCGCCGGTGAGCGTGGCGCCGGTGAGCGGGCCGGTGAGGTGGAGCGACGGCGTGGTGGAGACGTCCAGGTTGGCCACTCGCGCCTCGTCGATGGCGTGGAAGTCCCGCGCCACCAGGGTGACGTCGAACACCGGGTCCGTGACATCGGCAAAGGAGATGCGGCCCACGAGGGAGACGAAGCCATCGCGCCCGCCGCGCGTGGCGGCGTCCAGCCGGCGGATGACGACGCTGTCGCCGTCGAACATCACGTCGCCCTGCACGTCACGCACGCGCACGGTGCCCATGGCGGGCAGCACCGCCGTGCCGTCCACCACCTGCAGCCCGCCGCGCACCGCCGGGCGGGTGAGCGTGCCGCCGAGGTCCAGGTTCGCCATGAACGCGCCGCTCGCCGCGCGCACCGCGGTGGTGAAGCCCTCGAGCACGGAGAGGTCCACGCGGTCGGAGCGGATGGTGCCGGTGAGCGGCTCGTCGAGTACCCGGCGGTCGCGCCGCGCCAGCGCGAGATCCAGCGGCAGCGTGGCGTTGGCGCGCAGGAGCGTGGTGTCGCCCTGGGCGAGCGTCGCGCGCGCCTGCAGGCGGCGGTCCGCGTAGCGGGCGTCGGTGGTGACCCGCGCGAGGCGCAGCTCGCCGAACTGCGCGCCCTCCAGCCGGCCGTCCAGCGCGATGAGCGGCGCCTCGCGCACGCCCCGCACGCGCGTGTGGAAGCTGGCGCTCCCCTCGAACGGCGTGCGCACCTGCGCCACGAGCCCCAGATCGCGCAGCGGGATGGAGTCGCCGGTGACGTGCATGTCCACCGCCCCCTCCCAGGGCACCACGCCGCCGGCGGTGAACCGCCCGCCGGCGCTCCCCCGCACGTCCACCGAGTCGATGGAGAGCCCGAGCGCGTCACTCCGAATGGTGGCCGGGTGCAGCAGCGCCCACCGGTTGGCGCCCACCACGGCGAACGCGGTGTCGAGCACGACGCTGGTGCCCGTGGAGTCGCGCCGCACGTCGGCCAGGAGGTTGGTGACCACGCCGTTCACCGAGCGCGCCGCCACCTGCACGCCCGCGCTACCGCGGCCGTGCACCTGCGCGGTGACCGCGGCCGTCCGCAGCCGCACCCGCCCCACGGCGGCCGTGTCCACCTCGAGGCGCGCGGACCCGGTGGGCTGGCGCAGCACGTCGGCCAGCAGGAAGCCGCCGGAGAGCGCGCGCGCCGAGAGCGCGCCGGCGCGCAGCCCGCGCCCCACCACCGTGCCCGTGACGTCCACCCCCGCCGCCGATCCAGCCAGCGCGCCGCGCAGCGTCACGGCGCCCTGCATGCTGGCGGGATCGCGCGCGCCGAGCCGCGCGGCCAGCGGCCCGAGCGAATCCACCTGCAGCACGTACTGCACGGAGTCGCGGTGAGCGGCCACGAGCCCCAGCCCGCCGGACGCGGCGAGCGTGGCGCTCGCCGCATGCAGCCGGAGCGAGTCCAGGCGAGCGCGCCCGTCGCCCATCGTGAGGCGGAGCATGGAGGAGTCGATGGGCACGCCCCCCACCAGCGACGGCTCCAGTTCCAGCCCCAGGGTGCCGGCGGCGGTCGCCAGCGAGTCGCCGCTCACGTCGAACGTGCTGCGCGCGGAGAGACGCGTGACGGGCAGGTCGGCGCGCGCGAGCAGCGTCCGTAGATCCAGCGAGTCCACTCGTGCCGTGCCCGTGGCGGCCAGCCCGCCGGGCACCAGGCCGAAGCGCCCGTCCACGGTCATGGTGCCACCGGCGCCGGTGAGCTGGCCGGCCAGCTGCAGCTTCTCCATCGTGCCCCGCACGCGGAGCGGCCCCGCGTACGAGCCGCGCAGCGGCAGGCCGGGGTAGGAGCCGGACAGCGCGGTGAACGACACCGGGCGGGCCACCACGTCCAGGTCGTAGATCAGGAAGGGCTCGGCCAGCGTCACGCGGCCGGCCCCGGTGAAGCGGGACGCCTCGCCCACCGTGTCGCGATGCGTGACGTCCACGCCACGCACGCGCAGGTCCAGCCATACCGAGTCGAGCACCGCGCGCCCGCTCACCGTGCCCCCGAGCGCCGCGAACTCCGGGTTCACCGCCCGCGGCGTGCGCAGATCCAGCCGCGCGACGTCCACCTCGAAGCCGCGGAACTTCGTGAGCGCTGGCGACAGGACGTCGAGCTCACCGCGCCCCGAGAACTCGGAGACCGCGCCCGGCACGTGCGCGTCGCGAAAGACCAGCGACGCCGTGTCCACGCGGAATCGCGTGAGCGGACCGCCGCGCCCCGCCACGCGTCCGGTGAGCGTGCCCTGCCAGTCGTACGGGAACGGGCCGCCGGCCAGGGTGCGCAGCAGATCCACGTCCACCGGATCGGCCACGAGGTCCACGTCCTTGAGCACGAGCACCGGCCCACCCACCCCGTACGTCATCCGGCCACGCAACCGCGAGCCGGTGGTGCGCAGGTCCAGGTCGGTGAGCGCGTAGTCCATCACGTCCAGGTCGTCCGGGTCGTTCGCGATGTGGATCGTGGTGGATCCGCCCCCGGTGCGCGGCAGCGTCTCGTAGACCCACGCCACGTCCGCGAGGGCCACCGAGTCGCCCCGCACGGTGATGTCGTAGCGGACGGGCAGGTCGCTGCCCCACACGATCTTGCCCACGGCGCTGCCGGTGGACGCGGGCAGGTCGAAGTGGGCGACGTCCAGCCACACCGAGTCCCCCTGCACGCGCACGTCGCCGCGCAGGTTGCGGAACTGGAATGGCGGGTCGTGCTCCACCACGTCCAGGCGGCCGATGCCGAAGTGTCGTCCCGCGCTGTCCGGGTGGGCCAGGCGCACGCCGGTGGACACCACCTGCGCCCCGGTCCACCGCCAGGTGCGCGCGAACCCGTCGCCGTCGCGGCGGATGGCGCTGTCGGGCCGGCTCAGCGCCGCGCGCACGGCGCTGTCGCGCCGCGCTCCCCGCAGCGAGTCCGCGGGCTGCCACGGGCGCGTGAGCGTGAACACCCCGTCCACCACGGTGGCGGAGTCGATGACGATGAAGTCGCCGAACCCCCGGCCGGGCGCGCGCGGACGCGCCGGACGGCTCGGAAAGATGCGGCGCCAGTTCCACTGCTCGTCCTGCCCCTTGGCGAGGTGCACCACGGGGCGCTCCACGCGCACGTGCCGCAGCAGGAGGCGCTGGTCCAGCAGGTCGCGCGGGTCGTACTCGGCGGTGATGGGGCCCGTGGCGATGAAGAGCGCGCCGGTGGAGTCGCGCAGCTCCACCGAGTCGATGCTCACCCCGCCGAACAGCCCGCCGCTGATGGCACCGATGTACACGTGCCCCTGCACGCTGGCGACGAGCTGCCGCTGCACCAGGTCGCGCACCTTGCCCCGCCCCCACGCCGTCTGCGTGACGGCCACCACACCGATGGCCGCGAGCGCGCCCAGCCCGAGGAGCGCGGCGGCGGCGGCGAGCGCCACGAGGCGGCGGCGCGACATCATGCTAGAACGCCTGCCCGATGGACAGGTTGAGCGTGAGGCGCCGGAAGAACCCCGAGCGCGCCGCCGGACGGAAGGTGGGCTGGCAGCTGAAGCCAGGGTCCTGGATCGGGACGATCTCGCCGTTCGCGATCTCGTTGCGCACCGGGATCGTGTTGCCCGGGCTCACGCAGTACAGCGGCGCCACGCTCGAGCCCTCGCGCAGCGGCGCGTCGAAGTATGCCGCGCCGGCCGGCAGCGAGCGCGGGTTGTAGCCCACGTCCACCCGGATCGGCCCCACCGGCGAGCGCGCGCGCACGCCCACGCCCGGCGTCCACTTGAAGTCGCGAAACGACACGTCGGTGTTGGCCTCGCCGTTGCGGCTCCACAGCTCGCCGACGTCCGTGAACAGCACGAACTGCAGCAGATCCGGCAGCACCGGGCTCGGAACGCGCAGCTCCAGGTTGCCCACCACCACGAAGTCACCGCCCGTGGGCACCACCCGGTCATAACGGCCGGTGGAATCCACCACGAAGGTGCGCGTGGGCGTGCCGTTCACCACCGTGTCCCGCTCCACGTAGCTGTTGGCCAGGTACACGATGGGCCCCAGCTCGTTCTGGCGGTAGCCGCGCACGGTGGACGGCCCGCCGGCGTAGAGCCGCTCCTGCGGCGGCACGAAGCCATCCTTCCCCGCCAGCACCGCGCCCATGCGCAGCCGCGCGGCGAGCACCGCGCCGCCGCCGACCCCGCGGTACCACGACGCGTTGCCCAGGATCTGCGCGAAGCTCTGGTCCGCCTCGGACCCCGAGAGCGGCGGCGAAACGCGCGCGTCGAGTCGGAGAATGGAGCCGTTCGTAGGATTGATGAGATCATTGGAGCGGTCGCGCACGATGCTGCCCGCCAGCACGCCCAATCGCTGGTACTCGCCCACCCGCTCGCGAACGTCCTGCGCGCACAGGCTGAACACCGCGCACAGCAGCGCCGGCTGCGCCTCGGTTCGCCCGTACTCCAGGATGTAGGTGGCGGTCACGGGCAGCGCGCGGTCCCAGGTGCGCGAGAGGCCCAGCGCCACCGGCGTGGTGCGCAGGTAGGCGTTGAACTCCGAGCGCCGCTCGCTGTACACCGAGAGGGTGGGCAGCGTGAGCAGCCCGCGCAGCGGGAGCTGCTGCAGCGTGGCGCCCACGTAGTAGTTGAGCGTGTCGCCGTAGACGTCGTCCCGCGCCTCGGCCAGGCAGATGCCCGGCGCCACGTCCAGCGGCTCGCCGATGCCGATCTTGGAGATGCGCCCGGTGAGCTGGAAGCGCCGCGCCGTGCGCAGCCAGTTCACGTTGGTGTACTCGGCGCTGGCGCGCATGCAGTCGAGCGTGCCGTAGCCCAGCCCGGCGCGCACCGTGCGCATCTCCGTCTCTCGCACGCGCACCAGCACGTCCAGCGTGCTGTCCGTAGGCGATGCCAGTTGCGCCGAGTCGAGGACGATGTCCACGTGGTCGTAGGCGTCGGTGCGATAGAGCACGCGCTGCGCGTACACCAGATCGCGCTCGGCGTATGGCTCGCCGGGGCGGATCTGCACCAGACGGTGCACGAAGTTGTCGGAGATCTGCTGGTCGGCCCCGGGCCGGGAGGTGACGTCCACGCGCACCTCGCCCAGCACCGCGCGCTTGCCCGGCACCACCCGCAGCTCCACGTCGGCCAGCCCCGAGGCGCTGTCCACGGTGGCCTGTCGCAGCACGTCGGCCACCGGGTAGCCGCCGTCGCGCAGCCGCCGCGCGATCAGGTAGCGCGCCGAGTCCAGCTGGTACTGATCGAAACGGCGGCCAGCCGCGGAGGGCAGCCCGGCCGTGACGCGCGCCGAGTCGGGCACCGAGCCCAGGCCCGTGATGCGCAGCTTGCCGATGGTGAGCGGCGGGCCCTCGTCGATGTCGAAGGTGATGCGCACCGCCTCCGAGCCGGACGGCCGGAGGAGCGTGTCCACCTGTACGTTCTGGAAGCCGTGCTTGCGGTAGAACACGAGCAGCCGTGCGACGTCCAGCCGCAGCTCCGTGTGGTCCAGGCACCGCTTGGTGCCGACGACGCGCAGCGTGCGGCGCGCCCAGCTCGACGGCGTGGTGACCAGCCCGTTGGCCAGCTCCAGGTCCGAGAAGGTGCGATTGCCGGTGAAGTCCACGTCCCGCACCTCGGTGTCGCCGGGGCCGCAGGCAAGCTCCTGCGCGCCGACGCTGCTGGCGCCCATCACCAGCGCGCTCGCCGCTCCCAGGAGCGCGAGCGCGCGCCACCCGGCGCTACGCCTCACGCCCGATCGCGGCGCTCGACCAGGCGCTCGCGCTGCGAGCCGGCGATGTCGATGGGCGTGCGCTGCAGGAAGAGGCGCACCACGTAGAAGGTGGCGAGTGCCACGCCGACTGCCGCGGCGGCAGCTGGGATCAGCTCCCGCGGTTCCAGGTCCCGGCGGTAGACGTAGGTGGCCGGTCTCGCGGCGGTGAGGCGTCGGGGCTGCACTGGCATGCGGGCTTCGGGACGATGAGAGATCGGGCGAGCGGAGTCGACTCGTGCTGGAATGGAAGATGGACGCCCCGAATGACGCGCGCGATGGCCATCTCGGCTTCGAGCTACACGGCTTCCACGAGAATGGTCCCCGCGCCGCGCTGCTTGGCGCGCCGCTTCACGTCGGCGGCGAGCGCCCCCAGGTGGCCGGTGGACACCCACCGTTCCGGGCGGACGAGCAGGATGGCCGCCGACAGTCGGGCGAGCGGGAAGAGGCGTACCTGCCCATCGCGCCCCGGCCCCGAGAAGGCGCCGAGCTGCAGCGCTTCCAGTCCCACCGCGCGGCCGATCACCTCGCGCAGCCGGCGCGCGCACTCACGCGTGAGCGGCTCGGCGCGCTCCTCGGTGGTGACGATGAGGAAGTCGTCGCCCCCGATGTGCCCCACGAAGTCGCCGGCGTCCGGCGGGTGGAGGGCGGCCACGGCCTCGGTAACCTCGAGGCCGAACTCGTTGATCACCCGGTCGGCCACGTTGAACCCGTAGAGATCGGCGAACGGCTTGAAGTTGTCGAAGTCGAGGTAGCACACCGCGAACGCCTGCCCGCGCTCGATGCGGCGCTCCAGCTCGTCCTCGATGGCGCGCCCGCCGGGCAGGCCGCTCGTGGGGTTGCGGTCGCTCTCGCGCTTCACCAGCCGAAGCAGCGCCGTCACGCGGGCGCGCAGCTCGCGCGGGTCGAACGGCTTGGGCAGGTAGTCGTCGGCGCCCGCATCGAAGCCGGCCACCTTGCTCTCCACCTGGCCCTGCGCGGTGAGCATGAGCACCGGGATGCGCGAGGTGAACGGGTTGCGCTTCACCGCGCTGCACACCTCGAAGCCGGTCATGCCGGGCATGGCGAGGTCCAGGATGAGCAGGTCCGGCTCGCGGGCCTGCAGGGCGGCCAGAGCGGACAGCCCGTCCGGGGCGAGCGCTACCTCGTGGCCGCTCGACTGGAGGAGATCGCGCACCATGAGGCGCATGTCCTCGTTGTCGTCGGCGAAGAGGAGATAGCTCACGGAGGAGTGGCGGAGTTGGCGCTGGCTGGCGCACGAGCGGCGGGTCGGTAAGTTTGCCCGGCCGCGCCCGGCATGTCAACCTGCGCCGACCTTGCTGGAGGGCGATAAGTGATTAGCGTGCCTCAGGATGGAAAACCGGCCCAGGCCGTGCCCGTCCGTCGGCCGCGCCGGTCACCCCGCCATCCCGCCCCACCTTTCCGCCGCACCCATCCGCCGTGATGCCAGCCCTCCGCTCGCGCTTCGGGCGCGTTCTGCTCCTCGTGCTCGCCGCGGCCGGATGCCGCGGTGGCGACGCGACCCCGGCCCGCAACACGCTCATCGACTCGCGCGACACGTACGACCCGCGCTCGCTCGACCCGGCGCTCTCCACCGACGTGCCCACCGGGCGCGCCGTGGCCTACGTGTTCGACGGGCTCACCCGCTTCACCCCCGACGCGAGCCTGGAGCCGGGGCTGGCCGAGCGGTGGGAGGTCTCGCCGGACGGCCGCGTCTACACGTTCCACCTGCGCCCGGGCGTGACCTTTCACGACGGCGAGGCGCTCACCGCACGCCACGTGACGGCGAGCTTCGCGCGCGTGCTCGACCCCAAGAGCCGTGGCGGGCGCGGATGGCCGCTCTTTCCCATCCGCGGGGCGCGGGCATTCAACCAGGGAGAGGCTACACGGATCACCGGTCTCGCGACGCCCGACGACTCCACGGTGGTGATCACGCTGGAGGAGCCGCTCGCCGTCTTCCCCAAGCTGCTGGCCATGCCGGTGGCGTCCATCGTGCCCGCCAGCACACCGGCCGACTTCGGCGAGAAGCCGGTGGGCACGGGGCCGTGGAAGCTGGTGGAATGGCGGCACGACGACTACCTGCTGTTCGCCCGCAACGACCAGTACTGGGCCGGCGCGCCCAAGGCCGAGTCGCTCATGGCGCGCATCATCCCCGAGCCGGGCACCGCGGAGGCGGAGTTCCAGAGCGGGCGCGTGGATCTGCTGCAGGTACCGGAAGGGGAGACGCGGCAGTGGGAGCAGACCGACGAGCGGAGCGCCCGGCTGATGTCGGCGCCCGGGCTGCGGCTGTTCTACATGGGGATCAACACCACGCGCGGTGCGCTCACGGACGTGCGCGTGCGCCAGGCGCTCAACCACGCCATCGACACGCGCCAGCTCCTGGACCAGCTGATCGCCGGCCGCGGCCGGCTGGCCGCCGGCGTGGTGCCGCCCTCGCTGGACGGCGCCGACACCACGCGGGCGCCATACGCCTTCGACCAGGACCGGGCGAAGGAGCTGCTCACCGCGGCCGGCCATCCCAATGGGATCGACGTGGAGCTGTGGGTGAGCACCAGCCCGCCCTTCCCACGCCTCGCCGAGGCCATCCAGGGCTATCTGGCGCCGGTGGGGGTGCGGGCGACCATCGTGCAGCGCGACGCCTCGTCGGTGCGCGAGGCGGCCCGCAAGGGCGAGACGGACCTCGTGCTCAAGGACTGGTTCGCCGATTACCCGGACGCCGAGAACTTCCTGTTTCCCCTGCTCGGGTCCGCGAACAAGGGCGTGGGGGGCAACATCTCCTACTACGAGAACGCGGCCTACGACAGCCTGGTGGCGGCGTCGCGCCGCGAGCAGAACGACGAGGCGCGCGCGGCGCTCTATCGGCAGGCCGACTCGCTGCAGTTCCGGGATGCACCGATGGTCTACCTCTGGTTCTACAACGACCTGTACGCGGTGCAGCCGTGGATCACCGGGTTCGAGGTGCCGGCGATTCTGAACGGGCAGCGGTGGCTGAAGGTGGAGATGGCGGGGCCGGTGCGGTGAGGGGCCGGGGCGGGGCGCGCGGGGTGGGGTGCACGGGGGTCCCCCCCCAACCACGAGGGTAGCTCCGCCCCGCTCTTCCATCATCACCCCGCGCCCGCTCACCGCACCCCGATCGCGCGAACCCCACCGGCTCCCCGATGCTCTCCTTCCTCGCCCGCCGCCTCCTCCTCTCCATCCCCACGCTGTTCGGCGTGCTCGTCGTCGTCTTCGTCCTGCTCTACGTCGCGCCCGGCGACCCGGTGCAGGAGATGGTGGGCGAGCGGGCGGACGCGGAGACCATCGAGCGGCTGCGGCGCGAGCTCCGGCTGGACGAGCCGCTGTACGTGCAGTTCGGGCACTACGTGAGCGGCCTGGCCCGCGGCGACCTGGGGCGCAGCTACATCACCAACCGCCCCATCCTCCAGGACATCACCGAGCGCTTTCCCAAGACGCTGCAGCTCGCGGGCGCGGCCATGCTCCTCGCCGCCACGGTGGGCATCGCCCTCGGCGTGCTCACCGCGCAGCGGCCCGGCAGCTGGTTCGACCGGCTCGCGCTCGGCGGCTCGTACCTGGGCATCAGCTTTCCGGTGTACTGGGTGGGGCTCATCCTCATCCTCGTCTTCGCCGTCGGGCTGCGCTGGCTGCCGCCCTCGGGCTACGGCGGCATCGAGTATCTGATCCTGCCCGCGCTCGCCCTCGGCATGCGCTCCATCGCGTTCCTGGCACGGGTCACCCGTGGCGCGATGCTCGAGGTGCTGGGCAGCGACTTCGTGCGCACGGCGCGCGCGAAGGGACTGCGCGAGCGGGTGGTGGTGATGCACCACGCCCTCCGGAATGCGCTCGTGCCGGTGATCACGGTGCTCGGGCTCGACTTCGGCTACTACCTCACGGGCAGCATCCTCACCGAGACCATCTTCAGCTGGCCAGGCCTGGGCCGATACGTGGTGAACGCCATCACGCGCCGCGACCTGCCGGCCATCCAGGGCTCCATCCTGTTCCTGAGCGTGGTGTTCGTGGCGGTGAACGTCATCACGGACCTCGCCTACGCCAAGGCGGACCCGCGCGTGGCGTACGACTGAGCGGATCGCCGCCGGGGACGTCCGCGGACGCACTGACCGCCCACCGACCGCCGCAGTACGCGCGATACACTCTGAGGCACGGCTGCCACGCCGCCTCCTGCCCTGCGATCGAGCCGCCCCAGAGGAGCGAACCCTCCAGGCCGCTGGTCCGTACTGTGCAGTCCGCCACACCCGGCTCGGCTCGCCTGAGATGGAGCTCCCGGCGACCCCGCCCCGCCGCCCCGACGCCGGGACGGCCACGCCGCCGTTCCCCGTCCACAGGAACCTCCGTGCACCCACGCCGAGCATTCCCCCGCTTCGCCGCCCTGCTCGCCGCCGCGTTCGCCGTCACCCTGGCCACGTCCAGCGCGAGCGCGCAATCCGTCTCCTTCGTCGCCATCCTCGCCGGCGTCAACGAGTTGCCGTCCAACGCGTCCCCGGCCACCGGGGTCGCGCGGGCGGTACTGAACACCACGACGCGCGAGCTCAGCATCAACGGCGAGTTCAGCGGCCTGCTCTCCAACGCCGTCACCGTGCTCATCCATCAGGCACCGCCGGGGGTGAACGGCCCCGTCCAGTTCCGCCTCGGGCACACCGGGACCATGAGCGGCTCGATCACGGGCCCGCTCAACCCCGGCCCGATGGTGCTCACCGAGGCGCAGCAGGCGCAGCTGCTGGAGGGCAACTGGTACGTGAACGTGCACACCGTCGGGTTCCCGGGCGGCGAGATCCGCGGGCAGCTGTTCGCCGTCGTTCCGGAGCCGGCCACGCTCCTGCTCGTGTCCTCGGGGCTCCTGGCCCTGGGCGCGGTGATGCGGCGGCGAGAGTCACGGGGCTGACAGCAGCCCCTTCTCGCCCACGCACGACAGCGGGCCGGTGCAGTGCACCGGCCCGCTGTCGTGCGCCCTGCCACCCCCTTCGCGCCGACCTGATGGGGAACGAGGTGCCGGAGGCCCCTCCCGAGACCTGACGTGGCATACGAATCGCGGCGCGACGGCGACATGCGAACCACCTCGCTGGCCCATGCTGCCCGCCGGGGTCGCCGCGCCGCTCGTCCGGCCGCGTGGCCGGTCGTCGCGTCCGGCATTCCCCCGCCCCGCGCCCCTGCTCCAGGCCACGCCGCCCCGATGCCGGGTAGGCTGGCGCACCCTGACCCTCTCGGGTAGGAGCTTCCATGCACATGCACAGAGCGCTGTGCTCCGCCGCCGGTGCGGCCGCCATCGTCCTGGCCGCGTCCAGCGCGAACGCGCAGACCATCTCGTTCGTCGCCATTCTGACCGGCGCCAACGAGGTGCCACCGCACGAGACGACGGGCACCGGACTCTCGCAGGCGATCCTGAACACCGCGAACGGCGAGCTCACCGTCAACACCACGTTCAGCGGCCTGCTCACCAACGCGATCGCCGCACACATCCATCCCGGGGTGCCCGGAGTGAACGGTCCCGTCCTGTTTCCCTTCGACGGCGTTCCCAACGCGACGAGCGGCACGATACCGACCCAGACGTTCGTGCTCACCGCGGACCAGCAGGCGGAGCTCATCGCCGGGAACATGTACGTGAACGTGCACTCCGTCACGTTCCCCGGCGGCGAGATCCGCGGTCAGCTCGGGGTGGTGCCCGAGCCGGCGACGCTGCTGCTCACGGCGTCGGGGCTGCTCACGCTCGGCGCGGTGATGCGGCAGCGGCGGAGACGGTCACCCTCGCTCCGCTGACGCGTCCCCTGACGCGTCCGCGGCCGACGCGCGACGAACGACAGGGGGCCGGTGCACTCGGTGCACCGGCCCCCTGTCGCATTCAACGGCTCGCGGATCGCGCGCCGCTCAGTCGTCCTTCTGGCCGAATATCGCGAGGTTGGAGCTGTGCCCCGGATTCACCTTCTTCTCCGGGTAGATCCAGTGCACTGCCTGGTTCACGGCGATCGCCGCCTCCGAGAAGCCGCTCGCGATGAGCTTGAGCTTGCCCTCGTAGGTGGTCACGTCGCCGGCGGCGTAGATCCCGGCCACGCCCGTCTCCATGGTGCTCGACACCACGATCTCGTCCTTCTGCAGCGTGAGCCCCCAGCTGGCCAGCGGCCCGATGTCGCTCACGAAGCCGAGCATCGGCAGCACGACGTCCGCGTCCACGGCGTGCTCGGTCTTCGCCTTCACGTCCCTGAGCACCACGCCGCACAGCCGGTCGCCGTCGGCCACGATGTCGTGCAGCTCGTGGAACGGCAGCATCTCCGTGCCGCCGCCATTGGCGGCGTTGGCCTGCACCTCGGCCACGGTGGCGGCGTGCGCGCGATACCGGTCGCTCCGGTGCACCAGCGTCACGCGCGCCGCGCGGTGCGCGAGCTGCGCCGCCCAGTCGAACGCCGTGTCGCCGCCGCCGATGATCACCACCTTCTGGCCGGTGTACGCGTCCGGGTTCGTCACCACGTCGTAGATCCCGCGTCCATACCACGGCTCCGCGCACGGCTGCGGCAGCCGGCGCGGCGAGAAGGCGCCGATGCCCGCGGCGATGAGCACCGCGCGCGTGGGAAAGCGATCGGTGTCGGTGACGAGCACGAAGTGCCCGTCCTCCTGCTCCAGCCCCGTGATGCGCTGCCCCAGGTGCGTTGGCGCCTGGAACTGCGCCGCCTGTTCGGCCAGCTGCCGCACGAGATCCTTGGCCAGCACCTTGGGAAAGCCGGCCACGTCGAAGATGAACTTCTCGGGGTAGAGCGCCGTGAGCTGGCCACCGAGCTCGGGGAGCGCGTCCACGATCTGCGAGGTGGCGCCGCGCATGCCCGCGTAGAACTGCGCGAACAGCCCCGTGGGGCCGCCGCCGATGATGGTGATGTCCCTGATCTCATGCGTCGTCATGCCCGGAAAGATCGCGGAGAGCACGCGCCGATGGGAGGGGGCAGCCTCCACCGGCCTGCGGCATCCGCTTGGCGGGCGCCGTAGATTGCTGCCATGGCTCTCAAGATCTACACCCGCACCGGCGACCAGGGCGACACGGGCCTCTTCGGCGGCGGCCGCGTGCCCAAGGACCACGTGCGCGTGGAGGCGTACGGCGCGGTGGACGAGCTCAATGCGTCCATCGGGCTCGCCCGCGCGCTCGAGCCCATGCCGCGGCTGGACGACGTGCTCATGCCCATCCAGCGCGACCTGTTCGCCATCGGCGCGCTGCTCGCCACGCCCGACGCCGAGAAGATGCGGCAGCAGCTCGCCAAGGCGCGGGTGGACGAGGCGCGCATCACCGAGCTGGAAGACGCCATCGATGCGGGCGAGGCGGAGCTGGAGCCGCTCAAGGCATTCATCCTCCCGGGCGGCACGAGCAAGGCCTCGGCGCTCCACGTCGCGCGCACGGTGTGCCGCCGCGCCGAGCGGCGTGTGGTGCAGCTGGCGCGCGACACGGAGATCCCGCCGCTCGCCGTGATCTACCTCAATCGCCTCTCCGACCTGCTCTTCACGCTCGCCCGGGTGGCCAACCGGCGGGCCGGCACGCCGGACGTGGAGTGGTGAGCGAGCGGGACCACCACACCATCGCATGCCCGGGCTACTCCGCGTACGTGGGCGTCGGGCTGCTCGCGCGGGTCGGGGCGATCGCGCGGCAGGCCGCGCCGGCGCACCGCTACGTGGTGATCACCGACCACGTGGTGGGCGAGCGGTACGCCGCGTCGGTGGTGGAATCCCTCGGTGGCGAGGTGCCGGTGCTCGCCATCCCGCCGGGCGAGGCGGAGAAGTCGCGCGCCCGCTGGGCGGAGCTCACCGACCAGCTCCTCGCCCTGGGCTGTGGACGCGACACGGCCATCGTGGCGCTGGGCGGCGGCGTGGTGGGCGACCTGGCCGGCTTCGTGGCAGCCACCTACCTGCGCGGCGTGCCGTACGTGCAGGTGCCCACTACCCTGCTCGCCATGGTGGACGCCTCGGTGGGCGGCAAGACGGCGGTGGACGTGCCGGCCGGCAAGAACCTCGTGGGCGCGTTCCACCCGCCCGCGGCCGTGGTGGCCGACGTGCTCACGCTCCACACGCTCCCCAACCCCGACCTGCGCGCGGGGCTGGCCGAGGTGCTCAAGCACGGCGTGGTGGCCGACGCCGGCTACTTCGACGACGCCGTGGCCGCGCTGCCGGCGATCATCGGCCGGCGCGGATCGTTGGACCCGCTGGTGGACCTCGTGGCCCGCAGCGTGGCCATCAAGGCCGCCGTGGTCACCGAGGACCCGTACGAGCGGGGACGTCGCAAGACGCTGAACTTCGGCCACACCCTGGGCCATGCGGTGGAGCAGCTGAGCGGCTACCAGCTGCGGCACGGAGAGGCGGTGGCCATCGGGATGCACCTCGAGGCCCGGCTCGCCGAGCGGCTGGGGATCGCGGAGCCTGGCACGGCGGCGCGCATTGCCGCCACGCTGGAGCTGGCGGGGCTGCCGCGCGCGGTGCCGGGCGAGATGACGCCCCACGAGGTGCTCGCCGCCACCCGGTCCGACAAGAAGGCGCGGGCCGGGCGCGTGACCTACGCGCTACCGCAGCGCGTGGGCGTCATGGACGAGGCGGAAGGCGCCTGGGCCACCCCGGTGGCCGACGAGGACGTGCTGGCGGTTCTGGCCGGCTGACGGAAACGGTTGCGCCCGGTCCGGCTCTTGCCTCTGTGGACCGAGCCACCAGGAGGCACTCATGTCAGCATTCGCGACGTACCTCATCGGATTTCTCGTCGTCATCGTCGGTCTCGTCATCGCCGCCTATCTGGCCGGGGCGCCACCCGTCTGGATCGCGGTGGGAGCCATCGTCCTCCTAGGCATCGGGATCGTGACGGCCACCTCCCGCACCCGGATGAAGGATCCTCCGGACGCCTGAGCCCGTCAGCTAGGAAGATCGATCGGGAATGATCACAGCCCACGTGGCACGTTGGCCGGCGCGCTCCACACGCCGGCTTTCTGCCGTTCCCACGGGCCACAGTCCGCCCTCCTTGCCGATTTGGCGCCACCTGCGCCTGTCTGGCACGAATTCTGGCTGTTGACCCCGCCAGAATTCGACGTTATCCATGGCGCTGCTGTTCCCCCCCGCGCGAGACGGACTGGGCGCGCCCATCCTTCCCTATGATGGTGAGGAGCGTGTATGCAGCAGGCGGCCGAGAGTAGGGCGAAAACGCTGTTCAGGTCATCCCCCTCCTCCGCTTTCGATCAGTATCTGCACGACATCCAGAAGCTTCCGCTCATCGGCTGCGCGGAAGAGGAACGGCGCCTCGCACGCCGGGCGCAGCAGGGAGACGAGTTGGCCGCCGAGCGGCTGGTGACGGCGAACCTCCGCTTCGTCATCTCCTACGTGAAGAAGTACCAGGGCCACGGACTCGAGCTCAGCGAGCTGGTGGCGATCGGCAACGAAGGGTTGCTGAAGGCGGTGCGGAAGTTCGATCCGGACCAGGGCGTGAAGTTCATCTCCTACGCCGTCTGGTGGGTGCGCCAGGCAGTCCTCAAGGCACTGGCCGAGCAGACTCGCTCGGTGCGCATCCCGCTCAACCAGAACTCGCAACTGATCAAGCTCGGCCGCGCCGAGACCATCCTCGCGCAGATCCTCAAGCGCGAACCCACCGACGAGGAGCTCGCCCGCCTCGTGGGTGACAGCCCGGAGACGGTGCGGCAGTCGCGCCGGATGTCCTCCGTGGAGATCTCGCTCGATGCCCCGATCGAGCGCGGCGACCGCGAAGCCTCCTCGCTCGGCGAGCGTTTCGCCGACACGACCAGCGCCGACATCGAGGACGCCACCGAAGCCAAGATGATGCGGGAGTTCATCGACCGCACCTTCGAGAAGTACCTGAGCCCGCGCGAGCGCAAGATCCTGGGCCTCTACTACGGATTGGAGGAAGGCGCCGAGGCCATGACGCTGGAGAAGATCGGCGCCCTGCTCGGCGTCACCCGCGAGCGGATCCGCCAGATCCGCGAGCGTGCGTTCGAGAAGCTGCGCGAGTCGCCCGACGGGATGGCGCTGGCCGGATTCTGGAACGCGGCCTGAGGTCTGAGGTCGGGCCGAACGAAGCGTCGGAGGTCGGATTGGAAAGCGGGGGCCGTCGCGCTGCGACGGCCCCGCTTTTCTTCGTGGATGGTGGGACCGCTGCGCGGGGCGGCTGAGCATCGGGGCCGGCAGCCGGCCTCGGCGCTACTCTTACCGGCACCGCACCGATATCTTGCGCTCGTGAGCGTCCGCGAGATTCCGCTCTTCCCCCTGCCGCTGGTGTTGTTTCCCGGCACCCCGCTTCCCCTGCACGTCTTCGAGCCGCGCTACCAGCGCATGCTCGCCGACTGCCTGGCGGCGGATCGCACCTTCGGGATCATCTACCGTCCCGAGGGCGTGCCCGAGCGCGCGCTTCCCGCCGGAACGGTGGGCTGCATGGCGCGGGTGACGAGCGTCGACTCGCTGCCCGACGGCCGCTCCAACATCCTCGTGAGCGGGGACGAGCGCTTTCGGCTGGTGGGCTTCGTGGACTCCCCGCATCCGTACCACATGGCCCGCGTGGAGCCGTACGAGGACGAGCGCGAGAGCACCGGCCCGCTCGTGCCGGTAGCCGCCCGGGTGCGCGGGCTGTTCGAGCGCGTGGCGCGCGCGGCGCGGGTGATCACCGAGGAGCCAGCGGATATCCCGCCGGTGTCGGAGAACCCGTCACTGCTCTCCTTCGCCATCGCCAGCGTGGTGGACCTGGACGCCGACGCGCGGCAGCAGCTGCTGGCATCCCGCTCGCCGATGGCGCGGCTGCGCACCATCGAGGCGCTGCTCGACGGCGCCGTGGCCACGCTGGAAGAGCGCGCGGCGGTGCATCAGCGCGCGCGCGGCAACGGGCACGGCCCGGTGGAGGGCGCGTGACCACCGGGCTCGCCTTCCCGAACGTCGCACGGTTGGCGGAGCGGCTGACGTCCGTCGTGGGTCGGCGCTTCGTGCTCCTGCGGCCCAGCGAGCTGCTGGTGTACGAGTCGGACGGCCTGCCCGGGTACCATCGCCGGCCGCGGCTCGCCGTCTTTCCCGGCACGCGCGAGGAGCTGGTGGCGGTGGTCGGGGTGCTCGCCGAGGAGCGCGCGCCGTTCGTGCCGCGCGGCGCCGGCACGGGGCTCTCCGGCGGCGCGCTGGGCGACGACGTGGTGCTGCTCGGCCTCAACCGGCTCACGCGCATCATCTCGCTCGACGCGGCGAACCGGCTGGCCGTGGTGGAGCCGGGCGTGGTGAACGTGAAGCTCACCGCGGCCGCCGCCGAGCATGGGCTGCACTACGCTCCCGATCCGTCGAGCCAGACGGTGTGCACGATCGGCGGCAACGTGGCCGAGAATGCCGGCGGCCCGCACTGCCTCAAGTACGGGGTGACGCTCAACCACATCGCCGCCGTCACCGTGCTGCTGCCCAGCGGCGAGATCGTCACGCTCGGCAACGCCGCGGGCGAGGACGAGGGCTACGACCTGCTCGGCGCGTTCGTGGGGTCCGAGGGCTGCTTCGGCGTGGCGCTCGACGTCACCGTGCGCCTCGCACCGAACCCGGAGGCGGTGCGCACCCTGCTCGCCGACTTCGGCGACGTGCTGCATGCCGCCACGGCGGTGTCGTCCATCATCGCCAGCGGCATCGTGCCGGCGGCGCTGGAGCTGATGGACGGCCCCACGGTGCAGGCGGTGGAGGCGTCCATCTACGCGGCCGGCTATCCCGTGGATGCCGCGGCGGTGCTGCTCATCGAGGTGGACGGCGCGGCCGCGGGGCTCGACGACGACGTGAGCGTGATCGAGCAGCTGTGTCGCCAGGCGGGCGCGCGCCACGTGCGCACGGCGGCCGACGCGGCCGAGCGGGCCCGCCTGTGGCAGGGTCGCAAGAAGTCGTTCGGCGCAATGGGCCGCCTGGCGCCGCATCTCATCGTGCAGGACGCGGTGGTGCCGCGCACCCGCCTGCCCGAGGTGCTCGCCGAGATCGGCCGGATCGGCGCGCGGCACGGGGTGCGCGTGCTCAACGTGTTCCATGCCGGCGACGGCAACCTGCACCCCAACATCCCGTACGACGCGAGCGATGCCGACCAGGCGCGCCGCGTGCACGCGGCGATGAGCGAGATCATGCACGCGTGCGTGGCCGCCGGCGGCACCATCACGGGCGAGCACGGCGTGGGCCTCGACAAGATCGATTACATGCCGCTCATCTTCTCGGATGCGTCGCTGGACGCGATGTGCCGGCTGCGCGACGTGTTCGATCCCGAGCGGCGCGCCAATCCCGGCAAGGTGGTGCCGGTGCGCAGCTGCCGCGAATGGCACGTCACACCGGCCGCTCGCCACGGCGGCAGCCCGGCATGAGCGCCACGCTGCCGCTCGACGTGCCCACGCTGGCGCCGCGCACCGCGGTGGAGCTGCAGGCACAGCTCGCGCAGTGCGCCGCGGCCGGCACCAGTGTTCGCGTGGCGGGGCGCGGGACGTGGCTGCACGCCGGCCGCCCGGTACACGCCGCCGCGCGGCTCTCGCTGACCGCGCTCAGCGGCATCGTGGAGTACGTGCCGGGCGACCTCACGATCACCGCGCGCGCCGGCACGCCGCTCGCCGAGCTGCAGGCGGCCGCCGCCGCGCACCGGCAGTTCGTGCCGCTGGACCCGTGGGGCGGCGACGCCGGCTCGCTGGGCGCCACGCTGGCCACGGCCACGGCAGGCCCGTGGTCCTCCGGCTACGGCCTCCCGCGCGACCTGGTACTCGGCGTGGAGCTCGTCACCGGCGATGGCCGGCTGGTGCGCGGCGGCGGGCGCGTGGTGAAGAACGTGGCCGGCTTCGACCTGGTGCGGCTCTCGGTGGGCGCGTGGGGCACCCTGGGCGTGATCACCGAGGCCACGGTGCGCCTGCGCGCGCTGCCCGAGGTGGACGAGACCATCGCCGTGTCCGCGTGGGGCATGCCCCTGGACGCGCTCGTGGTGGCCATCCGCCGGCTGCAGCCCGCGGCCGCCGAGCTGCTCTCGCCCGCGCTCGCCGCCGCGCTCGGGCTGGGCGACGCGGAGACGCTGCTCGTGCGCGTGAGCGGCAACGCCGCCCTCGTGGCGCACCAGCGTGGCACGGTCAGCGCGCTTGGCGATCACGCCGTGGTGCCAGCCGACGTGTGGCGGCGGCTGCGCGAGGTGGAGCCCGCGGTGGCGAGCGTGGTGCGGTGGTCGCACCTGCCCGATCGCCTGGCCGAGAGCTGGCAGGCCGCCCAGCGCGCTGCCCACCTGTGCGACGGCGCGCTGGTGCACGCGAGCGTGGCGCGAGGCGTGGTGCGCGGCATCCTGCCCACGGACGATCCCGCCGCCGTGCGCGGCGCGCTCGACGCGCCGTTCGGCGGCACGCGCATTGCCGAGCGACTGCCAGGGGAGCTCTGGCCACGGAGCACGGCGAGCGGAGCGCGCGACGCCGTGCACGAGCGGCTGTCGCGCGGCGTGCGCCTGGCATTCGACCCCGGGCGCGTGCTCAACCCTGGCATCCTGAGTGGGGACGTGACGTGAATGGAGCACCCGTAGGCGCAGCCGTCGCTGCACCCGAGACCGAGCCCGCCCGCGCCTGTGCGCTGCCAGGCACGCCGCTCGCGCAGGCGGCGCGGGGCCTCGACGCCTGCGTCCACTGCGGCTTCTGCCTGCAGGCGTGCCCCACCTACGTCACGCTCGAGGACGAGAACGACAGCCCGCGCGGCCGCCTCGTGCTCATGCGCGCGCTGCTGGAAGGCACGCTCGCTCCGGCGGATCCCACGGTGCAGACGCACCTGGACCGCTGCCTGGGCTGCCGGGCCTGCGAGACGGCGTGCCCGAGCGGCGTGCCGTACGGGCAGCTGCTGGAGGCCACGCGCGCCACGCTCCTGCCCACGCGCCCCATGCCGCTCGTGGCGCGCCTGATTCTGGCGGTGTTCGCGCGCCCGCGCCTCCTCGCGCTCGCCCTGTTCGGCGCACGGCTGTTCCGCGCGAGCGGACTGGCGCGCCTGGGTGCGCGGCTGCCCGGCCGGCTGGGATTCCCGATGGCCATGCTCGCGTCCACGCGCCGCGCCGCGCCGCCGGCGGACTACACGCGCGGTGGCGCGCCCGAACGCTCGCCGGCCAGCGCCCCCGTGCACCGGGGCGCCACCGCCGTGCTGCGCGGCTGCGTGATGGAAGGGCTGTTCACCGACGCCAACCGGGCCACCGAGCGCGTGCTGCGCGTGAACGGCTACGAGCCGGTGGACGCGCCGGGGCAGCGCTGCTGCGGCGCGCTGCACGCGCATGCCGGCGATCTGGAGACCGCGCGCCGGCTCGCCCGCGCCAACGTGGCGGCGTTCGAGCAGGCGTTGGAGCGGGGCGGCGCGCGGACCATCGCCGTGAACTCCGCCGGCTGCGGCGCCATGATGAAGGAGTACGGCCATCTGCTCGCGGACGACCCGGCATGGGCCGAGCGCGCGCAGCGCGTGAGCGCGCGCGTGCGCGACGTGAGCGAGCTGCTCGCCGAGGCCGGTCCCCTGCCCGGCGGCCAGCTGCCCGTCACGGTCACCTACGACGCGCCGTGCCATCTGGTGCACGCGCAACGCGTGACCACGCCGCCACTCCAGGTGCTCGGTGCCATTCCCGGGCTCACGCTCGTTCCGCTGGTGGACAGCGACATGTGCTGCGGTAGCGCGGGCATCTACAATCTCATCGAGCCCGAGACGTCGGATGCCGTGCTGGAACCCAAGATGGGCCACATCGCGGCCACCGGCGCCCGCATCGTGGCCAGCGGGAACCCGGGTTGCCTGATGCAGCTGGGCGCGGGGCTGGTGCGCAGCGGCAGCCAGTCGCGGGCCATGCATCCGGTGGAGCTGCTGGACCAGTCGTACGCACGCGCCGCCGCTGGCGACGCATAGCCGCGGGCACCATCAGGCCACGCGCTCCCGACGCGGGGAGCACGACGCCGACCGCATGAAGATCCGTGGATCGGGGACACCCGAGCCACGTTCCGGTTAAGTTTCTCTCATGCCCCTCGATGCCGTTCTTCTCGAGTTCGACGGGCTCCTCGCCGAGACCGCTCCTGCGCGACGCGAGGCGCTCGCACGCGCGCTGGCCGAGGAAGGTGTCTCGCTCTCCGCCGCGCAATTCGCCCTGCTGGATCCATGGCAGGCGCCGCGCAGCGTCGCGCTCGACGTCGCCCGCCAGCGTGGCGTGGAGCTCGACGAGACCGCGCTCGATCTCGTGGGACTCCGCACCGAGCGCCACGCCGCCGAGCTGCTGGGCGCCGGGCTCTCGCTGGCGCCCGGCGCGGCGGCGCTGCTGCACGCGCTCGCCGGCCACGCGCAGGTGGGCATCGTCACCAGTGCGCCGCGCGAGCTGGTGGAGTACGTGCTCGGCATGGCGGGGTTGGAGCACGAGGTGGCGTTCCTCGTCACCGCGCGCGAGCAGCTCGCGCGCAAGCCCTCGCCAGACGGCCATCTGGCGGCGCTCCGGCGGCTCTCTCGCTGGCGTCCGCTCCACTCGCTGCACGTGCTCGCGCTCGAGTCGTCGGCCGCGGGCATCGCCGCCGCCACCGCGGCCGGCATACGGTGCGTGGCGGTGGGCGTGCTGCCGGCGCACGAGGCCATGCGCGCCGCGGCGTATCTGCCGTCGCTCGCCGGCGTGACCGTGCAGCGTCTGGCCGGCCTGGCCGCTCCGCCGGAGCGTGCGTCGTGACGGCGCCTCTCCATGGGCCCGAGGCGGGGCTGGGCAGCGTGGGCGAGGTGGCCGGCCACACCGTGGTGCTGCATCACGGCGATCCGGCGCGCGAGTACGAGGCGCTGCGCTCGGGCGCGATGCTCGTGGATCGCAGCGAGCGGCTGCGCCTCACGCTGGACGGCGAGAAGGCCGGAGAGACGCTCGGCGGGCTGGTGACGAACGACGTGCAGGCGCTGCAACCGGGCGAAGGTGCCTATGCCTGCGCCCTCACGCCCAAGGGCCGCATCCTCGCCGACGTTCGTGTCTTCGTGCTGCACGGCCACCGGATCCTGGTGGACTCGCCGCCGCGCTGCGCGGCCAGCCTGCTGGCCATGATCCGCAAGTACGTGAACCCACGCAGCTCGCGCTACGTGGACGTGTCCGCGGAGCTGCGGAACGTGGGGCTCTTCGGCGTGCAGAGCCGGCGCATCGTGGCGGAGCTCACCGGCATCGCCGCGCCGCTGCTGCAGGTGCTCCCGCTGTACGGGCACATGAGCGTGGAGCTCGACGGCCGCCCCCTGGTGGTGGCGCGCGTGCCGGACGTGGGGCTGGAGGGCTACGAGCTGTTCGGGAGCGGCGAGCTGCTCGCGAAGCTGTGCGAGAGCGCACAGGCGCGCGGCGCCACGCCCACCGGGTTGGAGGCGTGGGACGTGGCGCGCATCGAGGCCGGGCGGCCCGAGTGGGGGATCGACATGGACGAGCAGACGATCCCGCAGGAAGCCAACATGGACGACCTGCACGCGATCTCGTACACGAAGGGGTGCTATACCGGGCAGGAGGTGGTGGCGCGCGTGCACTTCCGCGGCCACGTGAACCGGCACCTGCGCGGGCTGCGCACCACCGCGGACCAGCCGCTGCCGCGCCAGGCGCAGCTCACCGACGCCACGGGCAAGGTGCTGGGCGACGTGCGCAGCGCCACGCTCTCGCCGCGCCTGGGCAACGTGGCACTCGCCATGGTGCGGCGCGAGGTGGAGCCGGGGACCACGATGAACGCCACGTGGGAGGGCGGCGCCGCCGACGTGACGGTCTGGCCCCTCCCGTTTCCCCTCTGAGCGCAGGCTGGTGCCGCGAGCGCTGGTGACGGGGGCCACGGGGCTCCTGGGGTCGTACCTCGTGCGACGGCTCATCGCCGACGGCTGGCAGGTGCGGGCGCTGGTCCGGCGGCCGGCGGCCGCGGCAAACCTCACCACGCTCGGCGTGGAGCTGCACGCGGGCGACGTGCTCGACCTGCCTCGGTTCGCCGACGCCGCGCGTGACTGCGACGCTCTGTTCCATGGCGCCGCGGTGGTCACCGATCGTGGCGGCTGGGAGGCGTACCGCACGCCCAACGTGGACGGCACGCGCAACGCGGTGACGGCCGCGGCGCGGACCGGCGCCCGCCTGCTGCACGTGAGCAGCGTGGCCGTCTACGGACCGGCGGCGCGCTACGAGCACGGGCCGGGGAGCGTGACCGAGGACACCCCGCTGGCCCCGCTGCCCCGCGCGGCGTTCTACGCGCGCTCCAAGCGGGACAGCGAGGCGGTGGTGATGGAAGCGCACCAGCGCGGCGAGGTGTGGGCCACCGCCATCCGACCGGACGTTCTCTACGGGCGACGCGATCGCCAGTTCGTGCCGCGGGTGGCGCGGCTCGTGAGCCGCGGCGTGGTACCGATGGTGGACGGCGGCACGGCGGTGTTGCCGGTGATCCACGCCGCCAACGTGGCCGATGCCGCGGTGCGCGCCATCTGCTGCGATGCGGCCGGCGGACGAGCCTACCTCACCGCCAACGACACCGACGTCACCGCGGCGGAGTTCTTCCGCCTGGCCGGCGAGGGGCTCGGCCGCGTGCCACGCCTCGTGCCGGTGCCGCTGGCGCTGATGAGGCTGGGCGTGGTGGCGGCTACCGCCGGCCTCACCCTGGTAGGCGCCCGCGGACTGGCCGTCATGGCCGGCCAATCCGCCGAGTTCCTGAGCGCCGGCAACCCGTTCAACTCCCAGCGTGCGCGTACGGAACTGGGGTGGACGCCGCCCGTGCATCCGCGCGAAGGCGTGCCAGACGCGTTCCGGTGGTGGCGCGAACAACGTGAGCACCGGCGTTCCGGTGCGGAGGGTGGATGAGCTCGGTTTCCGTGCAGGCCGCCGGCGAGGAGCGCACCGCGCTCAAGGAGTGGGCGGTGCTCTGCGACGCGCTGGAGCGTGGCGACGTGCTGGCCATGGTCCGCAAGGGCGGCATCCGCGAGCAGCGCGCCGGCTTCTCCGTACGCCACGAGCGGTTCCTGCTCTACCCCACCTACTTCCACGAGAAGGCCGTCGAGGTGGCCGAGCGATTCGTGCCGCGCCTGAGCGAGGTGCACGAGCAGCGGCCGCCCGACGGTGTGGTGCGGCTCTCGCTCGTGGCCTCGGTGGCCGCGGTGTGGCGAGTGGAAGCGCTGGAGCCGCTCAGGCAGATCGGCCACGAGCACGGCCTGGCATGGGGCGCCGTGGAATCCCGCTTCCATTATCGCGACCGACCAGTGGTGCAGGTGGTGGCGGTGCGCGCCGCGCGTCTACCGCGGGCGGTGGAGATTCCCGAGATCCGCCGCTACCAGGGCTGCGTCTCGTGGGTGGCGCTGGACCACGCAGTGGATGTGGCCGGCGCCCAGCCGGTGATCGCCGACTCCGACTTCCTGCAGCGCCTGGCGGCGCTGCGCGCCATACTCGGCGAGCCCACGGCGGAGGGATGAGCACCAACGACGAACGCGGGGTGCGGCCGTGGCCGCACCCCGCGTTTCGTGCTGGAACGAAGAGCTTACTTCGCCGACGTGTCGACGACGGCGGCCGAGTCGATCGGCGCGGCCGAATCCATCGGAGCCGGAGCAACGGAATCCATCGGAGCCGGCGCGGCGGCGGGCGCCGTGCTGGTCGTATCAACAGCGGGAGCCTCTTCCTGCGTCGTGCAAGCAGCGACGAACAGCACGGCCGCGGCGGCGAGGGCGAAACGCTTCATGACTTTCTCCTGATGGGGGCGTGATTGGGTCGGGCCGAGTCTGCTGCCGAGGGGCGGCAGTAGACTCAAGGGACGGAATGTACGGGGGCCCTGTCGGCTGTCAAGACTGGCAAGTGGCGGGCCCGCAAGCGCTTTCGCCGCACCAGACTCGGCCCTGTGTGACCAATCTCACATCCCGGGCGTGACGTGGGCCGCTCCCGTCACCATCATTGGCAGGCGCCCGAACTCCCTTTCTCGCACGCTCCCCATGCCCACGCTCCTAGACTCCCCACCCGCCGACGGCGTGGTGCGAGGTGCCTGCCCGCACGACTGCCCGGATACCTGCGCCACGCTGGTCACCGTGGAGGGCGGCCGGGCGGTTCGCATCGCCGGCGACCCGGCCCACCCGTTCACCGCCGGCTTCCTCTGCGCCAAGGTGAACCGGTACCTGGAGCGTACCTATCACCCGGAGCGGCTGCTCCATCCCATGCGGCGCGTGGGTCCCAAGGGCAGCGGGCGGTTCGCTCGCGTCTCCTGGGACGAGGCGCTCGACGAGATCGCCGACCGGCTGGGCACCATCGCCGCCTCGGCACACGGGCCGCAGGCCATCCTGCCCTACTCCTATGCCGGCACGATGGGGCTGGTGCAGGGCGGCTCCATGGACCGGCGCTTCTTCCACGCGCTCGGGGCCTCGCAGCTGGCGCGCACCATCTGCGCGGAGGCCGGCACGGTGGGCATGCGCATGACCGTGGGCGCCAACCTGGGCGCCGACGGCGAGGGGATGCCGCAGAGCGACCTGGTGCTGCTGTGGGGCACCAACACGCTCACCAGCAACCCGCACCTGTGGCCGTTCGTGCTGCGCGCGCGGGCCAACGGCGCCCGCATCATCGCCATCGACCCCATCCGCACGCGCACGGCCGAGCAGTGCGACGAGTGGCTCGCCATTCGCCCCGGCACCGACGCCGCGCTGGCGCTCGCCATGATGCACGTGCTGGTGGCCGAACGGCTGGTGGACACGGACTACGTCGCGCGCTACACCCTGGGCTACGACGAGCTGCGCCCGCGGCTGGAGGAGTGGCCGCCGGAGCGCGCCGAGGCCGTCACGGGGCTGCCGGCGGAGACCATCCGCACGCTGGCGCGCCGATACGGTGAGGCGCGGGCGGCGTTCATCCGCATCAACTACGGACTGCAGCGCCACGCGGGAGGCGGCATGGCGGTGCGCACCATCGCGTGCCTGCCCGCGCTCGCCGGCCACTGGCGTCGCCCGGGCGGCGGCGTGCAGCTCTCCACCAGCGCCGCGTTCCGCTTCGACACGGCCGCCCTGCAGCGCCCGGACCTCTCGCCGCCGGTGCGCACCATCAACATGATCCGCCTGGGTGACGCGCTCACGCGGCCCGATGCCGGAGTGGGTGGGCCGCCGGTGCAGGCGCTGGTGGTCTACAACTCCAACCCCGCCTCGGTGGCGCCGGAGCGCGGAACGGTACGGCAGGGACTGGCCCGTGAGGACCTGTTCACG
>DATANT010000412.1:0-7571 GCA_036266115.1 Gemmatimonadaceae bacterium | reverse complement strand
CGTGCGCTGGTTTACGCCTGGAACGATTCAGCGAGGATTCGGGGCATGAGGTGGAACGTGAGAGTGGCCGCAGCCATCGGAGCCGGGCCCCGGTGCCTGCTCGCGGCCGTGCTGCTTCTGGGCGCGGCCAGCGTGGACGTGGTGGCGCAGGAGGCCTCCAGCGTCGCCTCGGTCACCGGTGTCGTCCACGACAGCGGTGGCGCTCCGGTGGCGGGCGCCGTGGTGCTCCTGGATGAAGCCCGGGTCTTCACCGACACGCTCGGCGGATTCCGGATCCCGTTCCGGGTGGGGCGTGTCGGCGTGCTGACCGTGGTGCGCCAGGGCTTCGAGCTGGCGCGAGTGGAGATCCCCGCCGCCGGCCCCACGACGGCGCTCTCCATCCGGCTGCTCCCCCAGCTCACCACGCTCGCGCCGGTGCGGGTGACTGGGGAGGTCGCCACCGCGCCCGCCCACCTGGCCGATTTCAATCGCCGGCGGGCGAGCGGGAAGGGGCGCTTCGTCACGGAGCAGGACATCAAGGATCGGAGTCCCCCCAATACGATGGACGTCTTCCGCGGGATCCCGGGAGTGGACATCGACTCGAAGGGGATCTCCCGGGGCGCGATCCAGATTCGTGGGAACCAGTGCCTGCCGTTCGTCTGGCTGGACGGGTCGCCACTCGGTGCGGGCTATTTCGAGCCCAGCATGATCAACCCGGCGGACATCGCTGGGATCGAGGTCTACAGCGGCACCGCCACCGTGCCCGCGGAGTTCATGGGCTCGGGCGGGCAGGGCGGCTGCGGCGTGATCGCCATCTGGACCAAGCGCCTGGAGCGGCGGGCGAAGGCGCCGCCCGGACCCGGCGTGACGCAGGAGGAGGTGGACCGCATCGCCGAGTCGTTCACGGTGTTCGCCGAGGATCAGGTGGACGAGCGAGCCTATCCCGCTCCCGGCGGCGCGATCCGACCCGACTATCCGGATTCGCTGCTGAAGGCCGGGGTGGGAGGGCGCGTCATCATCGAGTTCGTGATCGACACCATGGGCATACCCCAGGTGACCACGATGCAGGTGCTCGCCTCGTCCAACGAGCTGCTCAGTGGCGCCGTGATGGCGGCCGTCCGCAACGTCCGCTACGTGCCGGCACGTCGGAATGGACGGCGCGTGCAGCAGGTGGTGCGCCTGCCGGTGGCGTTCCGCGTCCCCGAACCGGCTCCGCCCTCTCCCTGAACGGCGATGCGGCCCCGGGCGACTCGAGTCGCCCGGGGCCGCATCGCTTCATGGACTCAGCGGCTCAGCTTGAGGTTGGAGCAGGCGATGACGTGTTCGAGCCCGTTGCCGCCGACGAACAGGTTCACGTGGTACGCGCCCGACTCCGGGGTGGGAATGGCGATCTCGACCGCCGCCTGGCCGGAGCCGTTACCGCTCACGTCGATGGCCGGGAAGACGTTGATGGGCACCACGGCGGGTGCATTCGTGCCGCATCGTCCCTCGTGGAGCCCCCACTGGTACGTCTGGTTCACCACCGGCGTGGTGAAGCTCACCCGAACCTTCGTGTGACCAGCATCCCCGCCCCGCTCCACACTGGCCTGCCCGTAGATGCGCGTGGTGCCCGCGTACTTGATCTGGGCCGTACGCTCCTGGGTGGGCGTGATGTTCCCGGTCCAGGATGGAGCGCCAGAGCCGGCGGGCATCGGGGCCGGTGACGAGGCGGACGCAGCATCTGGTGAATGACGGCATCCGGCGGCCAGACAGGCCAGAAGCACGCATCCTCGTGTCGCTCGGCGCATAGGACGGGGAGGGAGGAAGGGGACGGGCGAGAGAGGCGGCGCCACCGGACGGCGCTCGCGGCGGCCGAACGGCAGGGTTCGTCAGAGCTTCCGCGCCCATTATACATGGAATCGCCAGGGGCGCCACTCCGACCTGCGTGGACCCGCGCTGGGCGAGAGGCGCGGTTGCTGGCCGTCGGGCCCGGGACGCTCGGAGTCCCCCATCACGAGCGCGGTGCCGGCAGAATACCCGCCACCGCTATCCTTCCATCACCGCTGGAATGCGCGCGGCATCCGATCGCCGCGTACCGGGTGAGTCACTGGAGCAGTCGTGCGTCGTGGCTCGCGCACGATTCTGGCATACCAGCACAGCCCGCCATCCAGCCGCTCCATCTCCACGAGCTCCACGCATGCCCCTCGCCCATCTGCCCCGCACGTCGTTCACGAGAATCACCCACGGCTGGATCGTGGGCGTGCTCACGTGTGCGCTGGCCACGCCAGCGGCGGCTCAGATGACCGGCTTCCCCGTGCTGCAGAACGCCTTCACCCCGCCCGGCATCGCCGTGGCGGTCAACGTGGGCACGGGGAGTGACGTCACCGGGTACGGCGCGGCCGGTTCGTGGGCACCGGGACGGGGGCGCATCCAGCTCATGCTCGGCGTGGCCGCGGCCGTGCCCGACGAGGGCTCCACCACGGCTACCTTCGGCGGCCGCCTGGCGGTGCCCATCACCACGCCGTGGACGGGGCGTCCGGTAAACCGGTTCGGGCTGGCCGTGTTCGCAGGCACCGGCGGCACCCGACAGGAAGGAGTGACCACGATCCAGATCCCGGTAGGCGCCTCGGTGGGGTGGCGGCGCGCGCTCGGCACCACGCGAGCCCTTTCTATCTATGCCGCCCCCTTCTACAGTTGGAATCGTGCGAGCTCAGCCGATATCGACGATGTGACCAAAGGACTGGTCCGGATGTCCATCGGGATGGACTTCGCGGCGAGCCGCAACATCGGTCTCTCCCTTGGGTACGAGCTGGGCAGTACGGCAGAGCTCGGCGAACCAGGGGCAACCGGTGGAATCTTGGGAGCCGGCGTCGCGTACGCCTTCTGACGCGCCGCCCGGCTTCTGACGCGCCGCCCGGCGTGTCTCCACGCAGCACCTCACTCACTCGACCAGGGAGCTCATTGATGCCTTCTCTTCGTCGGCGTACTACCGCCGTGCTCGCCACCCTCGCCATCGTTGCCGCTCCCGCCGCCGCCGAGGCGCAGGCGTGGACGTACCCGTCGTTCCAGCCGCCGGTGATCGTGGATCGCGAGTACAACTTTGGCGTGGCCAGCGGCGACGACAACGGCACCAGCCTTTTGTTCCAGTGGCGGGAAGGCTTCTCGCCGGTGTCGCAGCTCTCTCTGGACGTGGGCTTCGCCGATCCGGACTTCGGCGACGGCCGCTTCCTGATCGGCGGCGCGTATGCCCGGCAGATGATCCGCGCCAACGCGGACGTTCCTCTGGACCTGATGTTGACGGCCGGCGCCTACGGTTCCTTTGGCGATGACGTCCAGGTGTTCCGCATCCCGGTGGGCGTGTCGGTGGGCCACCGCTTCCCGCTCGAGGGCCAGCTCGCCCTCACACCGTACATCCACCCCCGGGCGTCGATCGACATCTTCACCGGTGACATGGATGACACCGAGATCAACGTCGGCTTCGACCTGGGCGTGAACTTCGAAGTGACGCGACAGCTCTCGCTGCGCTTCGCGGCGGTGATCAACGAGCTGGAGCAGGACGGGTTCGGCTTCAGCGTGGCGTACCGCCCGCGCGGGCTGCGGCGCTGAGCTAGCGCGGGTCGGCAGGGAGCCGGGGGAGTGGTGACGCCTACCAATGGCGTCGCCACTCCCCCGGTGTCGTTCCCGACCGCCGTGCCGTGGCCGGCCTTCCGTAGGGATTGGCACGGCACCCGGGGCAGGTCATCCCGCACGGGCGAGCGCGGCGATCGAGTGTCGGGACCTATCGCCGGGCGGCGGCGGCTTGCATCTTGCCCCCCGGCAAGGACGCATCAGCCATGGGAGCAGCATGACCAACCAAGCTCGGCCGGCCATCCTCGTCGTGGATGACAACTTCGACAACACCGAGATCATCCGTGACTACCTGGGCGTGCGTGGGTATCCGGTGACGGTGGCCCACAACGGCGACCAGGCGCTCGTGGAGTTCGAGCGCGTGCGGCCGGCGATCGTGCTGCTGGACGTCATGATGCCCGGGCGCGATGGCTGGGAGGTGTGCCGGCTCATGAAGCAGCACGCCGAGCTGGGCCGGCTGGTGCGCATCATCATGGTCACGGCTCTGGACGAGTGGGACGACAAGCGCCTGGCATTGCAGACCGGCGCCGACGACTACGTGGAGAAGCCGTTCGACCTGGGGCGACTGGCCGAGACGGTGGAGCGGAACACGGCGTTACTCCCCTCCATTGGCTGAACTCGCGAGCGATCACCGGAACCAGGTGCGCAATCCCGTACTGCTGACCGACAGCGTGGACGCCGCGATCGTGGAGGCGGCGGCGCTGCTCGACTCCTGGGAGCTGCTGGTGCGCGACGGCGCCGCCCTCCTGGACGAGATCGACTCCAACGGCGACGTGCGGGTGGTGCTCACCACCACCACCAACCCCAACGCGCTGCGCGACCTGTTCGAGCACGCGCGCAGCCGGAGCCTGCCGGTGCTCGTGGGATGCGCGGACGAGACCATGCGCCGCCGGGCGGTGGAGCTGCGCGCCGACGACTGGTACCGGGATCCGGCGCCAGCCGACGAGATCGCGGCCCGCGTGCGCACGGCCATCGTCCGCGCGTCGCAGTCGGGGCGCCTGCTCGCCGAGCACGCCGACCGGGTGGAGTACGAGCAGATGCTCTTCGACTCCCTCTCCGGGCTGCCTACGCTGCCGGTGGTGATCGAGCGCAGCCGCGCGCTCATCAAGGAGCGCGGCGAGCTGGTGGTGCTCTACTTCAACTTCGTCCGCTACTCCAAGATCGAGGAGATCTACGGTTGGGAGAAGCTGGATGCGGTGCTGGAGACGACGGCCGGCGCAGTGCGCGACTTCCTCACGCGCAGCAGCTCGCTCGGCACCTCGCGCGTGATGGTGAGCTTCACCCACGACGACGACTTCGTGCTCTTCCACGTCCCATCGGCCGGCGAGGCCGTGGCCACGGAGGTGGAGGTGACCGCGCTCCTGCGCGACCTGGAGGGCGAGATGTCGCGCCGCATCGAGGCCGCGCACGGCGAGGAGATCTCCGCGCTGTTCGACATCTACGCGGGACGCGCGCACGTGTACTACAACCCCAAGGTGCGGCTGCAGCGGCAGATCTATCGCGGCATTCGCGAGGCGGCCAGCGCCGCGAAGAGCATCGAGGAGCGGGAGCGCGGGCGCAAGGTGGATGACCTGCGCGTGAGCGTGCGCGACGGGCTGGTGGACATCGAGTACCACCCGATCGTGCTGGTGTCCACCGGCGAGACGTACGGCTACGAGGCGCTCGCGCGCGGCCGGATGCGCAGCCTGCGGAGCCCCGAGGTGATGTTCGAGGTGGCCGCGGAGGCGGATCTGCTCTGGGAGCTGGGCCGCCTCTGCCGCCACCGCGCGATCGAGGGGGTGCGCGACAAGCTCCGGGAGGGGCAGTTGCTCTTCCTGAACGTGGACCCGCACGACTTCGCGGATCCCGCGTTCACCGAAGACACGCTGGATGTGTCGGAACCGCGGTGCGTGGTGATCGAGATCACGGAGCGGACGGCGATCAAGGACTACCCGAAGTTCCGGGAGCGGCTGCGCGCGTTCCGCGAGCGGGGCTTCCGCTTCGCGGTGGACGACGCGGGCAGCGGCTACGCGGGCCTCGGGTCGATCGCGAACCTGGAGCCGGACTTCATCAAGCTCGACATGTCCCTGATCAACGGGATCGACGTCAACTTCATCAAGCAGAACCTGGTGGAGACGATGGTGCGCTTCGCGAACGACCACGGGACGATGGTGATCGCCGAGGGCGTGGAGACGGCCGAGGAGTTCGAGACGGTGAAGGGGCTCGGCGTGGAGCTGGTGCAGGGCTTCTTCCTGCATCGGCCGGGCGGGTTGCCGGCGCTCACCGGCGCGGCGCGTTCAGCGCACGGCACGTGAGTCGCCGGTAGGGTCGGCCGGGGCGAGGCATCGGGATCAGCGGCGGGCCGGCGGCGCATCGAGCGCGAGCCGGGATCCGGTCGGCTGGCGAACGACCGCCGCGGATGACGCCGGGCGACCGTGAGGGCAGGGGCCGATCTGCGCCGCCCCGGGCCGCTCAGCCCAGCAACCCCTCCACCAGCGCCCACGAGCGCTCGGCGGCCCCGAGCCCGGCCTCCACCACCCCTCGCGCCTGGGCACCCGCTGCCTGGCGCGCGCCACCATCGCCCAGCCATCCGGCCAGCGCCGTCTCCAGCTCCTCGCTCGACCGGGCGCTGATCGCGCCGCCAGCGGCCACCAGGAGGCCGGCATCGCGGCTGTTCGCGTGGCGGGGGCCGAACAGCACCGGTGCGCCGAACGCCGCCGGCTCGAGCACCGAGTGCAGCCCCGCATCGTGAAAGCCGCCGCCCACGTACGCCACGTCGGCCAGCGCGTACAGGTCCCCGAGCACGCCCACGCGGTCCACGAGCACCACGTCGGCCACGCCCGCCTGGGCGCCGCCCAGCCGCGAGAGGGAGAGCGAGGCGTCCGTGGCCCATCGCTCGATGGGCACCAGGTGCGCCGCGGTGGGCTCGTGGGGCGCGATGACGAGTCGCGCCTCCGGCACACTCCTCCGCAGCCGGGCCCAGGCCGCGAGCAGCGGTCGCTCGTCCGCCGGCCAGGTGGAGCCGGCCACCAGGGTGGGACGCCCGGAGCGCAGCGGCGCGAGCAACGCCCCGTCACGGTCCGCCTGCCGAGCGCGGGCCCACACCTGGTCGTAGCGCGTGTCGCCGGTCACCCGGATCACGCCGTGACGCACCCCGAGCGCGACCAACCGCTCCGCGTCCGCCGCGTCGATGGCGCCCACGGCGTCCAGGCGGGCGTAGGCGTCCCGCAGCATGCCGCGCGCGACCGGCGAGTGGCGCGACGAGCCGGCGGCCAGCGTGGCGCTCGTGAGGCCCAGCCGTACGCCACGCTCGGCGGCCTGCCGCGCGAGCGTGGGCCAGACGTCCAGCTTGGAGAACACCAGCGCGGACGGGCGGAGCGCATCCAGGGCGGCGGCGGCATCGCCTGGCGTGTCGAACGGTAGGTAGTCGGCGAAGTCCGTGGCCAGGCCGCCGGCGAAGCGCTCCGCGCTGGGCGAGAAGAAGGTATAGGCGAGCTGCAGGTCGGGGCGGCGGTCGCGGGCCAGCTGCAGCACCGGCCGGGCCTGCAGCCCCTCGCCCACGCTCGGCGCGTGCATCCAGAGCAGCGGGCGGGTGACATCCCGGTGCCGCGCGCCCCACGCCGCGTAGCGCGCGCGGATGCCACGCCGGGCGCGCAGCGTGCGCGCCAGCTTGCCGTCGCCGGCCGGGGCCACGGCGGCAGCGGCGCGGGCCAGCTGGCCGGCCGCCGTGTAGAGCAGGCGGCTCAGCACCTCAGCGCCTCAGCACCCGGGCGGCCCGAGGGGCGGCCGACGGAGCCGCGTCAGGGCGTTCTGCCGGCCGCCGGGGCCGAGGCGGCTCCGGCGAGCGCCGCGTCGATCGCTTCGCGGAAGTGCGCCATGGGGGCCGCTCCCTCCACCATGCGATCGCCGATGAGGAAGGTGGGGGTGGACCTCGCCCCGCCGCTCCCGGCGCGCTCGTAGTCGGCCTGGATGATCGGCAGCATCACGTCGTCCGCCAGGCAGCGGTT
>DATANT010000411.1:0-9829 GCA_036266115.1 Gemmatimonadaceae bacterium | reverse complement strand
GAGTGCCCGCTGCAGCACGAACGGCTCGGGCTGCGAGCGGAGCCTCGGCGTGCGCCTCGCCGCCTCGAGCAGCATGGCCTCCACCTGCCGCCACGGGGTCTCGTAGCTGATCCGGACGCTCGTGTGTAGCACGAGCCCCGCCTCCCTGGCGAGGGTGGTGAAGTTCACCACCTCGTTGTTGAGGATGAGCGAGTTGGGGATCACGATCTGCTCGTTCTTGGGCGAGCGCAGGTAGGTCGTCAGCAGGCGCACCTGCATCACGTCGCCCACATACTCGCCGATCCGCACGCGGTCGCCCACCCGGAACGCCCGGCGGAACGCGAGGCTGAACCCCGCCACCATGTTGCCGATGAGCGACGGGGAGCCAAGCGAGAACATGAGGCCGAGGATGAGCCCGATCCCCTTGAAGGCCTCGGACCCGGAACCAGGGATGTACGGGTAGGCGATGATCAGCGCGAAGACGATTACCAGGAACCGCGCGATTCGCTCCGACGGCCGCGCCCACTCGGGCTCGATCCACTGGACCGTGATCGCCCCCGTGCCGACGCGCAGGAGGAACGACCGGATCAGCCTGATGGTGTAGCGCGCGACCAGCGCGAGGATGATCAGGAAGACGAGGTCGGGGATGAACCGCAGGAAGCCGGTGCCGAGCGTCGCCAGGGGACGCAGCAGGATGGTGGAGAGGCTGAGGCCGAGCGCCCTCGTCCACGGGAAGAGGAGCAGGACGTAGTCGACGTACAGATAGCCGGCTACCAGGGCGACGACCCAGGCGGCGATCCCCAGGGCGCGATGCATCGTGCCCCGGAGCTGCTCGGCTCGCATGATCTCGAACGAGCCGACCTGGACGTCGCGGAGGCGGGACCGATAACGGTCCACGTATGTGCGGAGCCGCCGCACGGCCCGCACTCCCACCCAGAGACCCAGTGCGAACGCGACGGTCGCCAGCACCGCGTTGGCCGTCTTCCGCCAGAGCACCGGTGGCTCGCGTTCGCGCCGAAACGCCTCCACCGCTTCGGCCGCGCGATCGCGGTACGTCCCCGCCAGCACCTCTCTCGGTATGCCCTCCAACCGGGCGTCGGCGTCGAGCACGCCGAACAGACGCTGCCCCGCTGCCACGACGGTGGTCGCCCCCGGGGTTTCCCGGACGGTGATGGACTCGGCCGGGAACGTCCGGTCCGACGCGACCGCCCGGATGCGCTCCGCGATCTCGGCGGCGCGTCGCTCGGCGGGGTACGCGGACACGCCACGGACGCGGAAGAGCGTAACACCGTCGACGACGACGGGCGCCGTCGGCTGCTCGACGGCGGACTCTGCGTCGGGTGGACGCTCGACCGCCTGGACGGCGGCCGAATCCTGTGCCGCCGCGGGGGCGGTCCACGCGAGTGCCGCGCCGAGGAGGCGCAGCGACAGACGACGCCTGCAAGACATGGACGTGGATCCTGTGGCCATCACGGGGCCCGGGCCCTCGCATTCCCCTTCGAGGACTCTGACCCCCTGATCGCGGTTCCGGTCCCTCCCGCCATCGGCTCCGGCTCCGAAGAAGCGCCCTTCAGCCGGGCCTTCCCCCGCTCAACGGGCGCGTCTGCTGCGCGCGACATCGCCACGGCGTACTCCCCCTCGCCGAGGCGCCATTGCTGCTGATTTCCATCGAAGCGCGCGCAGGCGCGGGTCGGCGGTCAGCGTGACGTGCACCGACTCGCCGGGCCTGAATCTCCACGCGCTCGAAGCCGAGCAGGTGCAGGCGCTTCTGCCTGGGCGCCTCGGTCAGGTAGAGCTGCGGCACGTCCGCCCCGGCGCGCACACCTCGCGCGCGGTGCGTCGATACCACTCGCGTCGATACCACTATTGATGTGATGCGAATGAAGCCGCAACGGCTGATGATGTGATTCGAGTGAAGCCATGACAGTGGCGTATCGAGCACTGCCGTGGCGGCGCGCCGGAGGGCGCATCCCAGTGCGCTGGATGCGGCGCCGCGACGCTACCGATGCGCTCGCCGATGCGGATCGTTGTTGCACGTCACTGCGCCCTCCTGCGTTGGCGCGCACTCTCGACGGCGATGGACCTCGGGCCCCGCGCGGTAGGCGCGCTCATGGCCGAGCCTTCGTCGAGACCGCTCGTGCGCGGCTCCAATCGCCGCGCACGATTCGAACCGAACGGCCGCCCACCCCGCGCCGCGCGCGCGCGAGCGAATGCCGCGGCGCGACGCGGACGCACCGTGACGTCGGAGGGCCGGCCGCCCGGGCAATCCGGGACGACGCGGCCGTCGAGCTTCGCTCCCACGTCGCATTCCGAGCGCGTGGACCGCGTCCAGGCGACCATATCCTGCACGAAGGACCCGTGGGCCCCGCCGCGGTCGACTGGCGGACGCCCCACTCCAGCGCGCACAATACGTGTGGGGCGCGAAGGGAAGCCGCGGCTCCGCCGCGAGGCGAGACCGTGTCGCCAAGCCCGGCCGAGCTCGGGTTCGCTGGCCGGCGCCACATCACCCGCACCTTTCGCCGGCTGGTGGGCACGGCCACCAAGCGCTTCGCCGATCTGCGGGTGGGCGGCGCCGGCGGCCGAGCGGCGCCGCTCCCGGCGCCACCCGCACCACCGCACGAGAGACGATGACGGACGACTTCTTCCAGGACGGCCCCCGGCTCGGCAACCAGTACGAGGACGACGCCCTGCTGCGCGCGTTCCTGCGCTGGCGGCTGCCGGCCGAGGTGCACGCGGCGGTGGAGCCCGGCCTCGAGCGACTCGGCCACCGTGCCGCGACCGACATCCTGGCCATGGGCGACGCCGCCGAGGCCGAGCCGCCGCGGCACGTGCCCTACGACCCGTGGGGACGGCGCATCGACGAGATCGTGGTCCCGCGCGCGTGGCGCGCCCTCGACCGGGTGTCCGCGGAGGAGGGGATCGTGGCCGCGGCGTACGAGCGCGCGCACGGGGGCTGGTCGCGGCTCGACCAGATGGCCCGGCTGTACCTCTTCCATCCGTCGAGCGCCGTCTACAGCTGCCCGCTCGCCATGACCGATGGCGCCGCGCGCTTCCTGGAGCTGTACGGCGACGAGCGCACGCGCGAGGCGTACGGGCACCTCACGTCGAGCGACCCGTCGCGCTTCTGGACCTCCGGGCAGTGGATGACCGAGCGCACGGGCGGGTCGGATGTGTCGCAGACGAGCACCGTCGCCCGGCGCACCGAGGACCCGCGCGTCTTCGCGCTCCACGGCACCAAGTGGTTCACCTCGGCCACCACGTCGCAGCTGGCCTTCGCGCTCGGCCGCATCGAGGGCGCGCCCGCAGGAGGACGCGGGCTCAGCGTCTTCATGATCGAGCTGCGCGACGCGACTGGCGCGCTGCAGGGCATCCGGGTGAACCGCCTGAAGGACAAGCTCGGGACGCGCGCGCTGCCCACGGCGGAGCTCACGCTCGACGGCGCGCCCGCGCTGCTCGTGGGCGGCGAGGGCGACGGCGTGCGCAAGATCGCCTCGCTCTTCAACGTCACGCGCGCGTACAACGCCGTCTGCGCGGTGGCCGGCATGCGCCGCGCCATCGCCCTGGCGCGCGACTACGCCACCAGGCGCCACGCGTTCGGCCGGTCGCTCGCCGAGCATCCGCTGCACCGGGAGACCCTGGCGGAGCTGGACGCGCGCTTCCACGCGTGCTTCCACCTCGCCTTCCAGGTGGCGGAACTCATCGGCCGCGAGGAGTGCGGCGAGGCGAGCGAGGCCGAGCAGGCCATGCTGCGGCTGCTCACGCCGGTGGCCAAGCTGTATACGGCCAGGCAGGCGGTGGTGGTGGCGAGCGAGGCGCTCGAGGCGTTCGGCGGCGCGGGCTACATCGAGGACACGGGCCTGCCGCGCCTCCTTCGCGACGCGCAGGTGCTCCCCATCTGGGAAGGCACCACGAACGTGCTCAGCCTGGACGTCTGGCGCGCCATCGAGCGCACCGACGCGCTCGCGCCGTGGATCGCGGACGTGCGAGCGCGGATGGCGTGCGTGCGCGTTCCGGCGCTGGCTCCGGCGGTCGCCACCATCGGCGACGCCATCGATCGCATCGAGCAGCACGTAGCCGCGTCGAGTGACCGCGCAACGCGCGAGGCGGGAGCCCGGCGCCTGGCGTTCGCGATCGGGCGCACGGCAGGCGCGTCGCGGCTCGTGGAGCATGCAGCCTCGGCGGCCGGCGACGATGGGCGACTCGGCGAGATGGCGCTGCGGTGGACGGCGCGGGATCCGGCGCCGGCGCTCGGCGGCGGGAGCGAGGGCGGCTGACGGGGCGAGAGGCGATCGCTGCATCTGCTCAGGAGCGTGAGCGGCGGCAGCCTTTCCTCCAATACCGCCGTGCCCGCCGACGCCATGAAGCTCCATCTCGACGCCGGCACGCGCGCACGCTAGCGTAGCGTCGCGTGGCGCGACGAAGCACGTCCCGCCCGGGCAGCGCCGCACCAACCCTCGCCACCGCCACGAGGAGCCCATGCGCTCCATCCTGCTGCTCGGTTTCGTCATGGGCATGCGGCACGCGCTGGAGGCGGATCACCTAGCGGCGGTGGCGAGCCTCGCCACCGGCAACCGGAGCGCGCGCGCGGTCGTGCTCCAGGGAACGGCCTGGGGAGTGGGACACACGCTCACCCTGCTCCTGCTCGGCGGCGCGTGCCTGCTGCTCGGCGCGGTGATCCCCGAGCGCGTGGGCCACGCGCTCGAGATCATCGTGGGCGTGATGCTGCTCGTGCTCGGTGCGCAGGTGCTCCGGCGGATGCGCCGGCAGCGCGTGCACGTGCACGTGCACCAGCACGCCGGCGGCGTCGCGCACCTGCACGTGCACCGCCATCGCCCGGGCGAGGCGCACGACCCGTCCCATCACGAGCATGCGCACGCGCCGCCATTCCCGCGACGCGCACTGCTGGTGGGGATGGTGCACGGCCTGGCCGGCTCCGCCGCGCTGCTCCTCCTCACCATATCGGCCGTCGCGTCACCGTGGATGGGGCTCGCCTACGTCGGGCTCTTCGGCGCGGGCTCCATCGTCGGCATGGCCGCGCTGTCGGCGGTCATCTCGGTGCCGCTGCGGATGTCCGCACGCCTGCTCTCCGGGATGCACAACGCGGTGGAGGCGCTGGTGGGGTGCGCGACGCTCGCGATCGGCGCGCGGCTGCTCTACGAGGCGGGCATGCTGTTCGGCGCGGCCTGGTCCGCCCGATAGGCTGGCTCGCGGCGCGGTGGCGGGTGGCCCGCCAGCTCGCGCAGCCTGTCGAGCCAGCGCTCCATCCCCGCGCCGGTGCGGGCGGCGGTCTCGAGGATCTCCAGCCCGGGGCGCACCTCGTGAATGTTGCGCCGGGTCTCGTCGCGGTCGAATCCCACCGCCTCCGCGAGGTCCACCTTCGTGACCACGGCGAGGTCGGCGGTGTTGAAGATGGTGGGATACTTGAGCGGCTTGTCCTCGCCCTCCGTCACCGAGAGGAGGACGACGCGCAGATGCTCGCCAAGGTCGTAGCTGGATGGGCAGACGAGATTGCCGACGTTCTCGATGAAGAGAAAGTCCAGCGCCGCGAGGTCCCAGCCGTCGAGCGCCGCGTGGAGCATCTCGGCGTCCAGGTGACACACGGTGCCGGTGGTGATCTGACGCACCGGCGCCCCCGAGCGGCCGAGCCGTTGCGCGTCGCGATCCGTCGCGAGGTCGCCCACGAGCGCCGCCACGCGGTAGCCGGGATGCAGGGCCGCGAGCGTCTGCTCCAGGAACGCCGTCTTCCCCGCGCCGGGGCTGGACACCAGGCTGACGACGTAGACGCCGGCCGCCGCGAACCGGTCGCGCAGCGCGCGCGCCAGCAGGTCATTCTTGCGCAGGATGTCCTTGCGGACCTCAACGATGCGCGGGAGTCCCATCCTGTACCTCGAGGGCGAAGAGCTCGAGCTCGCGCCCGCGCACGATCTCGGGCGTGGGCGTATCGCACGTGGGACAGCGGAGGTGCTGCACGCTGGGCGGCGCTCGCTCCTCGCCGCAGCGCGGGCACAGCACGGTGAGCGGCACGTGCTCGATCGCGAGGCGGGCGCCCTCGATGGCCGTGCCCTGCGCGGCGAGCTCGAACGAGAAGAGCAACGCCTCCTCCACCACGCCGGCAAGCGATCCGAGGCGCAGGTGCAGCGCGTCAACCCGCACGTTCCCGAGACGCTCCGCCTCCTCGCAAGCCAGCTCCACGAGACTGACGGCGATGGAGAGCTCATGCATCGTGTCGCTCCCGGCACGGCGTGCGCCGCGCGATGGCGGGATGAGCAGAAAAGCAAGCGGTACAAGAGGAATCGAGCACGGTGTCGCCATTGACACGTTATCGTACGCCGGTATTATACCGATCAACGCCATCGTGAGGATAGCGTTCCGCGCTACTGGCGAGTACATCGGTACGACTTGCACGACGAGCAGCGAGCGCATGTTCACGTGGCGGTGTGACCGTACTGCCGCGCACTCCCGAGCGATGAGCGACCCGGAACCGGGTCGACATCCTCAGGAGTGATCGAATCGGGCGGCAGTGGGACGGGGCCGTGCAACATTCCGTTCTGAAGCTGAACCTCCATGTAGCGCGTTCACGCTAGCGCGCCCTGACCTCGCCGCGATCGATGCGGCTGGTCCGGGCGCGCTTTGTCACTGCGGTCAGGGCCGCGCCGGAGGCGTGCACTCGCGACGCCAGGCCGAGTCCCGCGCCGTTCGACGCTCCACCAGGGGGAAGCGCATGACCGCACCCACCGCTCCCACCACGCAGGACGAGCCGGTCGTCCACGTGCTCTGGATCAACGCCGGGCTGAGCTGCGACGGGGACTCGGTCGCGCTCACCGCTGCTACGCAGCCGAGCATCGAGGAGATCGCGCTCCGGGCGATCCCCGGCCTGCCCAAGGTCGCGTTCCACTGGCCGCTCATCGACTACTCGCTCGGCGGCGCCGAGTTCATGGAGTGGTGGTGGAAGGCAGACCGTGGCGAGCTGGAGCCGTTCGTCCTCGTGATCGAGGGCTCCATCCCCAACGAGTCGATCAAGTCCGAGGGCTACTGGTGTGGCTTCGGGAACAATCCCGAGACCATGCAGCCGGTCACCACCAGCGAATGGCTCGACCGGCTGGCGCCGAAGGCGTGGGCCGTGCTGGCCGTGGGCACGTGCGCGACCTACGGCGGCATTCACGCCATGGCCGGTAACCCGACCGGGGCCATGGGCGTGCCCGACTATCTGGGCTGGAACTACAGGTCCAAGGCGGGGCTGCCGATCGTCTGCGTGCCGGGCTGTCCCATCCAGCCGGACAACCTCTCCGAGACGATCCTGTACCTGCTGCACCAGGCCGCGGGCCAGGCCCCCATGATCCCGCTGGACGAGGCGCTGCGGCCAACGTGGCTCTTCGGCCAGACGGTGCACGAGGGATGCGACCGCGCCGGCTACTACGAGCAGGGCGATTTCGCGAACGAGTACGGCTCCCCGAAATGCATCGTCAAGCTCGGCTGCTGGGGCCCGGTGGTGAAGTGCAACGTGCCCAAGCGCGGGTGGATGAACGGTTTGGGCGGCTGCCCGAACGTGGGCGGCATCTGCATCGGCTGCACCATGCCGGGCTTCCCCGACAAGTTCATGCCCTTCATGGACGAGCCGCCCGGCGCCCGGGTGTCCACCACGGCCAGTGGCGTCTACGGCAACGTCATTCGCGGGCTGCGCGGGATCACCGCGCGTACGCTGGATCGCGAGCCGAAGTGGCGGCATACGGGCACCACGCTCACGACGGGCTACCAGAAGATCTGGTAGCGACGAGCACCCCTGGAAGTCACAGGAGCTTCCCATGGCAGACGACGACCGCGAGAGCGTCACGCGCGACGAGGACGGCAATCCGAAGAAGGTCGGCAAGAGCACGACCCGACGCGGCGAGGACGTCTCGAAGCAGCAGCACGAGGCGGGACGCAAGGATCTCGGCACGAAAGGCAAGTCCGACCGCCCGGTCGGCACCTCCACGGCCCGGGACTCCACCGGAGTGGATCCTCAGGATCCCATCGACGAGGAGAGCCCCAACCTCCGTCGCGGTGGGGGGTGAGCGCGGCGCGTGCCGCGCGAGCTCATCGCGCCCGACCTTCTCTCCACGGGAGATAGCACATGGCCACGGCCACCCTGCCCTCGGGATCGACGGGGCAACAGAAGAGCCGGCTCGTCGACATGTCGTGGGACCCGATCACGCGGATCGTCGGGAGCCTCGGCATCTACACGAAGATCGACTTCGACCAGCGCGTGGTCGCGGAGTGCAAGAGCACGTCGTCGGTCTTCCGGGGCTACAGCATCTTCATGAAAGGCAAGGATCCGCGCGACGCGCACTTCATCACGAGCCGCATCTGCGGCATCTGTGGCGACAACCACGCCACGTGCTCGTGCTACACGCAGAACATGGCCTACAAGGTGAAGCCACCGCACCTGGGCGAGTGGATCGTCAACCTGGGCGAGGCCGCCGAGTACATGTTCGACCACAACATCTTCCAGGAGAACCTCGTCGGGGTGGACTTCTGCGAGAAGATGGTGCGCGAGACGAACCCCAGCGTCTGGGAGAAGGCCGAGCGGGCGGAGGCGCCGCACGCTGAGGCGCATGGCTACCGGACCATCGGCGACATCATGAAGTCGCTGAACCCGTTCGAGGGCGAGTTCTACCGCGAGGCGCTCCAGGTGAGCCGGATGACTCGCGAGATGTTCTGCCTCATGGAGGGCCGGCACGTGCACCCGTCCACGCTCTATCCCGGCGGGGTGGGCACGGTGGCCACCATCGAGCTCTTCACCGACTACCTCGCGCGCCTCATGCGATACGTGGAGTTCATGAAGCGCGTGGTGCCCATGCACGACGACCTGTTCGACTTCTTCTACGAGGCGATCCCCGGCTACGAGCAGGTCGGCAATCGCCGGATCCTGCTCGGCTGCTGGGGAAGCTTCCAGGACCCGGAGTACTGCAACTTCGAGTACAAGGACATGACCGAGTGGGGCCGGCGGATGTTCGTCACGCCCGGCATCGTGGTGGACGGCAAGCTCGTCACCACCGATCTGGTGCAGATCAACCTGGGGATCCGCATCCTGCTGGGGAGCTCGTACTACGAGGATTGGGTGGGGAAGGAGATGTTCGTGGAGCAGGACCCGTTGGGCAACCCGGTGGACAGCCGGCACCCGTGGAACCAGCACACCCTGCCGAAGCCGCAGAAGCGGGACCTGGACGACAAGTACAGCTGGGTGATGTCGCCACGCTGGTACGACGGCAAGGACTACCTGGCGCTGGATACCGGCGGTGGCCCGCTGGCACGGCTGTGGGTGACCGCCCTCGCCAAGATGGTGGACATCGGGTACGTGATGTCGACCGGGAACAGCGTCGTGATCACGCTGCCGAGGTCCGCCACGAAGCCCGAGACGACGTTCGAGTGGAAGATTCCGAAGTGGAGCAACACCATCGAGCGCGACCGCGCGCGCACCTATTTCCAGGCCTACGCCTGCGCCTGCGCCGTGCACTTCATCGAGAAGGCGCTCGAGGAGGTGCGCGCAGGCCATACGAAGACCTGGGAGACGTTCAAGGTGCCCAGGGACGCGATCGGGTGTGGGTTCACGGAAGCGGTGCGTGGCGTCCTGTCGCACCACATGGTGATTCGCGACGGCAAGATCGCGAACTATCACCCGTACCCGCCCACGCCGTGGAACGCGAGCCCGCGCGACATCTATGGCACGCCCGGGCCGTACGAGGACGCGGTGCAGGGCTCGCCGATCTTCGAGGAGAACGATCAGGACAAGTTCAAGGGGATCGACATCATGCGCACCGTGCGCAGCTTCGACCCGTGCCTGCCCTGCGGCGTGCACATGTACCTGGGCGGT
>DATANT010000410.1:0-2679 GCA_036266115.1 Gemmatimonadaceae bacterium | reverse complement strand
CCGTGGAGGCCAACGGCGCCAAGCGCGAGCTCACCGTGGAGAAGGTGCTCGTGGCCGCCGGCCGCGCCCCCAACGTGGAGAACCTGGGGCTCAAGGAGAACGGCGTGCAGCTCACCGAGCGCGGCTTCATCAAGATCAACGAGCGCTTCGAGACCAGTGCGCCGGGCATCTACGCCATCGGCGACGTCTCCGGCCCGCCGATGCTGGCCCACAAGGGCGAGCGCGAGGGTTACCTGCTCGCCGAGCTGCTGGGCGGCAAGCATCCGCACAAGCTCGACTACGGCAACATCCCCAACGCCACCTACTGCCACCCCGAAGTGGCGTCCGTCGGGCTCACCGAGCAGCAGTGCAAGGACCAGAAGCGCGAGTACACGGTGGGCAAGTTCCCCTTCTCCGCCAACGGCCGCGCGCGCACCTCGGGCGAGACGGAGGGCTTCGTGAAGATCATCCGCGACTCGAAGTACGGCGAGATCCTGGGCGCTCACATCATCGGCGCGCACGCCACGGAGATCCTGCACGAGCTGGTGGTGGCCCGCGCCAACGAGTTCACGGTGGAGGAGGTGGAGCTCGCCATCCACGCCCACCCCACGCTCAGCGAGGCGATCGCCGAGGCGGTGCTGGACTCGATGGGCAAGCTGCTGCACGCGTGACCGCGCGGCAGCTCCTCGTCGTCGATGCGGGCGAGGTACCCTACGCGGACGCGCTGGAGCTCCAGCGCGCCGCGGCCCGGGCGCGCATCACCGGCGCCATCCCCCAGGATCTGCTGATCCTCGTGGAGCATCCGCCGGTGGTGACGCTCGGCCGGTCGTCCAAGGACCGGCACCTGATCGCCTCGAAGGAGCTGTTGCAGGCGCGCGGCGTGGAGCTCTTCGAGGTGGAGCGTGGCGGCGACGTCACGTTCCACGGCCCGGGGCAACTGGTGGGCTACCCCATCGTGGACCTCAAGCGCCACAAGCAGGACCTGCACTGGTACCTGCGGCAGATGGAGCAGGCGCTGATGCACGCCGTGGGCAGCTACGGCGTGGCGGCCGAGCGGAACGCCGGCTTCACCGGCGTGTGGGTGGGTGACGAGCGCGGCAGCCGCAAGCTCGCGTCCATCGGCGTGCACGCGCGCGACTGGGTCACGTGGCACGGCTTCGCGCTCAACGTCACCACCAACCTCTCGTACTTCGACCTCATCGTGCCGTGCGGCATCGCCGGCGTCACCATGACGTCGCTGGCGCGCGAGAGCGGCGCGCACGCGCTCCCGCTGCGGGACGTGGGTGAGCGCGTGGCCGCCGCGTTCGGCGACACCTTCGAGCTGGACGTCGTCGCGCTCGAGACGCTGCCGGAGGCGTTGGTCGGCGCCTGACCGGCGCGCGGGCACGGCGGTACGTGGCGCCGCCCCCGCGCCGCCATCAGATCTGGCTGTCCACGAGCAGCCGCAGCTGGAACGGCGCGCCGCCCCCCTGCCTGTCCAGCGCCACGACGGTGTACACCTGGCCGCCCTGCAGCACCCCGCCCTGCGTGCCGGTGTCCATGATCACGTCCTTCGTGCCCGCCGCCGTGGCGCGGATCCGGAACGTGCCCGCCGGCGTGCTGGGCACGTACGCGTTGCCGCCAAAGCCGATGCCCCCGAGCGTGGGGGCCACGGTGGCGATATCCACCGTGGGCGCGGTGACGTAGAAGTCGAGTGCGCCCGCGCCGGGCGACGCGTTCAGCACGCGCAGCTTCACCTGGTCGGCGCCGGCCGGCGTGCGGTCGTCGGTGAGGATGAGCGGCTGGATGCTGTTCTCGGACTCCAGACCGATGACGAAGATCGAATAGCTGACGTCCACGCTCACGGCCTGGGTGACGTCGACCACCGCGACGTCGGAGTTGGTGACGCTCAGCGTGATCCGGCGCTCGCCAGCCGGAATGCTGCTGTAGCCGTAGAACTGCGCGAAGCCGAGGCCCTGGTAGAGGCGGACGCCCTCCACGAGCACGTCCAGCGCGGGCCCGTCCGGCGAGGTATGGACCACGCGGATCAGCGCGCGGTCCGTCGGCGCGATGGGGTCGTCGCTGCCACAAGCGGTGCCGAGCGTGCCGAGCGCGGCGAGCGCGCCGAGGAGCACGAGCGAACGGAGCAGTCGGGGCATAGAGGCAACCTCCTGCAGGTGCGGCCGTGGGGCCCGTCCGGCCCCGGCGTGCCGGACGGGACAGGGCGCGCAAGAGGCATTCCCGCAGCGATGACGGAGTGCTGTCGCCGGGTCCTATATTCCGCGCATGGCACACGAGCCCCGCATCTATCAGCCCCGCGAGCGGGTGACGCTGGACGGCGCGCCGCCCGACGCCCCCCGCGACCTAGCCGCCGAGCTCAACCCCGAGCAGGCGGCCGCCGCCACGCACGGCGAGGGCCCGCTGCTCATCATCGCCGGCGCGGGCACGGGCAAGACGCGGACGCTGGTCTACCGGGTCGCGCAGCTCGTGCAGCGCGGCGTGCGCCCGGAGCGCATCCTCCTGCTCACCTTCACGCGCCGCGCCGCCCAGGAGATGCTCGGCCGCGCCGAGCGGCTGGTAGGATCCGCCGGCCGCGGCGTGCAGGGCGGAACGTTCCACGCCACCGCGCACCGGCTGCTCCGCCGCTTCGGCCCGCGGGCCGGCCTGCCGCAGGACTTCACCATCCTCGACCAGGCCGACGCCGAGGATCTCATGCAGCTC
>DATANT010000409.1:0-6110 GCA_036266115.1 Gemmatimonadaceae bacterium | reverse complement strand
CGGGATCGCCTTCACGTCCCGTGATCCCGGGGCCGTGCTCAGGGATGAGCGGTCGAACCGCCGCGAGGTAGAGCGATCCCGACACTCGTTCGCTTCGCTCACTCCTGCGGGATGACAATCTTGGCCGGCATCCCTTGCGGGAGCGCTCCTGCGGGATGACACCGTGGGCTGGCCCCACGCTCGACCGCGCTCCGGCGGGCTGACACCATGGGCCGGCACCCCATCCGGCCGCGCTCCAGTGCGATGATCACTTGAACTGGCCGTCCCGCTCGGCGACACTCGAGCGGGACGACGACATTGCCTGGCTTCCCTGCCCGCGAGGCTCCCGCGCCGATGACGCCGATGACGCCGTGACTCAATCCCGCACGCGCCGTGTCGCGCTGCTCGCGATCGTCCTGCTCGCCGCCTGCGCGCCAGCCGACGACGACGCCCCGCGCCTCGTGGTGTTCAACGCCGGCAGCCTGGCGCGCCCGCTCGCGGCGGCGCTGGACACCTTCGCCGCACGCCACGGCGTACGCGTGGAGCAGCAGAACGGCGGCAGCCTGGAGATGGCGCGCCGGATCACCGAGCTGGGAGCCGTGCCGGACGTGATCGCGCTCGCGGACCACGAGGTGTTTCCCACGCTCCTCATGCCGCGGTACGTGCGCTGGTACGCGGCATTCGCGCGCAACCGGATGGTGCTCGCGTACACCGACCGGTCGCGCGCGGCCGGCGAGCTCACGGCGGAGAACTGGTGGCGCGTGGTGCAGCGCTCGGAGATCGAGGTGGGCCACTCCGAGCCCGACGTGGACCCGGCCGGCTACCGCGCGCTGCTCGTCTTCCAGCTCGCCGAGGAGCACTACGCCCAGCCGGGGCTGGCCGAGCGCCTGCGCGCGAGCGTGCCGCGGCGCAACATCCGGCCGAAGTCGGCCGACCTGGTGGCGCTGCTGCAGACGGGCGCGCTGGACTACGCGTGGGAGTACGAGTCGGTGGCGCGCGCGGCCGGGCTCCGCTACCTGCGTCTCCCGCGCGCCATCGACCTGAGCGCGCCGGAGGACTCGGCGCGCTACGCGCGCGCCAGCGTGCAGGTGGCGGGCCGCACGCCGCGCGACACGATCACGGTGCGCGGCGAGCCGATCGTCTACGCGCTCGCCATCCCCGTGGCGGCGCCCCACCCGGCGCTGGCCGAGCGCTTCGTGGCGTTCCTGTTCTCGGACGAGGGGCGGCGCATCCTGCGCGCCGAGCAGCTGGACGTGCTGGCGCGGCCGGCGGTCACCGGTGTCGGCGTGCCCGCCGGCGTGGCGGCCGCCGTCGACGCAGCCGTCGCGGCCGCGCCGCGCTGAGCGGCGCGGCGGGTCAGGCGGCCGGGCGCGCGCCGTTCGGCATGCGTCGGCTCCCGAGGTAGCCGCCGAGCAGCGCGCCCAGCGGGCCCAGGGCCACCAGCGCCTGCGGGAACCAGGCGGGCTGGCCGGGTGTCGGGTTCCGCATTCCCGCCAGCGCGAGCGCCGCGAGGATGAGCGCGAGCGCCGCGACGTGCCGCATGCGCTGGTGCGGCGCGCGCCACGCCGTCAGCCAGCCGCCACCGATGGCGGCGAGCGCGTACAGCACGAGGTTGGTGACCGTGTAGGCCAGCGTCGTGGGGCCAGCGGTCGGGCGAAAGATCGCGGCGGCCACGAGGGCGGTGATCAGCACGAGCAGCCAGAAGGCGATGAAGCCGACGAGGACCGCCATGAAACTGGGAAAGATGCGCCGCACGCTGTCTCCGGGAAGGTGGTCGGGGAGACGCGGAAGGTGGCGCGGCCGGGCACCGCCGTCCAGTGACACGGTGCCCGGCCGAGACGCCGTGGGACGGTGGAGCGCCGGCTACTCCCGGCCGCTCTCGGGCCTGGGAGGAAACTGCGCCCCGCAGGGCACGTAGATTGGAGGGATTCCGGTGGCCGCCACGACGGTGCCGCCTTCCGACCTCACCTCGTTCGCCCACGCCGCATGCCCTGTCTGCTCGCCGTGCTCGCGCTGCTCACGCCGCGCCTCGTGATCGCGCTGCTCTGGTTCTTCACGGGCTGGTTTCGCGGGCTGTTCGACACGCTGCTCTGGCCGGTGCTGGGCTTCATCTTCCTGCCCACGTCCTTCCTGTGGTATACGGCCGTGCAGCGCTGGTTCGGCGGCGAGTGGACGCTCTGGCCCATGGTGGGCCTCGTGGTCGCGCTGCTGATCGACCTGTCGCCGGCCGGCGGCAAGCGCGGCCGGTAGCACCGCCCGAACGGCACTCCACCTCATCGCCGAGGACCCGACCACCATGCGCGCCGAGAAGTGGGAATACAGCACCGTGCACCTGAACGTCGCCGGCTTCTTCGGCCCCAAGCTGGACACCGACGCGCTCAACGCCGAGCTCAATGCCTACGGCGATGCCGGGTGGGAGCTGGTGAGCGCGTTCGACGTCAATCGTGGGCAGGGCACCACGTCCGGCATCGTGGCCATGTTCAAGCGCTCGCGGGGGTAGCGCGAGTGGGAGACCGGAGCCCATCGACTATCGGACCAGCCGGACGCTGACGGTTGCCTTCGAGTCGATGGTCCCATGGCTCATGGTCGAATCCCCACGGCGCGCTTCCACCACCCCGCTACCGCCGGACCGTGGTGGTTCGGATCCGATAGGCGGTGCCGGTGCAGTCCGACCAGCTGGTCGTCAGCGTGTCGGTGCGCTCGGCAGCCCCACCCGAGAGCTGGAGTGGCCTCAGGGCGCTGCCCACGGATCCGAGGCCCCTCACGGAGTCCTTCTCCTCGTCCGTCTGCGCGCGGCGGCCGGAGAATGGCATGAAGTCCCAGTCCAGGGTCGCCAGCACGTAGCCGAACCAGCCATCGGGGCCTTGCGAGTAGCCGGTGGACTCGAGCTTGCCCTCCATGGCGAACGTTTCGGACCTGTCCGGCTCCCCGTTGTGGCAGTTGGCCTTGTGGGTGATGATGGTGCCCCTGTAGGTCCCGGTGCCGGTGAGCTCCGACTCGTCACCCGAGGGCGGCGTCGCCACGCGAGCGGTGTAGGAGATGTCCCACGTGGTGCCGTACGTCTCGGACGTCGCCCACTCGCGCACCGTGATGCCGTAGGCCTCGGGGCAGTTGGTGCGCGCTTCCCATTCGTTGTCGGGTCGGGCGGGGTGCGGCCCACCGTCCAGCAGCGTGTAGTCCGCCTGCACGAGCACGAGCGAGTCCACCTGCTCGGCGGCGCGCGTGCGGCAGAACGTGATGGTGCGCCGCTCCGTCCAATCCTCGAGCTTCCACGCCTGGCCGCGAATCTTCACCCACGCCTGCAGCGAGACCCTGGGCTGGCTGCGTCCCGCGTAGACGTTCGTGATCTCGAGCCATTTCACGTTCTGGTCGGTCACGTTCATCGGGTTGTACTTGCGCGAGAGCTCGTTGGGCGGCGCGCTGAACTTCCCCTCCACGCGCGGGGCGCCGTCGAGCTTCACGTCGATGGTCCGCGCCTCCAGGTACCTGGCCTCGGGCCTGTCGCTCATGCCCTCCCAGGCCACGAACGACGCCTCGCCGGGCGCGTGGTTCCACGCGTGAATCGCGAACTCCGCGTGGTGCCGCTTCAGGCCGCCGGGCAGCGCCTTGTTCACGGCGTGCATGGCGGTGGGCGAGGAGGCGTACCGCTCGTACGTGGCGCGGATCAGCTCCGGGCTGTGCGCGTGCTGCAGGTACGCGGGGAACAGCCACTTCCAGTAGCCGATGACGCCGTCCAGCGGCGAGTCCGGTTGCGTGAGTTGCCAGGTGCTCGGCTGCGGATCCCAGCGCGGGTACACGTAGTGGCTGGCCCACTGCGCGCTGGCCTCGTCCCACGCCTCGTCGCACGGCACCTGGCGCGCGAACGCGAACTGCAGCGCGTGGAAGAACTCGTGCGCGAGCGAGGGATCGAGCGGCCAGTACGTCTCGTTGAGCGAGGCGGAGAGCAGCATGAAGCCCGGCCGCTCGCCGCAGCCGGGCGGATAGGCGATGGTCACGGCGCCGCCGGAGCGCAGGCCCAGCCTCGACGGCTCCATCATGTAGATGTCGAAGCGCCCGCTTCCGCCGTCGCCCCAGGTCATCGTCTCGCCACCCGGTGCCTCGAAGACGTGCGGCCCCTCGTCACTCAGCGGTGGCCGCCCCATGAGGGTGGTGAGGGTGGGCCAGACCCTGTCCTGAAGCACGGAGATCACGCGGGCCGCGGCGATGGGACCCTTGCTGTACTCGGGGTGGCTCCAGACGCGCACCGGGATACCGGGTGCGTCCACGAACGTCCATCCCTCCACCCGGATGGGCTCGGGGCCGGGCTCGGGGTCCACCCGGGCGACGCTCGCCCGCGCACCGCTCGCGCTCAGGCGAAGCGACGCGCCGGCGCGGGGCAGCCAGGCGCTCCCCACGTACAGCGGTGGCTGGAAGTACGGCGCGAGCGCCTGCCGCGCCGCGGGCGAGATCGTGCCGAAGCGGCCGGCGGCGGTGCGCAGCAGCAGTGGGATGGGGTCGGGCAGGTTCGTGCGTTGCGCGAGCGCAGGGTCGTTGAAGCGCGGCTCCAGGCGCGGGTCGCCGAGCGCGGCGAACACCTTCTGCAGCAGGGCGCGCTCGGCGTCGATCTCCCCGCGCGCCAGCGCGCTGTCCACGAGGTCGAACGCCGACGGCGTCGTGGGATCCGGGGGCTGCTCGATGTGCGGGGCCGTCGTGCCGTCGCTGCAGGCGGCGGCGAGCACCACGAGCACGAGCGGGATGGCACGGCGCCACGGTGCGAGTGGAGACGAACGATGTGGCAGGATCGAAAGAGCGAAGCGCATGACGTGAGGACGGCGGGAATCGCGATGAGCGCCACGCGTGCACGAGACGCCACGAGTACGTGGCAATGATCGGCAGCTCGGTCGAGATCGGCATGGGTCAGCTGTCCCGGGCCGCCGGTGGCCCGGGGAGTGCAAGGGCGGAGAGCGACGCGCGCCGTTCACACCGACGCCGCGCGGCACACCGTCGCCCCCCTCCGTCACGAGTCATCCGATGCCTCTGCCACGCTTCTCGCGGCTCGCGCCCATGGCGCTGCTCGTGCCCATGCTGGCCTGCTCTCCCGGCGATGACACCGCGGGCCGTGACCCCACCGGCGAAGACAGCGACGCGGCGCTCCGTACCATGGACTCCACCGTGCTGTCCGCCGAGTCCGCGCAGACCGCGGCGACACCGGGTGTTCCCACGGAGCTCCAGTGGGAGGTCACGCCACGCGGCGTGGGGCCGGTGCAGGTGGGCATGACCTACGACGTCCTGAGGACAGCGCTGAGCGGCGCGCTCGCGCCACTCGACACCGCCGCGTCCTGCACCTTCGTGCGGCCCACGACCGCGCCGGGCGGCGTGCAGGTGATGATGGTGGACGGGCGCGTGGCGCGCGTGCAGGTGGACAGTGGACTGACGCCCACCGCGGAAGGCGCGCGCATCGGCAGCAGCGAGGCGCAGGTGCGGGAGCTTTACGGCGCCGGCCACGTGGCCGTCACCCCGCACAAGTACGCGTCCGGCCACTATCTGACGGTGACGCCCGCGGCGCCGGCGGACAGCGCGTTCCGGCTGATCTTCGAGACCAACGGCACGCAGGTGACGCGCTATCGCGCCGGGCGACTGCCGGAGGTGGGGTGGGTGGAGGGGTGCTCGTGAGCGGCGGGGCGGTCCACGCTGTCATCCGCCGGAGCGCTGCCCGATAGGGTGCCGGCCGATGTCGTCATCCCCCAGGAGCGCGGCCGACGGCGGGGCCAGTCCATCGTGTCATCCCGCATCGGCGTGGTCGAGAGCAAAGCCGGCCCCTCGTGTCCTCCCGCCGGCGCGCGGCCGAAGGGGAGGCCAGTCTATCCTGTCATCCCGCAGGAGCGAGCGCAGCGAGCGAGTGTCGGGATCGCTCTCCCTCGCGGCCGTTCGACCGCTGGTCCCTGCCTACGGTCCCTGCATCACGAGACGTGAAGACGATCCCGACACTCGCGTGCGGCCCTCCGGGCCGCGCGCTCCTGCGGGATGACAAGATAGACTGGCCTCCCCTTCGGCCGCGCGCCGGCGGGAGGACACGAGGGGCCGGCTTTGCTCTCGACCACGCCGATGCGGGATGACACGATGGACTGGCCTCGCTGTCGGCCGCGCTCCGG
>DATANT010000408.1:0-2474 GCA_036266115.1 Gemmatimonadaceae bacterium | reverse complement strand
ACCGCGCCGAAGACCACCTCCCGCCCGGGATCCTCGGCGAGGATTCCCCAGCCGAGCGCCAGCGCCTCCGTCACGAACGCGCGCGGCCGCTCCGCCTGGGCGTCCCGCGCGCGAAACACCAGCTCGCGCGCGGCGAAGATGGCACGCACCGCCGGTGAGCGCCGCAGGTCGAGGTGCATGGCCGCCTGGAAGGTGACGGCCGCCGGCGCCGCGACGCGCACGGCGTGGCGCTCGGCCACCTCCGGGCTGGGTATGAATCGGTCCAGCATCGTGTCGCGCGCAATGCCCGTTGCGTCCAGCGCCGCCTGCCCGTAGCGGCGGTACACGGTGACGACGTACGCGAGGTACGCGATCCCCGCGACCGCGCCAGCCGCCGCTACCGCGCCGGCGATTCGACGTATCCGCATCCTCTCGTCCTCCGCCGTGTGGCCGTCGGGATGTCGTGTCCACCGACGCGGCGCAAGGATCGCACCCCCGGCGCTCGCCCCGGCCCGGCACCGTCGTGCATCCGTCCGGCCAGCGGTCGGGTGTCACGCCCGCGTGCGCCGGTGCTCGACGCTCATGTGATTCCTTCGGGGATCGCGGATGCGTCCGGTGCGCGCGCGGCGTCCGCCGGCAGCGTCACCTGGAACTCGCTGCCGCCCGGCGACGAGCGCACGAGCACGAGCGAGCCGCCGTGCAAGTCGGCCACCCATTTCGCGATCGCCAACCCGAGCCCCGCGCCGCGCGGCGCCGGGCCCGTGCGGTTCGCCGGTGCCTCGTGGGCGCGGAAGAAGCGCTCGAACACACGCGCGCGCGCCTCGGCGGGGATGCCGGGCCCTTCGTCGGCGACGCTCAGCACGGCGGCGTCGCCGTAGTCGAGGCGCACCGACACCGTGGATCCGGCCGGCGAGAACTTGACGGCGTTCTCCATGAGATTGAGCAGCAGCCTGCCCAACAGATCGGGGTCGCCCTGCACGAGCGCCTCGGGCAGCGGCGCCAGCTCGATCCGCACCCCGCGCTGGCCCGCGAGCACGCGAAGCACGCGCACCGTATCGGCCACCAGCTCGTCCAGGTAGACCGGCTCCCGTGCGATGGGCACGGGCCCGCCGTCCGCTCGCGCGAGCAGGAAGAGGTCGTCCACGATGCGCGACAGACGCTGGCCAGCGTCCTGCACCACGCGCAGGGCATCCCGATACTCGTTCTCGGGCCGGCTCGGCTTCGCGAGCGCCACCTCGGCCTCCGCCCGAACCACGGCGACCGGCGTGCGGAGCTCGTGCGATGCGTCGGCCACGAGGCGCCGTTGCAGCGTGAAGGCGCTGTCGAGCCGCTGCAGCAGGTCGTTGATGAGGGTGGCCAGCTCACCGAGCTCGTCGCGCGGGTCGTCCACGGGCAGGCGCTCGTGCAGGTTGCTCGCCTCGATGGCCCGCGCGCGCCTGCCCATGGCCGCGATGGGCTGGAGCGCGCGCCGGGCCAGCAGGTAGCCGCCGCCGGCCGCCAGCAGGAGGATGGCGGGGATCGCCGTGACGTAGGCGGCGGTCACGGCCATCATCGTCTCGTGCAGCCAGCGTCGCGATTGCACGGCGGCCACGGTGTGCGGCGCGCCGCCCAGGGTGACGGACGTCAACGCGACCCGACTGCCGCCCACCTCACCAGGAACGGACAGCATGCTCGCGGCCGGGGCGCCGGTCGCCGCGCGACGCTCCTCGTCCAGCCGCTCCGCGAGCACCCGATGGTCCCCGCGGTACATCGGCGAGGCAGGCCGAGCGTGCGCCGCCTGCGGGAGGGCGCTGGACGCGGCGACGATGCGGAGCGACGAGTCGAGCACCACGAACTCGATGTCGGAGAAGCGCACGTCGCGCATGGCCGCGGCGAGCGCCTCCGCGTTCGAGGGCAATGCCTCGCGCTCGGCGCTCAGCTCCACGAGAAAGGCGTCTCGTGCCTCCAGGAGGAACTGGTCCGCGCGGTCCGCCATCACCTGCCGCAACAGGTACCACGATCCCGCGGCGCAGAGAGCGAGCATGGCGCTGAGACCGAGGGAGTACCAGAGCGTCAGCCGCCAGCGTACCGAGTGCGGCCACAGCTTCACGTCGACGCCTCGCTCGCAGTGGGGATGTCGGTCGGAGCCGCCAGCACGATCCCCGCCCCGCGCCGCGTGTGCAGCAGCGGCACGGCCTCGCCACCGTCCACCTTGCGCCGGATGCGGCTCAGGTACACGTCGAGCACGTTGGAGGTGGGGTCATGGTTCTCGTCCCAGACATGCCCCGTGAGCTCCGCACGGCTCACCACCCGCCCCGGGCTGCGTGCGAGGTACTCGAGAAAGACGTACTCCCGCGCGGTGAGGGAAATCGTCCGCCCACGTCGCGTGACCTGATGGCTGCGCGTATCGATGGCCAGGTCGCCGACCACGAGGGTCGTGGGAAGGACCTCGCCGCGGCGGCGCAACAGCGCGCGGATGCGCGCGAGCAGCTCGTCGAACGCGAACGGCTTGGTGA
>DATANT010000407.1:0-3617 GCA_036266115.1 Gemmatimonadaceae bacterium | reverse complement strand
GCCTCGAGAAGCAGGGCTGGGCCGGCCGCGCACGCGAGGCGTCCGACCGGCGGGTGGTGATGGCGCGCATCACCAACGAGGGGCTGCGCCTGCTCGAGGAGCTCGAGGAGCCAGTGGCCGCCCTCCACGCCCGGCAGCTCGAGGGGCTGGATTCGCAGGAGCTGCCGGCCCTGCGGACGATCCTGCAGTCGGTCGGGCGCGCGCAGCCCGCCTAGCGCCCGATCGATTCTGTACGCCCAATATTCCTTATAACGACTGTCCGTACGAGGAGGCAATCATGACGACGGCACGCGCACGCACCGGCACCCGAGCGAACGCTCGCGCGCCCCAACGCACCCGCGCACTCTCTCCCGCGCGACTCCGGGAGCTCGAGGCGGAGCTGATCGCCGAGCAGGCACGTCTGGAGCGATCGCTCGGCGCGGCCGCGACGGCGGAGCACGTCGTCCCGCTCGTGCTCGACAGCGACGGGAGCGTCCCTAGCGGAGACCCAGACGGCAACCTCCGCGGCGCGCTCCACGAGCGCGTTCGGGCCCGCCACGACGCCATCGGCGCGGCGCTGCAACGCCTCGCCGACGGGACGTATGGCCGTTGTGTCGGCTGCGGGCAGCACATCCCGTTCGGCCGCCTGGTCGTGATGCCCGAGAGCGAGCGCTGCGTGGCCTGCGGCCCACTCGGCTGAGCCGGCGCCTGTCCCGCGCCCGACGTACGGCGCGCGCCAGAATCGGCCCCACGTCAGTTCCCAGCAGCACCCACCCCACTCGACGAGGAGGAGACCCATGAACACGACGACTACCGTGAGCGCGCGAAGCATTCCCTTGGTTCCACCGCACACGGCGGTTCCGCCCCCGTCGAGACAGGATCTGGTCCACGCCGACACCGTCGTGGGGTGGATCGACGGCATGGCGGTCGGGTTCCGCGGATTCGGTGACGAGGCCGACGCCGTACACGCGGCGTGGGTTGGCTACCGGACGCTGTCGCGCCGATTCGCCCACGCCCGTGGCCGCCGGCCCATTCCCATCGACACCGAGCCGATGTCGCTCGGGTGGAGCGGGGATGTGGAGCTGATCCTGGCCGGAGGCCGGCCGATCGCGACGCTGGTACGGCCGGGAGCCGACAGCCCGAGCGGCCCGACGTCCTTCGGCTTCGAGCTCCAGGTGCCCGTGCCCGCCGACGAGCCGACCGTGCGATCCATCGCGTACCTGATCTACCGCACGATGCGCCGAGCGGGCATCCGATGGGCCATGTGGACGCCCGCGCCGCCCGTGCCGAGCGTGGCCCCCGCGGGCAACGGCGAGGCAGCCACGGCGGACCTGCCTCGGACGGCGGCGGATCGCGCCGCGGCCGGTCCCACGGCGGACAGGCACCGTGCCGCCAGCTCCTCGAGCGTCGCCACGGCGCTGGTCATCGTCGCCGTGCTGGCCATGATCGCCCTGCCGGCGATCACGACATCCAACGTGATGTTTCTGCTCGGCGGCGGCGCGGTGCTCCTCGCGCTCCTCGCGCTCGCCAGCTTCGTGCGCCTGGTCGTGACGGACACGCGTGACGCGCTCCGCCAGCGCGGGCGCCCGACCCCGGGCGCGCGTCCCGGCGGCCTGCGCTCTCCGGATGCCGCCCGGGTGACGGGAAGCCACGGCGGCGCATGGGCCCGCCCGCGCATGCTGTCCGCGGAGGACGGCGCCATCCAGGGTGCGTAGTGACGGAGCGCCGCCGGGAGCTTCACGGTCGCGACGTGCATTGCCGCGACGTCAATCGCCGCGACGTGACGCACACGCGCTTCTGCCGATCCAGGTGAAGTCCACGACACAGCCGTCCACCGGTGACCTGGCATCGATGGATGCATGTCCGGACGAAGACGCGCACCGCGTGACCGCCGGAATACTGCTGTAAGCTGGCGCGCCAGCGCTCTGGATCGCGACGAACGTGCTGGCGGCGCCATGGTGGACGGTGTCGTGGACGATCCGCCGGGCGTCGAGCACGACGCGCGCCTGGCTCTCGTCCGGCGGCGCCATGAGGTCTTGCTGGCCCACGGCCACAGGGGGCGAAAGTGCGCCTCTTGTGTGACTTTGCTTTATATCATAAAGTTCTCCGTGTCACCAACGCCGAGACCCCATGCGTCACCCAGATTCAGACCTGGCGGCCGGCTCCGCTGCCGCGGCCGCATCCAACGTCCCTGCCGCAGAGCCGGCCGAGCCCGCGTCTGCCATCCCGTCCCCGCGCGCCCTCGTCGCACGACGCGCGCTCCTGGGCGCGGCACTCCTCGGCATCCTCGCCGACCCGCTACTCCGGAATGGACCATGGGGGCTGGGGCTCCTGGTCTGGATGGCAGGGTTCGCCGCCATCGTCATCGCTCTCGTGCGGCAGAACGGGCGCGCGCTCTCACGCGAGAGCAGGCTCTGGCTCGCTGTCGCGGTCCTCTTTGCCGCCGGCCTGTCGTGGCGCGACGCCGCGATGCTCCAGTTCTTCGACGTGCTGGCCATGCTCACCGCGCTCGTGCTGCTCGCCATGAGCATCGATGCCATCCCCGTGCCCGGTCTCGGCCTCGCGCGCGTCCGCGACCTGATTCGAGCCGCGTTCGGAACCGGCCTCGATGTCGCCACTGGCGCCGTCTCGCTCCTGATGCGCGATGCGGAGCTCCACACCGCACTCCGCCCGTCCAAGGGCGGGAGCGTCCGGCGGATCGGCAGGGCGCTGGTGATCACGGCACCCATACTCCTCGTCTTCACGCTCCTCCTCACGCACGCGGACCCGGTATTCGGATCCTTCTTCACGTTCCCGGACGTGGACATCGACGTCGTACTCTCGCACGTCGTCGTCGCCGGCTTCTTCGCATGGGTGGTGGCCGGCTGGCTGCGGCGCTCGCTCCTGGCACACCCGGGCTCCGCCGGCACTGCAGCCACCCCATTTCCACTCACGCTCGGCGCCACGGACGTGACGCTCGCGCTCGGCGCGCTGAACGTGCTGTTCGCGGCATTCGTCGTCGTGCAGGTCGGCTGGTTGTTCGGTGGCGAGGCGCTGGTGCTCAGGACCACTGGCCTCAGTTACGCCGAGTACGCGAGGCGCGGCTTCTTCGAGTTGACGTGCGTGGCTGGCCTGCTGCTCCCGGTGCTCCTCGGCGCGCAGGCACTCATTCCGGCTTCGGATGTCCGCACGCTCCGCTTCTATCGGCGGCTCGCGGTATCGCTGGTGGTGCTGCTCGGCGCCATGATGTTCTCGGCCGGCGCGCGCATGAGATTGTACATCCACTATTACGGCATCTCCACGGACAGGCTGTACGCCTCGGCGTTCATGCTCTGGTTGGCGATCGTGTTCGTGTGGCTCGCCTTCACCGTGCTGCGTTCCCGTCCGCGTACCTTTGCCGCGGGACTGGTGGTCAGCGGGTTCGCCGTACTCCTCACGCTCAACGTGCTGAACCCCGATGCGCTGGTGGCTCGGGCAAACCTGGCGCGTGGTGACGCGGGGCGTGCCGGGGCGGCCGGCGCGGATCTGCGCTACGTCGCATGGTTGGGCGGAGACGCGGTCCCGCTGCTGGTGTCCGCATTGAACGCCCCGGATCGCGCTGCCGACACGGCCGCTCCGGGCGACCGCTGCTCCGCCGCACATATCCTGCTCCAGCGGTG
>DATANT010000406.1:0-9061 GCA_036266115.1 Gemmatimonadaceae bacterium | reverse complement strand
GTGGTGGTGAGCATGGACGGCGACCTGCAGAACGACCCGCGCGACATCCCGCGGCTCGTCGCCACGCTCGACGAGGGCTACGATCTGGTGGCCGGCTACCGCCAGCGGCGGCAGGATCGGGCGCTCACGCGCCGCCTTCCGTCGTGGGTGGCCAACCGGCTGATCGCGCGGCTCACCGGCGTGCGCGTGCGCGACATCGGCTGCTCGCTCAAGGCCTATCGGCGCGACATGCTCACTCAACTCGACCTGTACTCCGACATGCACCGCTTCCTGCCAGTGCTCGCCGCCACCACGGCGTCGGCACGCGTCACGGAGGTGCCGGTGCGGCACCATCCGCGGCGCTTCGGCACCAGCAAGTACGGGCTCTCGCGCGTGGTCAAGCTGCTCGCCGACCTGGTCACCCTCAAGATGATCAGCTCATTCCGCGAGCGGCCGCTCGCGCTCTTCGCCCTGGCCGCACTCGTGCCCCTGTTCGCCGCCACGCTGGTGGGCGGTGCCTGGACGTACGGCGTGATGGTGGGCTGGGGCTGGCGGCATGAGGGCGTCTACGTGCTCCCGGGTACGGCGTTGATCCTGATCGCCTTCGCCGTGCACCTCGTCATGCTCGGTCTGCTGGCCGAGCAGTGGCTGCTGGCACGCACCTCGGCGCGCGCCGCGTCGCACGACGAATCCGAGGGCGCCGCGGCATGCGATCGCTGATCCGGCTGGAGCCCTCGGGCCCGGTGCTGGTGGCGGCCCCGCCGGACGTCTCGGTGCTGGTGCTCGCCGCGGAGCGCGCCGGGTCGCTCGTGGAGCTGTACCACGAGTACGCGCCATTGCTGCGCGAGGCGGGCTACACGTTCGAGTTCCTCTTTCTCGCGCATCCCGAGTACGCGCCGCTCACCGTGCCCCTGCGCTCGCTGGCCGAGGCCGGGGAGCCGGTGCGCGCCATGGTCAGCGAGCGCAGTGTGGGCGAGACGGCGCTGCTGCGCGTCGGGATCCTGAACAGCAGCGGCCGGACGATCGTCACGCTTCCCGCGTACCGACAGACCGTGGCGAGTGGCGTGCTGGAACTGCTCTCGCAGGTGGCCGCGGGCGCCGATCTGGCCGTCGCCCGCCGCTGGCCCCGTCGCGACCCGTTCGTCAACCGGCTGCAGTCGCGCGTGTTCCACCGCATCGTGAGTGGGCTCAGCGCGCACCGGGTGCACGACGTGGGATGCAGCGTGCGCGCCGCTCGGCGCGAGGTGCTGGAGGAGATCCCCCTCTACGGCGACTTCGCGCGCTTCCTGCCCATCCTCGCGCTCGACCGCGGCTTTCGGGTGACGGAGACCCCCGTGACGCAGCACGAGTTCGACCGCAACTCGCGCGTCTACGGGCCCGGCATCTACCTGCGGCGCGCCATCGACGTGCTGGGATTGTTCTTCCTGCTCCGCTTCACCGACAAGCCGCTGCGCTTCTTCGGGCTCGTGGGCAGCGTCCTCGCCGGCAGCGGTGCCGTGCTGCTCCTGGTGCTGCTCGTGCAACGGCTGCAGCACTCACCCATCGGACAGCGCCCGCTGCTGCTGCTGGCGGTGCTGCTCGTGACGCTCGGCGCGCAGTCCATCGCGCTCGGGCTCATCGGCGAGATCGTGGTGCACATCGGCGCGTCCGGCCAGCGCCGCTATCGCGTGCGGACGGTCACGCGCGGTGGGCGCCCCAGCGGATGATCGTGGGCCATCAGGACGCCGCCATCGCGCCCGCCGCGCCGATGGCCGCCGCGCGGCCGGCGCCGCGGTCCCTCGGCGCGCTCGAGCTCACGCTGGTCGCGCTCCTCGCGCTGTTGCCCTGCCTCGCGCTCCTCGACCACCCGCCGCACGTGGACGAGCTCTATCACGTGATGGCCGCCCATTCGCTGATCACCGACGGCACGCTGCGCATCAATGGCGGCGAGCCCTACACGCGCGCCACGCTGGTCACCTACATCACGGCGGGCATGTTCCGCCTCTTCGGCGAGAGCCTCGTGGTGGCACGCGTCATCCCGCTGCTGGCCGGGGTGGCGCTGGTGGTGGTGCTGTTCGCGTGGCTGCGGCATGTGGCCGGCCGCACCGCCGCCTGGACCACGGCCGTGCTGCTCGCGCTGGACCCGAGCGCCATCGAGTATGCGCAGATGGTGCGCTTCTACACGCTGCAGCCGCTCTTCTTCTGGCTCGGGGTCATCGGGCTCTACACCGCCCTGCAGCCGGGGAGCGCGCGGCATCGGGCACCGGCGGGCGCCCTCGCGGCCGTGGGGTTCGCGCTCGCCCTCCACCTGCAGAGCGTCACCCTGATCGGGCTGGCCGGCGTGGCGCTCTGGGTGGGCGGCCTGCTGCTGCAGCGGGCGCTCGCGCATCCTCGCCGCGCCGCCGCGCTGGGTGGGCTGGCCGCGCTGCTGGTGGTGGGGCTCGCGGCCGCGGTGGGCAGCGGCGCGCTCGGGCGCCTGATGGACGCGTACCTGTACGTGCCCACGTGGGCGCTCGCCGACCAGTACAACTGGCGCTACTACTACTGGCACTTCGCGGCGCTGCACCCGGTGCTGTTCGCGCTGCTGCCGCTGCTCGCGCTGCTGGGGCTCACCCGCACGCCGCGCCCGGTGACGCTCTGCCTCGCGATATTCGCCGTGGCGTTCGTGCTCCACTCCCTGGCGCCGTGGAAGCACGTGCGATACATGGCGTACGCGCGCCCGGCGTTCTACGCCGTGGCGGGCATGGGCATCGCGGTGCTGCTCCCCTGGCTGCAGCAGCGCGTCTCCGCACTCGCCGCCTCGGTATGGCCGGGCGCACGCTCGCCGGCCGCCGCGCGCGCCGTGGCCAACGGGCTACTCGCGGCGGCCGCGCTGCTCGCCCTGCTGGTCACGCCGGCCGTGGCCCGCAGCCGCGCCTACGCGCTGGGCCTGCCCAGCGCGTACGGCACCGCCGCGCGGTGGGAGCTGGCCGCCGAGCGGCTGCGGCCGCTGGCCGACAGCGCGGCGGTGGTGGCGGCCACGTCCAAGCTCGCCGCGCTCTACTACCTTCGCGACGTGGACGTGGTGCTCCACGGTCCCGAGAGCCCGGGCGGTGCGCCCGACCAGTGGGATGGGCAGGTGAACCTGCCCACCGTCGGCAGCCTGGCGGCCGTGCGCGAGCTGCTCGCGCACCCCTCGGGACTGATCGTGGTGGACGATACGCGCTGGCGCCGCGCGTCCTCCGTCACCGACGCGGCGGCCGACCTGATCGAGGCCCGCACCGAGCGCGTGCCGCTGCCGGAGAGCTGGAACATCCGCGCCTACCGGTGGCCGCGCCGCTGACCGCCGCGGCTCGGAGGCGCCTCAGAGGTCCGCGCAGCTCTTGTTGATGTTCCCGCACGCCTCGCAGATCAGCTTGCACTTGCGCCACACCAGCCGCGGCACGCCACAGTAGGCGCAGGGCTCGTCCTCCGGCGCCGGCGCCTCGTCGCCTCGCGGCGGGCTCGCATCGTCAGAAGTCACTCGTGCGCTTCCGCGTTCGGCGCGCCACCTCGGCGTCCCACGCCGGGCCCTCGTAGTGGACGCCCACGGTGAGATTCCGGGAGACCGACACCATGATGTTCGGCGTCTCCCAGAAGGCGGTGCGGTGGCCCTTGCCCTGCTGGATGGCCCGTGCCTCGTGCCCGTCGCCGTTCGCGAAGGGCGGCTCGTAGAAGTCGAATACCTTCTCCGGCACGCCGTACTTGCCCACGAGGTCCGCGAGCACCAGCTCGTACACCGGGATGGCATCCTCGTCCGCCGTGACCAGGCTCACCTGCACCCGGCCCAGGGTGCCGTCGGCCTGCATCATGGCGAAGACGATGGCGCGCTGGTCCTGGATGGTGCCGTTGAAGTGGAGATCGCCATCCTCGTCCACCTTCTCGAATGCGTAGCCGCGGCCGGCCAGCGTGCTCTTGACCTGGGCGACGCCCTGTCCGAACCGGAGGCCGGCGAACGTCTCCTGAGCATGCGCGACGGCGGGGACGAGCAGGAACAGCGCGCAGAGAAGGCAGCGGATGGCGTGCATGAGAGGGGCGGAGAGGGAGACGCGCGTGGGTGAGACGAAGCATCGGGGCACCGAGCGGACTCCCGACGCGGCGCGGGCGTAACACCCGCGCCCTTCCCCACCGCATCCCTCAGTCGAAGTCCAGCCCCAGGTCCAGCGCCGGCGCGGAATGCGTGAGCGCCCCCACCGAGATGCGGTCCACGCCCGTCTCCGCGATCTCGCGCACCGTCTCCAGCTTCACGCCCCCCGACGCCTCGGTGAGGGCCCGGCCCCGCGCCAGCTCCACGCAGGCGCGCAGCATGTCCGGCTGCATGTTGTCGAGCAGCACCAGGTCGGCGCCCGCATCCAGGGCGGCCACCACCTGATCCGGCCGGTCGCACTCCACCTCGATCGGCGTACCCGGCGGCGCCATCGCGCGCGCCCGCTCCACGGCCAGCCGCACGTCGCTGTCCACCGCGATCAGGTGATTGTCCTTGATCAGCACGCCGGTGGCGAGATCCAGGCGATGGTTCAACCCGCCGCCGGCGCGCACGGCGTACTTGGCCAACCGGCGCCAACCCGGCAGCGTCTTGCGCGTGTCCAGGATCCTGGCCGACGTCCCCTCCACCTGCTCCACGTAGCGGCGGGTGAGCGTGGCGATGCCCGAGAGGTACTGCAGGAAGTTGAGCGCCACGCGCTCGGCGGAGAGCAGCGCCCGCGAGTGCCCGGCGGCGAACAGCACGATGGTGCCCGGCTGCACGGGCGAGCCGTCGGGCGCGTCCACGCGAATGGAGACCTTGGGGTCGAGCTGCCGGAACGCCTCCAGCACGAACGGCACGCCGGCCACCACGCCCGGTTCGCGCGCCGCGAGGGTGGCGCGCCCCCGACGGTCGCTCACCACCGTGGCCACGGTGGTGATGTCGTCGAACGCGCCGTCCTCGGTGAGCGCCGCGCGCACCACGTCGTGCAGCTCCAGGCTGGAGAGCGGGAAGAACATCTCCTCGGCCGTGCCCACCTGCGCCAGCGACTCCCCCGAGCCCGGGGTGACGGTACGGGAGGGGCGCGGCGGCTCGGCGCCGGTCATTCGCCGGGGTCCTCGGTGGTCTCGGGAGCGGGGGAGAGCGGCGTCTGGCCGCCGATCGCCACCATGCGCTCGATGGACTGGCGGGCGCGCTCCGCGACGTCCGCCGGCACCGTGATGCGGTGCTCCATTCGCTCCAGCGCGCGGAGCACCTTGGGCAGCGTGGTGACCTTCATGTACGTGCACACCGCCGCGCGATTGGCGGGGATGAAGCGCTTGGTGGGGTTCGCCTTCTCCAGGCGGTGCAGGATGCCCGTCTCGGTGGCCACGATGAAGGTGTCCGCGTCGGAGATCTCGGGGCGGCGGATCATGCCCTCGGTGCTCAGGATCTGCACGCCCTCCGGGTCCACGTCGCCGGCGGACACCGCCTCCACCACGCTCGTCGCGCAGCCGCACTCCGGATGGATGAGGAACTCCGCGCCCGGGTGCGCGGCTCGCTGCAAGCGGATGTCCTCCGGATCGATGCCGGCGTGCACGTGGCACTCGCCCATCCACACATGCATGTTCTGCCGGCCGGTCATGCGGCGCACGTGCGCGCCCAGGAACATGTCGGGCAGGAAGAGGATCTCCCGGTCCGCCGGGATGGAGTTCACGATCTCCACGGCGTTCCCCGAGGTGCAGCAGTAGTCGGTCTCCGCCTTCACCTCGGCGGTGGTGTTCACGTACGACACCACCACTGCGCCCGGGTGCTCGGCCTTCCAGGCCCGCAGCTCCTCGGCGTTGATGGTGCTGGCCAGCGAGCAGCCAGCGGCGAGGTCCGGCAGCAGCACCGTCTTGCCCGGCGCGAGGATGGCCGCGGTCTCGGCCATGAAGTGCACGCCGCAGAACACGATGACGTCGGCGGTGGTGGCCGCCGCCTGGCGGCTCAGGCCGAGCGAGTCGCCCACGAAGTCGGCCACGTCCTGCACTTCGGGCCGCTGATAGTTGTGGGCAAGGACGACGGCGTTGCGTTCCCGCGCCAGCTCGCGAATGCGCGCCTGGAGCGTGGCCGTGGAGTCGGAAGTCGCGATGGTAGCCATGAATGAATGATAGGTCAGCGGCGGGGTGGCAGGGAGCCCGGTGCCCTGGCGCGCCCCCTCACCACTCGATGTGCCGGCCGCGCCACTTCCGCTTCTGGCGCGGGAAATCGGAGCGGAAATGCCCGCCGCGCGACTCCTTGCGCAGCAGCGCGCCGCGCGCGATGAGCTGGGCCGTCTGCACGAGGTTGATCTCCTCCGTGGCGCCCACGGGCAGCCGACCCTCGATCTCCGCCAGGCGTGCCAGCCCGATGCGCAGCCCGCGCGCCGTCCGCCGGATGCCGGCGTGCTCCCACATCACGGTGCGCACCTCGTCCGCGGCCACCTGCGCCGCGCCGCGGTCCTCCAGCACCGGCACCTCCCAGCGGCCGCGCTTGGGCGGCGCCGTGAGGCGGGGCGTCTGCACCATGTCGCGCGCCACGCGCTCGGCAAACACCAGCCCCTCGAGCAGCGAGTTGGAGGCGAGCCGGTTGGCGCCGTGCACGCCGGTGCGCGACACCTCGCCGGCGGCGTACAGCCGGGCGAGGCTGGAGCGCCCCACCAGGTCGGTGACGATGCCGCCCATCATGTAGTGCGCGGCGGGCGTCACCGGGATGAGCTCCGTGCGCGGGTCGATGCCGCGGGCGCGGCAGAGGGCGAAGATGCCCGGGAAACGCTTCGCGAACCCCGCTCCCAGGTGTCGGGCGTCCAGATACACGGGCGAGCCGCCCTGGCGCTCGCGAAAGATCTCGCGCGCCACCACGTCGCGCGGCGCCAGCTCCGCCATGCGATGGCGGCCGGGCATGAAGCGCTGTCCCTGCGCGTTGAGCAGCACCGCGCCCTCGCCCCGCACCGCCTCGCTGATCAGCTGCAGCGGGTTCTCGGGCGTGTCGAGCGCCGTGGGATGGAACTGCACGAATTCCATGTCGGCCAGCCGCACGCCGGCCCGGTGAGCCACGGCGAAGCCGTCACCGGTGGCCACCTGCGGATTGGTGGTGTAGCGAAAGACCTGGCCACAGCCGCCGGTGGCGAGCACCACGGCGTCGGCAATGAACTCCACCGCGTTGCCGGCCACGCTCGCCCGCACGCCGCAGCAGCGTTCCCCGTCCACGATGAGCTCCAGCACGCGCGCCTTCTCGTACACCGAGACCTGCGGGCTCTCGTGCACCTTGGCGATGAGCGTGCGCGCCACCTCGGCGCCGGTCTGGTCGCCGTGGGCGTGCACGATGCGGTGGCGCGAGTGCGCCGCCTCCTTGCCGAGCTTGAGCTTGCCGGTGGGACCCAGATCGAACTGCGCGCCGGCGGTCTGCAGCTCGCGCACCCGCGCCGGCCCTTCGGCCACGAGCACCTCCACCGCGGCGGCATCGCAGAGGGCGGCGCCGGCGGCCAGGGTGTCCTGCCGGTGCAGCTCTGGCGAATCGCCGGCGCCCAGGGCAGCGGCGATGCCGCCCTGCGCGTAGGCGGTGGCGCTATCGAAGAGCGAGCGCTTGGTGAGCAGCACCACGGGGCCCGCATCGGCCGCGCGCCACGCCGCGTGGAGCCCAGCCACCCCGGTGCCGACGACCAAGAAGCGCGTGCGGATCCGTTCGACCATGGGCGTAACTAACAGACTCGTGGCGGCGCGCGGTAGTCGAGCGGCGGCCGCCCGCCGCCGACGGCCGATCGCGCCGGTCGATTGACCCCTATCGTCGGGCCCGCGCTGGTCATACGTTGGAGGCCGTGAAACGCAGACGAGGCACCTCGCACCCCCGATGGCCGGCGATTATGGCGCCCGTCGCGCTCTGGCTGCTCGCCGCCGCGCCGCTGGCCGCGCAGCATGCCGCGCACGCGGCCGCCGCCGACAGCGCCGCCGACGATCGGGCCCGGTCGTGGCAGGTGGGCGCCCAGGCCATCGCCATGGCCACCCGCATGGCGCCCGCCTATCGCGGCGAGACGTACGTGGAGGGCTACGTCACGCAGCCCGCGCTCATGGCACACTGGAACACGCTCCGCGGCCGGCTCGCGCTCACCGGCACGCTCAACCTGGAGGCGCTCACGCTGCGCGGCGGCGAGCTGAATGGCGGCATCTCCGGCGAGGGGTTCGTGGACCGGCGGCACCCGCACACCTTCGTGCACGAGCTGGTGGCGTCCAGCGCCGTGAGCGCCGGCGGCTGGCGCGCGTCGCTCACCGCCGGCAAGGGCGTCGTGGCCTTCGGCACCGACGATCCCATGAGCCGTCCATTCGCCAAGTTCCCGGCCAACCATCACCTCGCGCAGATCCTGGAGCGCTGGGTGGCGGTGGGCGGCGTGCGCCACCGATGGGCCATGCTCGAGGGCACGCTGTTCAACGGCGACGAGCCCACGGGCCCGTGGTCGTGGCCCACCGCGGGCAACTTCGGCGACTCGTGGGCGGCCCGTGCCACGCTGCTGCCCGCGCCCGGCGTGGAGCTCTCCGCGAGCACGGCGCGCGTCAGCTCGCCGGAGCAGCCCACGGGGGGTGGACTGGACCAGCGCAAGCAGAGCGTGGCCGCGCGGGTGGCGCCTGTGGGAGCGGGTGGGTTGCCGGTGCGCTACCTGCTCGTGGAGTACGCGCGCACCGACGACCTGGCCGACGGCCGGCGGGTGTTCCGCTACGAGAGCGTGCTGGCCGAGGCGATGGCCACGGTGCGGCGGCTGGAGCTGGCCGCGCGGTGGGAGCAGACGTCGCGGCCGGAGGAGGAGCGGCTCGCGGACCCGTTCCGCTCCCCGCGCCCACACAGCGACCTCAACGTCATCGGCATCACGCGCTGGCAGATCGCCACGGTGCACGCATCCACGTCGGTGGCGCTCGGGCGATACGCGCGCGCGCGTCCCTTCGTGGAGGCGGCGTGGCTGCACGCGCGGCCGCTCGTGCGCGCCGCCGTGTTCGTGCCGGCCACGTTCTACGGCGACGACCGGCAGTGGAGTCTCTCCCTGGGCGTGCGGCTCGATGCCGGCGCCCTTCACGCGCGCATGGGACGCTACGGCGTGGCCGCTGATCCCGCGCATGCCGCACCCTGACCCTC
>DATANT010000405.1:0-3230 GCA_036266115.1 Gemmatimonadaceae bacterium | reverse complement strand
CCGGCCTGGCAGGACTCGGCGCCGGAATCCTGTTCACGGCGACGGTCGCTCTCGCCATGGGGCCCTGGGTGGGCGCCTTCAGCTTTCCGATCCTCTACCTCTGGGCGGCCGCCGGCGCACTGGGGATGGTGGCCGCGGCTATGGCGCTTCCGGTGCCGCCGGAGGAGCTGCGCGCGCCACCGCCGCGGCTCCGTCGGATACTCGGCGCCATGGTTCTCGTGCTGCTCCTCGTGGTCGCGGTTCCGACCGTGCTGTTCTACGGGAGCGCCCTGGTGTGGGGGCGGGCCGAGCCAGCGGTGCACCTCGTCCCGAGCGGCTACGAGGGTCCGGTCGTCATCATCTACGGCGACAGCGGCGGAGCACCGGAGCGTCGTGAGGGGAAGACGCGGGTCTATGATATCCCACCGGGCGGAGTGCTCCGCACGCGGTTCGCTGCAGACCCCGGCTGGAGTGCGCCCGACTACTTCTACGTGGACGCAGGGGGACGGCGCACGCCCATCGTGCGCGGTGCACCGTGCGCGGACTCGCTGCCCGGCGACCCGGTACAGGCGTGCCCGATGCCGGTCACGTGGACGATGAGCGTGTCGGCCGGGGACAGCGTGACGCCAGCGCCACCGCAGCCGGAGTACGAGTCGTACGTCGTGGGTCGCCAGGCCAACCGCCGTGAGCTGGAGGCGCGCTGGGACAGCGTGGTGCACTGGGCCGTCTTCGGGGACAGCGCGTACCGAGCTCCCTGACGTGGCGGATGGGCCGGCGGAAAGCGGCACGTGATGGGGCGCTGCGCGGGCGACCGGCGCGGTCCCGGCACAGTCATCCCCGGTCCAGGTGGATCCTCACCGAGATCCTTACCGGGACGGAATCTGGCGCCCGACCGGATCAGGGCGCACTATCTGCGACCGGCCACGGCCGAACGGGAGCAGAACGCGAGTGCCGCGGCCCGGAAGTCCTTGCCTGTTCCTGTGTTGGACGCTGACGGATGTGATTCTCACCTCTGACCGCGCACGCTCCTGGCGGCCCCGCGGGGCCGCCAGGATGCTGGCGTCGGATACCGCTTCCGCGCCGGATGTGGTCTAGCTGCCAAGCTGGCCGCGAACGGCACCCGCCGGGAAATCGGCCGTGTGAACGTTCACGTAATAGGATGCAGGGTTCGTGAGGATGTCCCTGAGGAGATCCCGATCCAGGTTGGACGCGCAGCCGACTGCCCTCCCGGTCTCGTTCGGCGGGGAGAGGAAGACGACGATACCCCCGCGAACGCCCGGAGGCGCCTTGTGAATGTGGGAGGCCGTCGCCGGCAGGGCGATGTCGGATACGGATGCGTCCCAGCAGATCTCGCGCTGGCCATGGTTCACGGTGAGGAGAACCGTCCCAGTGCCATCGGGGTCGCCCGCCCAGAGCGGCGTGGTGGTGACCTCCTGCGAGAGAGGAGTGGAGAACGGCGTGCCTCCATGTTCGGCGCCCGCAATCAGTGCGAGTCGTACGGTCTGCACGGCGACGGGGGACGGCGAATCCTGCTGGCAGCCGGCGAGTACCGCCGGAACGACCGCCAGCGATGCGGCGAGCCTCAAGAATCGGAGTACCATGAGCGTGCCTCTCCTCGGGTTACGGTGATGAATCATCGAACGCGACGTGCTCCCGCAGCCTGCTTCGCAGCGGTCGCGCAGGTCGTAGGAACGAGGATGATGAGGATGAGGAGTGAACGGCCGGTGTCGGTTGGGTGAACTCCCGCGTGAACTCCCGCGTGAACTCCTCGCCAACCTTCCATCTCAGGCTCTTCGGCAGTCCGTCGCTCAACGGCGACGGAGCCGTTCTGCCCGCCCGAGCCACGCAACGGCACCGTCTCGCCCTGCTCGCGCTCCTCGCGCTGGCGCCCGCCCGGCGATCGAGCCGCGACAAGCTGCTCGCCTACCTCTGGCCGGAGCGCGATGCGGAACGGGGGCGCAACCTCCTCAAGGTCTCCACCTACGTGCTGCGGGAGGCGTTGGGCGAGCGCGCGCTGCTGTCCGAAGGTGATGACCTGCGGCTGAACACCGAGATGATCCGGGTGGATGTGGCGGAGTTCGAGGCCGCACTCGAACGAGCGGATCCGGCCCGCGCGGTCGCGCTCTACAAGGGTCCCTTTCTGGACGGCTTCTTTCTGAGGGAGGCGCCGGAGTTCGAGCGCTGGGCGGACCGGGAGCGTGAGCGGCTCGCCGCCGCGCATGGAAGGGCGCTGGATACCCTCGCCGAGAGAGCCGAGGGCGAGCGGGATTTTCCGCGGGCGGTGGAATGGTGGAAGGCGCGCGCGGCGCACGATCCGTACGACTCACGCGTTGCACTTCGGCTGATGCAGGCGATGGAGGCCAGCGGCAACCGGGCCGGGGCGCTCCAGCACGCCGCGATTCACCAGCGGCTGCTGCAGGAGGAGCTCGGAATGGGCTCGGCTTCCGAGGTCGCGGCGCTGGCGGAGCGGCTGCGGCGTGAGCCGGCGTCCGAATCTCCGGTATGGAATCAGCGGCCGGAAACGCCCGGGGTGCGGGAGACGGAGCCCGCGCGCGAGCCGAGTGCGGAACCGGAGGTGCCGGCTCCAGTGGACTCGCGCCCCGAACGGTCGGCGTACGCGTCCTCGCAGGCGGCGCCCGAGAGCCGGACGGGGCGCAGAGGGAAGTGGCTGGGCGCTGCCGTTCTGGTCGCGGTCGCACTGGGGGGCGCTATCTGGGCCGCATCGCCCCGCGCCTCCGTGCCCGAGCCCTCGATCGCCGTGCTGCCCTTTCTCAACCTGAGCGCGAACGAGGACAACGAGTACTTCAGCGACGGCCTGACCGAGGAGATCATCACGCGACTCGCGGCCGTCCCCGGGCTCAAGGTCATCTCGCGTACGTCGGCGATGCACTACAAGGGGAGCGAGCAGCCGCTCCGGAAGATCGCCGACGAGCTGAACGTCGCGCATATCCTCGAGGGAAGTGTGCGGCAGAGCGACGGGCGCGTGCGGATCTCGGCGCAGCTCATCGATACCCGCACCGACGAGCACCTCTGGGCCAGGAACTACGAGTACAGGCTGCAGGACGGCTTCAGCGTTCAGGTGGAGATCGCGCAGGAAGTCGTCAGGGCGCTCGAGGTGGAGCTGGCCGAGCGCGTGCGAACGCTGCTGGTGAAGCGGGGGACGCGCGACCCGGAAGCGTACCAGCTCTATCGTCGTGGCCGATTTCTCTGGAACAAGCGGTCGAGGGAGGCGCATGAGCGGGCAATCGAGT
>DATANT010000404.1:0-2771 GCA_036266115.1 Gemmatimonadaceae bacterium | reverse complement strand
CGACGGGAGCGCGGCGGCGACGACGACGGTCAGAATCGGGAGCAGGGCGCAACGACGCATGGATCTCCTCGAGGGCTGCATGGCGGGAAGCCCTACGGTCGCCGTCGCGCGCGCGTGGCGCATGGGTCAGAGGGCCCATGGGTGCGAGCCGGAGCCTGCCGGGGGGCAAGTCACCCCGCAGCAGCGGGCGCAGCGAGCGAGGGCCGGCTCTGGTCGCTGGGCTCTGGTTCAGCCTCGCCCGTGCTTCGTGCCGAGCGCGAGCGCCTGCTGCCCTCAGACCATCCTGGCCGTCGCCGGGCTCGCGGCCGCCGGGCTCGCGGCCAGCGGGCTCGCCGAGATCGTACCCGTCACGCCATCGGGGGCGCATACCCCTCCGGCCAGATCCTCTCCCGCCAGATCGTCTGGCGATGGGTCGAAGAGCTCTTCCTTGAGGCGCGCGTAACGGATGGTGCGACGATGCCGCTCGAACGCGGCTCTGGTGCGGGTGCTCAGGCGCCGAAGCGATCGTCCTGACACGATGGCCTCCGGAGTTCGTGACCGACGGTGAGCCACGGCGCCACACCCACCCACACTGTGCACCCCACCCGCTCGGCGCACAATACCGCGGGGTGTACCAGATTCACGCCGCTGGCGCCCAGGCCGGCAGGGGCTGGGGTGCCAGCCGCGGGGCCGCCTCGCGGCGCTCAGGGCGCCAGCGTGAACAGCAGGTAGTCGCCGCGGTCGGCCACGGCGGCCACGTCGATCGTGTCCAGATCGGCCACCGGCATGGCCGACACCACCACCACGCGCCGCCCCGGCAGCCTGACGGCCGCGCGCTGGGCGGCGCCGAGTCCCTGGTCGGAGTGGAAGGCGCCGTTGTAGTGCACCACCGTGCCCGCACCGTCGAGCGCACGCGCCGCAGCGGCCACCGCCTCGCCCATGGTCTCGTCCTTGACGCACTGCGCCTCGTAGAAGCGCTGCACCATGGCCGCCTGCGCCGAGTCCGAGAGCGGCGCCGAGCCGTGCGCCGGCATGCCGCTCATCTGGGCCACGAACTTGGCGTGGTAGGCATCGGCGGCGGTGGGGCACGAGAGCTCCGCGGCCACCCACCGGCGCTCCTCCGGCGCGAGCGTGGCGACCGCGCCCACTCCCTCGCGCGCCACGCGCGACGCCACGCGCCGCGGCACGTTGGCGGCGATCACCGGCCAGCCGTGCGCGCGGGCCGCCTCCACCAGCGGGCGGTAGTCGGCGGCGTAGTTGGGCCACGGCCGCGCCTGCGCCAGCAGCTCCGTCTCGGAGAGCCGCCCGGCCAGGTAGCCGTCCACCACGCCCTGTACGTCGCGCTCGAACATCTCCAGCGACACCGCCACGCGGCGCCCCCGGCGCGCGAGGCCGTCCAGGATCGCCGCCTCCATGCGGTGCGTGCCCGGGTCGTCATGCTGCTCGCCCACCAGCACCACGTCGGCCTGCGTGAGCGCCTGCACCATCGCCTCGAAGTCGGTGAAGCGTTGCGCCTGCACGTCGTACACGCGATGCGGCACGTATGCGGCGGGCGGCGACTCCGGCGCTCGCACCGAATCAGCGACCTGCGCCGCGAGGGGACGCGCGACGAGCGACCCGGCGAGCAGGGACGCGAGCGCGACGATCGAATGGCGATGCATGCGGGAACGATGCACGGACGAGAGGGGAATGGGGGCGGCGGGTCGTGGAGGCTGAAGCACCTGGAGCGGCGCGCAGCTCGCGTGTGCGGTCAGCCCACGGCGCTCACGACGCCGGCGGGGGCGTGTCCGCCACGAGGCGGCCCGGGGCGGGCTGGGCGGCGTGCATCATCGGGACGTCGGCCGGCATCTCGCGCAGCGACACGTGGAGGTCCCGCAGCAGCCCGTCGCCAAGCTCGTATGCCCATCCGTGCACACCCAGCGGCTGGCCACGTGCCCACGCCTCCTGCACCACCGGCGTCCGGGCAAGGTTGTGCACCTGCTCGGCCACGTTCAGCTCCACCATGCGCCGGTAGCGCAGCTCGTCGGTCGGCAGCGCCCGGAGCTCGGCGGAGTGCAGCCGCATCACGCCGCGAATGTGCGAGAGCCAGTTGTCTACCAGCGGGAGCGCGCCATTGCGCCGGTCCATGGCCGCCGCCACACCGCCGCAGCCGTAGTGCCCGCATACGAACACCTCGCGCACCTTCAGCACGTCCACGGCGTACTGCAGCACGGCCAGCAGGTTCGTGTCGCTCGGCACCACCAGGTTAGCCACGTTGCGGTGCACGAACATCTCACCGTTCTCGGTGCCGGTGATGACGTTGGCCGGCACGCGCGCATCCGAGCAGCCGATGAACAGGAACTGGGGATTGTGCACCGCGGCCAGCCGGGTGAAGAACTCGGGATCGGCGGCGTTGGTCTCGGCCACCCAGCGGCGATTCGACTCGAAGATCCGTTTGTAATGCATGGAGTTCCACGACTGGTCGGTGGGCCACCGCGGCGCGCGGCACCTCCAGGGAATGTTAACGCGCTATGGGCATTTCTCGCGCCTCCCGGCCTCCCCCCGGAAACACGAACGGCGCCGCTCTGGAGAGCGGCGCCGAGAGGGTCTGGCGATCCTGGAGGCTACGGCGGGCGGCGTTCGGGAACCGGCCGGGTTACGGCGCGCGCAATCCCACCTGGGTGAAGAAGCCGTCCTGCGCCATGCGCATCGGCAGCTCGTCGGCCAGAAAGAGCGCGGGCCAGAGCGGGATGCCGGCGGACGCCGTGGCCACCACGGCCGGGCTGCTGAACGCCGTCACCGCGGGGGGCGGT
>DATANT010000403.1:0-1521 GCA_036266115.1 Gemmatimonadaceae bacterium | reverse complement strand
ACCGCCCCCCGCGGTGACGGCGTTCAGCAGCCCGGCCGTGGTGGCCACGGCGTCCGCCGGCATCCCGCTCTGGCCCGCGCTCTTTCTGGCCGACGAGCTGCCGATGCGCATGGCGCAGGACGGCTTCTTCACCCAGGTGGGGCTCCGCGCGCCGTAAGACGGCGTCCCGGTCCCGCGGTGGCCCGCCGCGCCATGCAGGGTCGCCGGATCATCCCACGGCGCCGCTCCCGGAGAGCGGCGCCGTTCGTGTTTCCGGGTGGCGGGTAGCGCGGGATGCGCCCCTGGCGCGTTAACATTCCTGCATGGGGCCGCACGCCGCGGTCGCCAACCGACAGCAGTGGAGGGCCATGCACTACAATCGCATCTTCGAGTCGAATCGCCGCTGGGTGGCGGAGACGACTGCCGCCGATCCGGAGTTCTTCGCCAAGCTGGCGGCGGAGCACCACCCGCAGTTCCTGTTCATCGGCTGCTCGGATGCGCGCGTGCCGGCCAACGTCATCACCGGCACGGCCAACGGCGAGATGTTCGTGCATCGCAACGTGGCCAACCTGGTGGTGCCCACCGACACGAACCTGCTGGCCGTGCTGGAGTTCGCGGTGGACGTGCTGCAGGTGCGCGAGGTGTTCGTCTGCGGCCACTATGGCTGCGGCGGCGTGGCGGCGGCGATGGCCCGGCGCACCGGCAACATGCCGCAGGTGGACAACTGGCTCTCGCACATCCGCGGCGTCATGCGGCTGCACGCCGCCGAGCTCGCGGCGCTGCCCAACGACGAGCTGCGCTACCGACGCATGGTGGAGTTGAACGTGGCCGAGCAGGTGCACAACCTGGCGCGCACGCCGGTGGTGCAGGAGGCGTGGGCGCGCGGCCAGCCGCTGGGCGTGCACGGGTGGGTGTACGAGCTGAGCGACGGTCTGCTGCGGGACCTCCACGTGTCGCTGCGCGAGGTGCCGCCCGACGTCCCGGTGATCGCCCCCCAGCGCGCTCCCGGCCAGCGTCCTGCGGAGGATGCGTCGTCCCCCGCGCCCTGACGGCGGTGAGCTGAGCATCCGGCGCGAGGTGCGCCTTCCCGCAGCGCTCGCAGCATCAACAGCAGCACCAGCAGCACCAGCAGCACCAGCAGCACCAGCGGCAGCACCAGCAGCACCGGCCGACGACACCCGGTGCGGCCGTGGGCCGCTTTCCGCCTTCCTTCCCGTGCACCGATCCCGCATGCCCCGTCACTCGCTGGTCGCGCTCGCGTCGCTGCTCGCCGTCTCCCTCGCCGCGGGCGCGCTCACCGCGGGTGCGCTCTCGGCGCAGACGCCCGATCCGGCCGCCGCGCACGGCTCGCCGGCCGCGCCGGCGCCCGCGGCCTACGTGCCGCACCGCGTGTACGATGCGCGAGCGCAGCGCTTCACCGATTTCGAGGCGATGATGCAGGCGCTCACGCAGGCCGACGTGGTGCTGGTGGGCGAGCAGCATGACGACCCGGGCACGCACCGCATGGAGGCGGCGATCCTGGACGGCCTCGCGCGCCGGGGG
>DATANT010000402.1:0-2399 GCA_036266115.1 Gemmatimonadaceae bacterium | reverse complement strand
CTCGCCAAAGAAGTCGCCTACGCCGCACGTGCGCTCGGCAAGAGCGCCGCCTTCACCCTCGCCGCGGTGGTGACGCTCGCGCTCGGGATCGGCTCGACGACGGCCATCTTCAGCGTGGTGGACTCGGTGCTCCTGCGCCCGCTCCCCTTCCCCGGCGCCGAGCAGCTCGTGGTGCCGCAGTCGCACAGCCGCCTCACCGGCGAGAGCTGGTCGGTGTCGTACGCCGACTTCATGGACTGGCGCGACCAGCGCGTCTTCGACCGCGTCGCCGCCTATCAGAACACGGAGGTGGACCTCACAGGGGCGGGGGAGCCGGTGCGCGTGTCGGCGGTCGCGGTGAGCCCACAGTTCTTCGGCACGCTCGGGCTCGCGCCCGCGCTGGGTCGCCCGCTGCAGCCGGGCGACTTCGACCCCGCGGCACCGCGCGCCGTCGTCCTCTCCGACCGGCTCTGGCGCACCCAGTTCGGCGCGCAGCAGGATGCAGTGGGTCGCACGATCGAGCTGAACGGCATCCGGCGCCCCATCGTTGGCGTCATGCCCGCGGGCGCGCGCTGGCCGGTGGATGTGGACGTCTGGGTACCGCTCCGCATCACCGACGAGGCGGACCCCGACATGCAGCGTCGTGACAACTACGTGTTCTCCGCGATCGCGCGGCTCGACCCGGCGCGTGGGCTGGAGGGGACGCGCGCGATGATGGTCATGCTCGCGCAGCGCGCGGAGGCCGAGCATCCGGACATCCGGCGCGGCGTGACGACGCTCCCGACACCGCTCCTCGAGTGGGCGCTGGGGTCCACGACGCCGCGCGCGCTCTGGATCCTGCTGGGCGCGGTTGGGCTGCTGCTGCTGATCGCCTGTGTCAACGTCGCGAGCCTGCAGCTCGCACGCGCGGCCTCGCGGCGCCGCGAGATCGCGGTGCGCAGCGCGCTCGGCGCGAGCCGCGCCCGGCTGGTCGCGCAGACGCTCGCCGAGAGCGGCGTGCTCGCCGCGGTCGGCGGCGTCGTCGGGGTACTGGTAGCGCCGTGGATGGTGCGGCTCATCGTTGCCGTGGCGCCGGCCGACGTACCGCGGATCGAGACGGCCGCCGTGAGCCTGCCAGCGCTCGCGGTCGCGCTCGGCGCGTCGATGCTGGTGGCGCTGCTCAGTGGGCTCGCCCCTGCGGTGAGCGCCACGCGCAGCCAGGCGGGGATGGCAATCGCGCGCGCGACCACACGCGCGACCACCGGGCGCGGCGAGGCGCGAGTGCGCCGGCTGCTCGTCGTGGTGGAGCTCGCGCTGTCGGTCGTGCTGCTCGTCGGTGCCGGGCTCGCGGTGCGCAGCATCGTGCGGCTCCGCCAGGCGGATCCCGGCTTCGACACGCGGCACGTGCTCACCGCTTCGATCTCGCTCCCCGCCAGCGCGCGCTACGAGCAGAACGCGCAGGTCGCCGCGTTCATGATGCAGCTCCGTGATCGACTGGCGAGCGCCCCGGGGATCGCGGCCGCGGGGGTCGCGAGCGCGAGCCCGCTTGGCGGCGGCGGCTTCTATCTCGGCCGCTCGATGATCGCCGAGGGGCTGGGCCCCGGGCCGGAGGGCGAGGTCAACGTCCAGTGGAACGTGGCGACGCCGGGATATTTCGCGGCCCTCGGCGTTCCGCTGCTCCGTGGGCGCGACTTCACCGCGCACGACGATTCGGCCGGCACGCCGGTGATGGTCGTGAACGAGGCGTTCGTGCATGCGATGTTCCCGCACGAGAACCCGGTCGGGAAGCGCGCGATGTCGTCGCGCGACGAGAAGGTCTACCGCGAGATCGTCGGCGTCGTGGGGAACGTGAAGTACTACGGCGCAAGCGACAGCGCGCGGGCGCTGGTGTGGGTGCCGTACGCGCAGAACCCCTGGGGGATGGGGATCGTCACCGTGCGGACCAGCGGGGGGAACGCCACCACCGCGTTCCCCGTGGTGCGCCGCGAGCTACGCGAGCTCGATCCCGGCATCGCGCTGGCGAACGTGATGACGATGGACGAGGCGCGGGCGCGCTCGATGGCGGGGGACCGGCTGGTGGCGATCCTCCTCGGTACCTTCGCGGCGCTGGCGCTCACGTTAGCCGCGGTCGGCGTATTCGGCGTACTGAGCTATCTGGTCGAGCGGCGCTCGCGCGAGCTGGGGATCCGGATCGCGCTCGGCGCGCAACGCAGCGACGTGGTGCGGGTCGTGGCGCGCGAGACGGCCACGATGCTCGCGGGTGGTATCGGGCTCGGACTCCTCGCCGCCGCCGCGCTGACGCGCGTGGTGCGCTCGCTCCTCTACGAGGTGCAGCCGGGCGACCCGCTCACCTTCGGGGGTGTAGCGCTGGTGCTCGGGCTGGTGGGCGTCGTGGCCGCTCTCGTGCCGGTGCGGCGGGCGGTGCGGGCCGATCCGGTGAC
>DATANT010000401.1:0-16683 GCA_036266115.1 Gemmatimonadaceae bacterium | reverse complement strand
CCAGTCCACGAGGATGTCGAGCCCGGTCTCCATCACGCTCGCCGTATCGGTGGGCAGGGTGAGCATGTACACCGTCTCGTCGAAGCTCGTGTAGGCATTGACGTCCGGCCCGAACCGCATGCCCACGCTCTCCAGGTAGCTCACGATCTTCTGCCTGGGAAAGCGGCGGGTGCCGTTGAAGGCCATGTGCTCCACCAGGTGCGCCAGCCCGCGCTGCGTGCTGTCCTCCAGCACCGAGCCGGCGTTCACCACCAGCCGCAGCTCCGCGCGATCGGCGGGCTCCGCGTTGGCGCGAATCCAGTAGCGCAGGCCGTTGGCCAGCGTGCCGGTGCGCACCGCGGGGTCCATGGGCATGGGCGCGGAGAGCGGTGCGCTCCGGGCGCTGGCCGCCGCGTCCGCCTCCGCTCGCGCGGCGGGCGGGGCGGGCGCGGGCGCCGCCTGCGCGTGGAGCCCTGCTGGCGCGAGCCACGCGGCCGCCACGCAGAGGAGAATGCGGCCACGGCGCGGGATGGCGCAGGACGGATGCAGCGGACGGTGGCGGAAGCGGATCATGTGAGCGCGGGAACGGAGAGAGGGTCGTGAACAGTTATACGCGTCCGACACTGCTCCGTCACCCCTCGTCGGCCGCCTCCACCTCGGCGGACGCGGTGCCGTCGCCGTGGTAGGTCACGCGCACCAGCCACGGCTGGCAGCACACCTGGCAGTCCTCCTCGTAGAGCTGCTGCGCGCCGCTGCCAGGGTCCAGCGCGATCTCGTTGGGCTGGCCGCAGTACGGACAGTACACCATGGCGTCCGTGTCGGCCGTGCCGTCGCCCAGCGGGAACTCGGCGTCCAGGTCGTCGTCGGACCAGTCGCCGTCGGAGAGAAAATCCACCATCGTGAATCACGGATCGGGGAGGGAACGACATCGCAGCCGCGATCCCGTTGCACCTGGCTTGTAACCCGCGGGCGCGCGCCGCGGTCCGTGGGGATCGCGAGTGGTGGATCATGGGGTGGATCATCTCGCGACGCGTAGCGGCGCGTGACGCTGATTCCGCAGGGAGAATGCACTCGCCGCACTGGACCGTTGACGTCCCCGCAGGGTATCCTGAGACGTCTGCCTCCGGGCATCTCCCGCACCCAGGACGCCCCTCGTGTTGCCTCGCGCCCGACTCCAGCGTCGCTCCGGTATGAAGGTCGCCGTCCGGCTGGCGCTCGGCGTGCTCGCACTCGGGGTGGTGGCGTGCGGTCGAGGGCCCGTGGCCCCCGAAGTGGCGCGTCAGTTCGAGGATGCGCGCGAGTGGCGCCAGCAGTGGCTCGCCGCCACCGATCAGGCCAACCCGGCCCAGCTCATGGCCCTCGGCTACCTGGAGCGCGCGCGGCTGGGGCTGGGCAGCCCCTTCCGCCTCGTGGATCAGGCGCTCGCCGACCCGCGCCTGTCGCCCGCGCTCCGGCGTCGGACGGCGTGGGCGCTGCTGGCCATGACCTTCGACCGCGAGACGTACGTGGTGGAGCCGGCGGCGCTCGACTCCATCGGCAACACCCCGGCCACCACCGGCCCGGGCGCGGGCGCCCTGCACCTGGCCGCGATCGCCGACGCCGTGCGCGAAGCCGACGACCCGCTGGACGGTGAGGCCACGGTGCGCCTGGCCTACTCGCTGGCCGGCGCGGAGCGCCTGGTGCGCTCCGGCGCGCTCACGCCCGTGGCACGCGCGGCGGCCCAGCTGCGCGACCGCGAGCTGGCGCACGCCGATCTGCTGGCGCTCCTGCGCGAGGCGCGCGACGAGGACGTGAGCCCGCTGGCGCTGGTACCGGCCTGGCGCGTGGGGCGCCGCTTCGCCGTGGAGTCGCCGCGCCTCGCGTCCATGGCCGCCGAAGACGATTCCCGCGCCGTCGCCCAGGTGCCGGCGCTGCTGGAGCGGCTCCGGCAGCTGTCGACGGACGATGCCTCACCCGCGGCGAGCGAGATGGCGGTGCGCCACCGACTGCCGGCCGAGGCGGGCCGGCGGCTGCTCGCCCTGGACGGCGTGCAGGCGATGCCGCCGCAGGCCCCGGTGGTGGTGGCGTTCGCCAGCTCCCGGCGCTCGCTCCTGAAGGAAGGCGGGTTGGGCAGCGCCGAGCGTGAGCGGCGCGCCCAGCTCGTGGCCGCGGCGCGCAACGAGGAGACGCTGGCCGCCGCGTACGCGCAGCTGGGGGCGTCGCCGGGCACGAACCCGGCGCTCGCCACGCTGTGGGCAGCCAGCACGCTGCGCCCCTACGCGCAGGAGCGGGTGTGGTTCCCCGGCTTCGGCGGGCCCACCGCGCAGGAGCTGCGCGCCGGCTACGGCGTGCGGACGGTCACCTTCGACGCGGACGTGCCGGAGGCGTGGCGCCCGTACTTCCGCCGCATGCTGGCGAGCGCCGCCGAAGACCTGCGCCGCGTGCTCCCCGCGATCGATCTCACCGGGCTGCGCGTGCACTTCTCCGACCGGCCGATGGGCGACCACGCCCTGGCGCTGCACGACCCACGCACGCGCACCATCTATCTGCCCGTGACCACCGGCGCCGGCGCCATAGCGCACGAGCTGGCGCACGACCTGGATTGGCAGGTGGCGGAGCGGGACTACAACCGGCGGGGCGACTACAGCACGGACGAGGCGGTGCGGGGGAAGCGCGGGCAGATGGCGAACACGCTCCGCTCGCTCACCAGCGCCACGCTGGTGGCGCCCACCGCGGAGAACCGCTACCAGGCGCCGCACGCGCAGCGGCCCACGGAGGTGTTCGCGAGCAGCGTGGACTGGTACGTGGCCGCCGCGCTCGCGCGCGAGGGGCGCGCCAACGGCTATCTCACCTCGGTGCAGGACGAGCTGCTCACGGGCTACGCCGCCGTGAGCACGCCCGACGTGCAGGGCGAGGCCGGCGACGCCACGATGGCCGTGCTGGCGCAGATGACCGCCCTGCCGCCGGTGACGCGCGACTGGTACCTGCGTCGCTACGGGCTGGGGCGCGCGCCCACGTCGTTCGACCTCATGCGCCGCGTCCTGGACGTGGCCACCCCCAGCGGCTCCGCGCCGTTCGCGGCCGGGCACGGCGTGCTGCGCGACCTCGCGAGCCCGGTCCTTCCGCGCTGCACGTCCGTCGCCGGCGACGAGGACGCGCGGGCCGCGGCCAACCGGCAGGTGGCCGTGCTGGCCGCGGAGTCACTCGCGCGGCGCGTGGTGGCGCGGCGCGGCGTGCCGGTGCCCGGCGGCTACGTGGCGTCGGGCGCGGTGAATGGCTCGGGCGTCTGGGCGCCCGAGGTGGTGCAGGCGGAGCTGGTGCGCGTGCGCAACCTCATCCTCGACCGCGCCCAGTCACTGGAGCAGGCGCGGAGCCTGCTGCCGGTGGCCCCGAGCTACCTCACCGGCGACCCGGACGGCTGCTGATCGCCGTTGGCGCCGGCCGAGGGCCAGCGGTAGAGCGCGCCGTAGATCTCGCGGTTGCGTAGCACGATGCGCACGTAGTCGCGCGTCTCCTCGTAGGGGATGCGCTCCGTGAACAGCTCCGGGTCGTTGGCCACCCCGCCCTTGGCGCGCCAGCGCGCCACGCGCGAGCCGCCGGCGTTGTAGGCGGCCAGCACGTGCGCCAGGTCGTCGTACTGGCGCACCAGCGTGGCCAGGTGCGCGCTGCCCAGCCGCAGGCTCACGTCCGGCTCGAACAGCAGCGCCGTGTCCCACACCGGAAAGCTCATGCTCCGCGCGATGGAGCGGCCCACCGGTGGCATGAGCTGCATGAGCCCGCGCGCGCCGGCCGGCGAGAGCGCCGACGGCTCGAAGTTGGACTCCTGCCGCACCAGTGCCGCCACCAGTGCCGGATCCAGGCGCCGCTCGCGGGCCTCGGCCTCGAGCACGTCCTGATGGAGCACGGGATAGAGCAGGCGGTACGTGGCCGCATCCGCCGGGGCGCCGCGGGCCAGGGCGCGCGTGGCCAGCGTGATGCCACGCGACGAGCGGCCCTGCCGCTGCATGGCCGCGGCGGTGGCCAGCAGCCGCGCCGGGTCGTCGCCGGCGCGCCGGGCGATCGCGTCGTACTCCAATCGCGCCTCGAGGTCCATGCCCGTGGCCTCCAGCGTGGCGGCGCGCCGCATGGCGGAATCCACGTCGGCCAGGCGCGGCGGCGGGGCGGCGGCGGTGGCCGGCGACCAGCCGGCGGTGTCCAGCCGCTGCGCCGCGAGGGTGGCGTAGTACGACGGCCGGGCGTCCCGCAGCAGCGCGCGCCAGCGCTCCCGCGCCAGCTCCGGGCGTCCGGCCCGCTGCCAGGCCCGCCCGCTCCAGTAGGTGGCGCCCGCCGCGTGCACACCCTCGGGGTCGCGCGCGCGCAGCGTGTCGAACTCCTGCGCCGCGGTGGCGTGGGCGCCGCCGGCGTAGGCGATGATGGCGGCGTTGAAGCGCGCGCGTGTGGCCAGCGGGCTGCGCGGATAGTCGGCGGCCAGCGATCGGAGCGTGCCCCGCGCCGCGTCGTCGCGGCCCTCGTCGGTGGCCAGGTCGGCCAGCAGGTACAGCGCGCGCGCCGCCGCGTCGCTGCCGGGAAAGCGGGCAGGCATCTGCCGAAGCGCGCCGCGCGCGGCGGTCAGGTCACCGCCACGCAGCAGCGCGCGGGCGCGCTCGTACGCCGCGTCGCCCGCCTGCGGGTGCGAGGCCGGTACGAGCGCGAACTGCGCCGCGGCGTCGGCGAACCGGTCCAGCCGGAAGAGCAGGCGGGCGTAGCGCAGCCTGTCGGTGTCCGTGCCCAGGTTGGCGCGGAAGGCGGCCTGGTACGCCGTGCCGGCGCGCGCCGCCGGCCCGCTCACGGCCAGCGACCGCGCGATGGCCAGATGCTCGGCCGCGCGCAGCGGGGTGAAGGCGGAGTCCAGCAGGTGCGCGGCCGTGCGCGCCTCGCCGGTGCCGGCACTCCGCGTGAGCACGCTGGCGAGCCCGATGCGGATCGAGTCGAGCGTGGCCGGGTTCGCGGGCGCGGTGGCGGAGGCGGCGCGCAGGCGCAGCCGGAGCGCGCTCGCCGGATTCCCCAGGCTGTCGAACGTGGTGGCCGCGCCCAGCAGGTCACCCGCGCGCTCGCGCGCCTCCGCCTCGGTGCGCGCCACGCGCGCGCGCGCCGGCGGCAGCGTCACCCGCGCGAGCAGCGCACGGCGCGCGGACGGGTCGTCCGTCACCCCCGCCGCGCGGAGCAGCAGCCAGCTCTCCGCGTGCGGTAGCAGGCCGGCCGCGCGCCGATACGTGGCCGCGGCGCTGTCGCGCTGCTCCAGGCGGTCCAGCGCACGGGCGAGCAGCACCAGGCGCGTGCCGCGATCCATGTCGGTACGGGAGCTCGTCACAGCGTGCGCCGCATGCTCGGCGGCCAGCGAGTCCGCGCGGCGCGCGAGCGCGGCGCGCGCGAGCAGATCGCGCGCGGCGCCGTCGAACTGCGCATCCAGCCACCGCTCTCCGCGCAGGAGCGACTCCACCGTGCTCCAACCTCCCCACTCGCCGGCGGCGGTGGCCGCGAGCAGCACCACCTCGGGCGTGCGACGGGCGGGATCGCCCAGCGACGGCGCGAGGAGCTGCGTGGCGAGAAAGGGACGACCCTCGAGGAGCGCCGCGCGCGCGCGCTGCACCGCGGGGTCGTCGCTCGTCACCAGGGCCGCGGCGCGGGCCGGCGCGCTCGCCGGCACCTCGTCCACCAGGCGGCCATCGGCGTCGGTGCCGCATGCGAGCAGCAGCGCGAGGGCGGGAATCAGGCGACGTGGCGCCGAGGGGGGAGGCAGGGGCATGCTGGGTCTACACGCGATCGGGCGATGGGTTCGTGCCGACGGGCGAACGGTGGTGCGCCTTCGCCGGCGCTGCTCGGCACTCGACGAGTTCAAGAACGGTGCGCGCGCATCGTGCGGCGGCGAGCCGCCGCACGATGCATCACCCCACGGCCACCGCGCTCACCTCCACGAGGATGCCGCGCAGCTCGGCGCCCACCACGGCGCGCGTGGGATACGGCGCGGTGAAGGTGCGCTTGTATTCCTCGTTGAACGTGCCCCAGTCGTCGGTGCGCGCGAGGTACACCGTCACCGACACCACGTCGGCGAGCGAGGCGCCCGCGGCCTCGAGCACGCGCCGCAGGTTGGCGAGCACCTGGCGCGCCTGGGTGGTCACGTCGCTGCCCACGATCTCGCCCGTGCGCGGATCGCGCGGCACCTGGCCGGAGACGAAGATGAGTCCACCCGCGCGAACGGCGGGCGAGTAGGCGCCGGCGGGCGGCGGGATGTCGGGCCCCAGGGCGACGGGGGTCCAGCGGCGGGCGTCGTCGGACACGGCGGGCTCCAGCGTGGGAGGGCGACCATGATGGCCGGGGTGGCCAGGATGGCCGCGGTAAGCTAGCATGGGCCCCCGGGCCCTGGCCCACCTCCGTTATCTTGAGATCATGTCCACGCCCGTGTCTCCGCCAGAGCTCGATCTGCGGCGTGCACTGCGTCTGTTCGGCCGCGCGCTCCGGCTGCGCTGTCCCAACTGCGGCGGTGGGTCGCTCTTCCTGTCGCCGCTGCGCCAGCGACCGGACTGCCCCACCTGCGGCCTGCAGCTGGACCGTGGCGAGAGCGACTACTTCCTGGGCGCGTACCTGTTCAATCTCGTGGCCGTGGAGCTGCTGTTCGCCGTCGCGCTGGTGGGCACCATGCTGCTCACCTGGCCCAACACGCCGTGGACGCTGCTGAAGTACGGCGCCGCCGCGCTCATGGTACTGGGCGCGGTGGTGTGCCACCCCTTCGCGCTCACATGCTGGCTGGCGTTCGACGTGATGCTGCGCCCCGTGGATCCGGAGGAGCTGCCGCAGCCGTTGAGTGAGCCGGTGGCGCGGGTCCGCCGGTGAGGATCGGGGGCGGTCATGCCGCCCCCGTCACCATCACGACCGCCGCTCCCGCCGCGCCGTGGGATCTTCGAGCGCGGGGGGGCCCGGCAGCTCGCGCACGAACAGCGCGACGCCGTCGTCCGCCGGAAAGGCGCGCAGCTCCACCCGGCGGGCGCTGCCCAGCTCCGCGGTGACGCTCACCTGCTCGCCACTCTCCTGCACCTCGTCGATCACGCGCGCCACGCGCGACCAGCTCTCGCCGCCCACCATGTCCTGCAGCTGCAGTCCCACCAGGCCGCCCGTGGGCCGGCGAAAGAAACGCTCGGCCTCGGGGTTCGCGAAGCCGATGGCGCCGCGGACGTCGAGCACGATGAACGGGGCCGGCAGCACGCGCAGGATGTGATGCAGCTGGCGGCGGTGCGCCTCCATGCGCTCACCGCGCTCACCGCGTTCGCCGCCACGGGCGGCGCGCCGGCTCGCGCCGCGTCGTGCCTCCTGGTGCCGGCGAGCGATCGTCTCGCGCCGGTGGGCGCGTCGCACCATGGCGAACGCGAAGGCGCCTAGCGCGGCGACTTCGGCCACCACGATGAGCGTGCGCCGCACGTCGGCGCCCGCATGATCGGGGCGGACGAACGCCGCGCCCATCCAGCCGAACGCCGGCGCCACCAGCAGCACGGCGGGCAGGAGCGCGCGCAGCACCCGGGTGGCGGCGGCCTGCAGCGGCAGGCCCCACGGCGCCCCACGCTCGGGCTGCGCCAGCACCACGCCCACGGCCAGCAGGAGCACGAGATACGCCGAGTGCGGCGGCATGGCCATGGAATGCCGCTCCGCCCAGCGCGGCAGATCGGGGTTCACCAGCGGCGCGGTGGTGAACAGCGCCAGCAGCAGCGGCGCGAGGGCCACACCCTGCGCCACGCGCGTCCCCTCCGTCGTGCGCACCACCATGGCGAGCAGCGCGAGCCCCAATCCGAGCAGGGCGCTGCACGTGGCCACCGATGGTGGCAGGTGCAGCAGCACGCGTGGGTGGTCCCACCAGGTGGCCACGGTGGCCGCGGCGCTCTCCGGCGGCACCGGCGTGGCCTGCATCAGGAAGCCGGCCAGCGCGGCCAGCGCACAGAGCGCGGCGAGCGCACCACCCGCGTAGCGCGCCATCGGGGGCCGGGGGCGCGTGAGCAGCAGGAGCGCGCCCCCGGCCAGGGCCAGCGCCACCGCGGTGAGCGGGCTCAGTGGCGGCAGGCCGCGTACGGAGCCAGCGAGCTTGGGCACCGCCAGTGCCCACCCGCCCAGCGCGATGACGCCCGCCGAGACCGCGGCGATCCCCGCCGCGCGGGTCCAGACGACGGGGGGAGTGGAGGAGGGTCGCATGCGTGTCGCTAATGTACCCCCGCCGCGCAGGCAGGCAACGTTTCCCCGGCAGCCATCCCTCGCGGCCGTCCGGGGCCGTTCCCCCCCGAGGGGTCGCCAATCTAGAGGATGCGCGCGATCAGGCGCGCCCCGCGTTCCTTGATCCGCTCCATGGCCGGACGCCGCCGGAACTCCTCGAGCGTGATCTCCCGCGCGAACATCAGGTCCTCCAGGAAGATCTGGTGCAGCTGCCGCCCGAGGTTCCCGTCCAGGAACACGAGGTTCGTCTCGTCGTTGAACGCCATGGACCGGTTGTCGAAGTTCATCGTGCCGGCCGAGCCGAAGCACGCGTCGACGACCAGCGTCTTGGCGTGCATCATCGTGGGTTGGTACTCGAACACCCGCACGCCGGCGGCGAGCAGCTCCTCGTACCGCGCGCGCCCCGCGTAGAGCGTGGACATGGTGTCGGTGAGCGGGCCGGCGGTGAGGATGCGCGTGTCCACCCCGCGGCGTGCGGCCTCGGCCAGCAGCCCACAGAAGTCGTCGTCGGGCACGAAGTACGCGTTGGCGATATAGAGCGTCTGGCGCGCGCCGCTCATGGCGAGGGCCAGGAATCGTTCGGCCACGGTGCTGCCCATGGTCGGGGCGGCATGCATCACGCCGGCCTGGACACCCACCCCCTTCTCGATGGGCGGGCAGGGCGCGAACCAGAGGTCCCCCGCCAGCAGCTCGCCGGTGGCCTCCGCCCAGCCGGCCGCGAAGGTGGCCTGCAGGTCGCGCACGGCAGGGCCCGTGAAGCGCACGTTGGTGTCGCGCCACTGGTCCACCGTGCGTCCGTCACCCAGCCACTTGTCGTCCAGCCCGAAGCCGCCCGTCCAGCCCACCAGGCCGTCCACCGTCACCACCCGGATGTGCGAGCGGTTGTAGGCCTTCTCCACGGCGTACCACTGCACGGGGCGGAACTTCCGCACCGTCACGCCGGCGTCGGTCAGCCGCTGGAGATAGGCCTCGGTGAGGTCCTGCGCGCCGAACGCGTCCAGCAGGAAGAGCACCTTCACCCCGGCCTGCGCGCGCTCGGTGATGATGGCCGCCAGCTGGTCGGACACCGCGCCCATCTTGCAGTAGTACATCTGCAGCGTGATCGAGCGGCGGGCCGAGCGCAGGTCCTCCCAGAGGCGCGGATACGTCTCGTCGCCGCACCGCGTGAACGTCACCTCGTTCCCCGGGCGGAGCGAGACCTTCCCGAGGAGCTCCACCACGTCGGTGAACTCCTCGTCGGCCACGGATCCCACCTGGCCGTGCGGGCCGGAGCGGTGCACCCGGCGTATCGGGGTGCCGCGGATCAGGTAGCGGAAGCCGATGGCCGCCAGCACCAGCAGCGGCAGGAGGCCGATCGCCCAGAGGACGTTGCGCACTGTGATCTCGGTCACGGAGCGAATGCGCCGGCGCCGGGCCCTCGTGCCTGGCGTTGGCCACCATCCCGAGTGCAATGTCCTCGCCAGCCCCGGCGCGCCCGTGGGCGGAAGTGTGGCCCGTGGGTTGCCCTTCAAGAGGGAAACGGGCGCGAATTGCCCGTTTCGGGCGCATGGCGCTGGCAAAATGCGGTCTCGTGTCGCATTCTGCTGCACGTGCGGCTCTCGCCGATGGCATGCCAGGCTCGCGTGCCGCCAGGATCCGCCCCGCCGGACGCACCGTGTAGGTGCCCCGGTCCACGCCCGCTCGCCCTCCGGCATGACCACTGAACAGGTTCAGGAACTCATCGGCATAGCGGGCAGCCTCACCCAGCTGGTGGGGTGCGTCATGTTGTTCGCTCTCTTCGGGCTGCTTCAGCGGCGGGCGCGGCGCACCTACTTCGGCCTCTGGACGGCGGCGTGGGGGGCCATGACGATCGCCATCGGCGGCGGAGTGGTGCGCCGCTTCGTGCGCCAGAGCGAGCTGTTGCCGAGCGCGTGGGCGGACACCTTCCACACGCCGGTGCTCCCGGCGGTGTACCAGCTGTTCAAGCTGGCCGCGATCTTCCTGTTCGTCCTGGGCACGCTGCAGTACGTCCGCGGCCGCATCCCGCCGGCGGCGCTCCGCACCTGGCTTCCGATGCTCGCGCTCTACGCCGTGACGTCGCTGCTGGTCGTGAACGCCCCCCGCGAGCTGATCGTCTGGCAGACCCCGGTCACCGGAACCCTGCTCGGCTTCGCCGGCGCCTGCATGCTGGTGGGGCTGCCGCCGTCCCGCCGCACGCTGGGCACCGGCGCCGCGGGCGCGATGTTCTCGCTCAACGCGCTGCTCTGGCTCGTGTATCTGCCGGCTTTCGGGCAGGCCACGGGCACCCTGACGCTGCTGCCGGCCAGCGACTGGCTGGACATGCTCGTGCGCTACAACTCGTTCGCCGACTTCCTCCTGCAGATGTTCCTGGGCTTCGGCATGGTGGTGGTGCTCATGGAGGACGCCAAGCGCGAGGCGGACGACGCGAACGAGCGGCTCGGCCTCACGCTGCGTGACATGCGGAGCCTGGCCCACACGGACTCGCTCACCGGCTGCCTGAACCGCCAGGGCTATCTGGAGATGACGGCGCGCGAGGACCTGCGGTCGGCGCGCGGCACGGTGGTGGTGGTGGACCTGGACAACCTGAAGGTGGTCAACGACCGCTACGGCCACTCCGCGGGCGACGAGCTGCTGCGCCACGCGGCCCGGGTGCTCCGCTCGGCGGTGCCCGCCTCGGCGTCGGTGTTCCGGTGGGGTGGGGACGAGTTCATCCTGGTGCTGCCCGGCGCGCGGGCGGCGCAGGCGCAGCCCATGCTGGAGGCGGCCATCCTGGAGGCGCCGCCGCTGCTGCTGTCCGCGGAGGACGCGCACTGCATGCTCGAGGCGAGCGTGGGAGCGGCGGAGTACGCGTCGGCCGCGGAGCTCGACACCGTGATCCGCCATGCGGATCGCGTGATGTACGCGCAGAAGCAGCGGCGCAAGCGGGCGAGCGGCTCGTATGCCATCACGGCCGCGAGCTGAGCCCGGCCGGTGACGCCACAGCACTACCTCTGGCTCGGGGTCGGGACGTTCGTGGTGGGGGCAATGCTGTGGTGGACGGCGGCGCAGACGAGCCGTGGGCAGGGCTGGCCGGCCTGGACGCGCCGGCTGGGGCTCGCGCTCCTCGCGCTCGGGTTCGCGACGCTCGCGCAGACCCAGGCCGGGCTGGTGTGGCGGGTGTCGTCCATCTGCTTCAGCATGGTGGCGATCGTGTTGCTGCTCACCGTGTTGCGCGACAACCTGCGGCGGTAGCCGCGGGTGGGCGCGGGCCGGGGCGAGCGATGCGCGTCACGGGTGGAGCGTCGCGGGATGGGCGGCGCCCGCGGCAGTGGCAGGGCGCAGGCGGGGTGTCAGTCCGGCTGGCCGCGAGCGGATGGCCGGGACGGCACGGCTGAACGCTGTCTCCCGGCCCCGAGTGGTGCCCGGCCCCGGCACGCGCCGCTGATCCCGGCCCCCGATGGCACTCCCCGATCGCGGACGACCGTCCGCCCCGCTCACTGGCCCCGCGCCACCCGCATCCTCACGTCCCCCAACAGCCGCTCCTCCAGCGCCCCGGTGCTCGTGCAACTGAACTCGTTGCGGCTGGTGCCCTCCATGTTCTGCGCGAACACCCGTACCAGGGTGGCCACCTCCGAGGCGTTGTCGCCGGCCGCGCGCACGGTGCTCTGCACCGAGAGCCGGATACGGTGGTTGTCGGCGGCGGGACCGCCGAACGTGGTGCCGCAGTCGAAGAACTTGGAGAGCGACGTGCCACCCAGGCGGCGCATCAGGCGCGCCGATTCCACCGCCAGTACGCCGTTTGCCGGATCGCGCGCGGAGAGCTCGAGGCCCAGGTCCGCGTACGCCTGTTCCAGCGCCGAGAAGGACGCGGCCTGCGACGCCGCCACGGGCCCGCTCAGCGCGCGGGTGTCGGACGTCAGCTTGATCATCTGATCGTCCACGATCATCGTGCGCTCCTCCGTCCTCGACGGCGCCGGGCGCGGAGCGCCGCTGGACGCGCAACCGACAGCGAGGGCGAGCGCCGAGAGGGCCGCGAGCCGGGGGAGGAGGCGAGACGCGGGGGCGAGGGCCACGGGATCCTCCATGGATGGCGGGAGAGCGGACGTCCACGGGCGGCCGGGTGCCCGCCTCGTTGGGGCGAAGGTACGCGCCGGCACGTCCGCGCGCATCGTCTCGGCCGCGGCGCCGCCGCCGGCAGCGGCGGGGCAGCCACGGCCGTATCTTCGAGGAACCCCCAACCGGACACGCATGCGACGCCGTATCCCCCGCGCGAGCGCTCGGCTCGCCGCCATCCTGCCGCTGGCCCTCGTGGCCGCGGCCTGCGCCAGGCCTTCCCCCGCCGCCTCGCCGGCCCCTGCTCCCGCGGCGGCCGCCACGCCTTCCACGGCCGGCCGGCCGGATGGTCCGGCACGCAGCATCGCCGCCCGTACCGCCGGGCTGCAGCGTCAGGACGGGCTGCTGCCGGTGTACGTGGACGAGCGCCAGGGCAAGCTACTGCTCGAGATCCCGCGGGATTCGATGCGCGTGATCTTCGCCGTCACCGGCCCCACGGGGCTTGGCTCCAACCCGGTGGGCATCGACCGCGGCGCCGACGGCGACTCGTGGGTGGCGCGCTTCGACCGCAACGGGGAGCGCGTGCTCGTGGTGCTGGAAAACTGGAGCTACCGCAGCTCCGCCGCCGACAATCCCGCCCACGTCCGCTCGGTGGAGGAGTCGTTCCCGGCGAGCACCGTGGCCGCGCTGCCCGTCCTGGCGCAGGAGGGAGGGCGCATCCTGGTGGACGCCACCGACTTCGCGCTGCGCGACTGGCGGGGCGTGGCCGGCACCCTCCAGCGCGGCAACCAGGGGAGCTACGCCGTCGCGAAGGATCGGTCGGGCATCTACCGGCCGTACACGAAGGCGTTTCCCGAGAACACGGAGATCGACGTCCAGCTCACGTTCGCCGCCCAGGGGAATCCGGGCCGCATCGTGAACATGGTCACGCCCGACGGGAACGCGTTCACGCTGCGGCAGCACCTGAGCTTTCTCGCGCTGCCCGACGGTGGCTACCGGCCGCGCGTCAACGATCCGCGCGTGGGGTACTTCGGCATCACCTTCCGCGACTACGCGCAGCCCATCCAGGGCTCGCTGGAGCAGCGCTGGATCGCGCGGCATCGGCTGGAGCGGGTGAACCCGGCCGACCCCAAGAGCGGCTTCCGGAACCCGCTGGTCTACTACGTGGACCGCGGCATGCCCGAGCCCATTCGCACCGCCACGCTGGAGGGCGTGCGCTGGTGGAGCGACGCGTTCGACCGGGCGGGGCTCGAGGGCGCGTTCCGCGTGGAGCTGCTGCCCGAGGGCGTGGATCCCATGGACGCGCGGTACAACGTGGTGCAGTGGGTGAATCGCCACGAGCGCGGCTGGTCCATCGGCGGCTCGCTGGGCGACCCGCGCACGGGTGAGATCCTCAAGGCCATGGCGCGCCTGGACTCGCACCGCGCGCGCACCGACTACAACCTGTACGCGGGGCTCATGGGCGCCGACGCGGCGGCCGCCGACACCGCGTTCGTGCTCGCGCGCGTGCGCCAGGTGAGCGCGCACGAGGTGGGGCACACCCTGGGCCTGGCCCACAACTACATCGCCAGCACCTACGAGCGTGGGTCGCTCATGGACTACCCGCCGCCGCGCGTGCGGCTCGATGCGCGCGGGGAGATCGACATCGCCAGCGCGTACGACGTGGGGCCCGGCGAGTACGACGTGTGGGCCATCCGCTGGGGCTACGGCATCTTCCCGCCGGCGAGCGAGGCGGACTCGCTGCGCGCCATCGTGCGCGACGGGCTGCGCCAGGGCTTCCTCTTCCTGTCCGACGCCGACGCGCGCCCCGAGTCGTCGAGCGACCCGCGCACCAACCTGTGGGACGACGCCGCCACCGCCGACGAGTTCCTGCGCCACCAGATGGACGTGCGGCGGGTGGCCATGCGGCGCTTCGGGGAGCGCAACATCCGTCCCGGCGAGCCGGTCGCGCTGCTGCAGGAGCGGTTCGCGCCCGTGTACTTCATGCACCGCTTCGCGCTCAACGGCGTGGCCAAGACCGTGGGCGGCATGGAGTACTCCTTCGCCACCCGTGGTGACGGGCTGCAGGCCACGCGTCCCATCGCCACCGATCGGCAGCGGGCGGCGCTGGAGCAGCTCGTGGCCGCGCTGGCGCCCGCCGAGCTGGTGATTCCGGATACGCTGCTCACGCTGCTCGCGCCGCGGCCGTATGGCTATCCCGGCAGCGTGGAGCTGTTCGGCACGCGCACCGCGCCCGCGTTCGACGAGCTGGGCGCCGCGCGCACGCTGGCGCAGATGGTGGTGAACCTGGTGCTGCAGCCCGAGCGTGCCGCGCGGCTGGTGCAGTTCGCCGCTCGGTCCCCGGGCGCGCTCACGCTGGGTCAGACCATCGACCGGCTGACCGCCGCCACCTGGAACACCGCGGCGCCGGCCGCGCCGGAGCTGGCCGCCGTGCAGCGCGTGACGCAGCGCGCCGTGGCCGACCGGCTGCTCTGGCTGGCGTCGGACACCACCGTGGCGCCCGAGGTGCGGGCGATGGCGAACTACAAGCTCACCACGCTGCAGCCCGTCGCCCAGCGGCGCAGTCGGAGTGGCGACGACGCGTCGCGCGCCCACTGGCTCGCCATCCACGACGACATGGCGCGGTGGATGGAACGCGGCGAGCGCCCCGCCGTCACCCCGGCGCTGGTCGCGCCGCCGGGCGATCCGTTCGGCGAGGAGCCGTAGCGTTTCCAGGGACGAGGTGTAGTACCGGGCCATGGGTCTCGGGACCTCGGGGGCGGGCGCGGTGCGCGTGTCGCTCGGCGCCATCGGCGTCGGTGACGCGCGCTCGCGTCGGCAGGGTCAGTAATATCCGATGGCTCCCACAGGCCGCCGCGCACACCGGCGAGCCGCGCGGCTCGCCGGATGAAACCCGCGGGCCCGGGGCGCCGTCCTGAGTGGCGACGACGGCGCGGCGCACGATGCCGGCCGCGCCCGTCCCACGACGACCACCAACACGCGACTTTCATGCGACCCGACGTTCGTTTGCCATTCATATCGATTCGCGCCCTGCTCGCCGGCCTGGCGCTGCTCCTTGGCGCGGCCGCGGCCCCGCTCCACGCGCAGGACATCCCGGGCGACGGCATCATCGACGACTCCAGCGCCGCGCCACTGCGCGCGCTCTTCGGCGGCCAGTTCTACTATGCGCAGCCGGTAGGCGAGTTCGCCGATTTCATCAAGCGCGGGTGGGGCGGTGACGTCTCGGCCACGATGCTCATGGGGCCCAGCGGCGCGTTCGGCGTGCGCGTGGAGGGTGGCCTGATGAACTACGGCCACGACCGCACCCCCGTGTGCCTCTACGACTGCCGGTTCGACGCGGACCTGACGACGTCCAACAACATCGCCTTCTTCCAGGTCGGTCCGCAGATCGTGGCGCCCACCGGCGCCATTCGGCCGTACGCGAGCGGCACCGTGGGCTGGACGTGGATGTGGACGACGTCCAGCCTCGAGGGCACCTGGAACGACCAGACCTACGACACGACCACCGACTTGAGCGACAACAACTTCTCGTGGGGGGGATCGGCCGGCGTGCTCGTGCCCCTCAGCGGCGCGGGCCGCACCCCGATCTCCCTGGACCTCGGCCTGCGCTACCTGAACAACGGCCAGCTGCGCTATCTGCGCGAGGGCGACATCGTGGAGCGGCCGGGCGGCGGCACGCCGTTCTACAACGTGCAGCAGAGCGACGTCAGCCTGCTCACGTACCACATCGGGATCTCGGTGGGGCTGCGCTAGCGTCCAGCTTCCGGTGGGGAGCACGAACGATCACGGGGGACGTCGGGGTGGCTGCACCGCCCGGCGTCCCCCGTGATCGTCTCGGCTTCCCGGCATCTCCCCGGCGAGCCCCGCGGGAGCCGGGGGCAGGGCCTGTCGCCATCCAGCAGGATTGCGCCGTGCATTCATCGGCCTGCGAGGCGAAGCATTCTCTGTCATCCCGCAGGAGTGCGCCCGGAGCGGGATCAGTCCTTCCTTGTCATCCCGCAGGAGAGAGCCGTCCGCAGGACGGAGCCTTCATTGTCATCCCGCAGGAGTGCGCGGCCCGCAGGGCCGCACACGAGTGTCGGGATCGCCTTCCCGTCCCGTGGTGCGCCTCCGCCGTGCCTGCCTGCCGCCGTTGACGGCGGACCGGGGCCGAACAGCCGCGCGGGGAGAGCGATCCCGACACTCGCTCGCTGCCCTCGCTCCTGCGGGATGACAACCTTGACTGGCTTCATCGTCCATCAGGGCTCCGGCGGGATTACACGATCGACTGGCCTCACCCGCGACCACGCTCTGGCGCGAGGGCCGTCTTGACGGACCTCCTCCCCAGTCACGCTGCCGTGCGATGACACGCTCCTCGCGCCATGCATGACTCCACCGACAGCCCGTCCCACCGCGCTCACGCCGCCCTCATGCCACCGGCCGCTCGCCCTCGTCCGGCAGCGACAGCACCGCCCCCAGCTC
>DATANT010000400.1:0-4628 GCA_036266115.1 Gemmatimonadaceae bacterium | reverse complement strand
CCGGTGACCCGCCCGCCCCGCCATCGTCTTTACCAGTGCGGCTGACGCGGCCGCTCGGCCACCTGCGCCGGCGCACTCGCCCACGCTTTCCCTCGTCGCGTCCGGGCCGTCCCGCTCATCCTCGCGTGGAGAGGGCGGTGGTGGAACTGGCCACGTCACCCCCCGTCCGTGCCCTCCCCGATGCGATCGCTCCGCCCACTCCGTCGCCTCTGCCTCGTCGGGATTCCGGTCATCGTGCTCGGGGCGGTGCACCCCTCGCGCGCGACGCCCGTCGCGTCGGCGCCTGAAAGCCCGGCAACCGCATCCGTCGAGGGGCGCGTCGAGGTCTCGCGCGCGCTCACGAGCCGTCGCCCGCGCTTCCGGATCTACGACGAGCCGGGAGCGAGCGCGCCGCCGGCCGCCGTGGGCGAGCACGACGAGCGCCAGAACATCGTCGTGTACATCGAGCGTGTGCCGTCGGGCGCGACCCCCGCGCCCACCGGGAACGCGGTGCTCCGGCAGAAGGCCGAGCGCTTCACGCCCCGTATGCTGCCGGTGGTACGCGGCACGACGGTGCACTTCCCGAATGACGACGCGCTGTTCCACAACGTCTTCTCGCTGTCGAGCGCCAAGGAGTTCGATCTCGGGCGCTACCCGCGCGGCGTCTCCCGGTCCGTCACGTTCGACAAGGCCGGCGTCGTCCAGGTGTTCTGCCACACCCATTCGGACATGAGTGCCGTGGTACTGGTGCTCGACAATCCGTATTTCGCGGTGCCGGACGCCGATGGCCGGTACACGATCCCCAATCTTCCGCCGGGCGACTACATCCTGGTGGCCTGGCACGAGCGCATCCGGCCCATCACGCACCGGCTGCACCTGGCGCAGGGCCAGCGCGCGCAGGTGGACTTCACCATCCCGCTCCCGGCCGCCGACGCCGCACGCGAGCGGTGACGCGCGGCGGCGAAGGCCCATCACCACCACCGCGCCGGCCGCGCGCGATGCGCGGCCGGCGCGAGCGCGGAACGCGCCTGGGCGTGCGCCTCGCGATCCTGAGCGCGGCGGCGACGGCGCTGGTGGTGGGGACCGCCTTCGCGCTGCTCAGCGTGCGCATGCACGGCACCACCCGCACGCTGGTGGCCGACCAGGTGGGGCAGGGGCAGCGCACGCTCCTGGCGCTGCAGCGGCGCGGCGACCAGCAGTTCGTGGCCGCGGCCGCGCTGCTCGCCGCCAACCCGAATCTCCGCTCCGCGGTGGCCACCGCGCGCATCGAGCGCACGCTCGGCGCGCGCGATGGGGCCGAGGGCGCGGCCCGGGACGCGGACCTCGCGCGCACGGTGCGCCGGGAGCTGGCGCGGCTGGCCCCCGACCTGGGGCGTGACCTGGTCGCGATCACCGACGAGGAGGGAGGGCTGTTCGCGGCGTTCGTGCCGCCCAATGCCGCGGGGGTCGCGGCCGGCGAGCCAGCGGCCGGCACCGATCTCTCGGTGCTCGCGGCCGTGCGCCACGCACTGGACCCCGCGTACGACGGCGGACCGAGCGAGCTCTATCTCTCGGTCCTGCACGAGGGCGACAGCTACTTCCAGGTCGCCGCCGCGCCGATCGTGCTCGACGGCTTCACCGTGGGCACGGTGCTGCTGGGCGAGCGGCTCGACATCGCCTATCTGCACGGGCTGCGGCACGCGTTCGGCGGTGAGCTCGTGATCACGGAGGGGGAACGCGTGGTGGGCTCCACCGAGCCCGAGCTCCCCCTCGCTGGGCTGGTCCCCGCCGCCGCCGATCCGTCCGCCGACGTGCCGCCGCACCCGGTGCAGGTGGGCGACGTGGAGTACGTCGTCGCCTCACTGGCCGTGGGCATCACGCCACAGGGCGCGCCCGTGCGTCTCACGCTGCTTCAGCCGGTGTCGTCCACGCTGCGCCGCACGACCCGGACGCTGCTCGTCGAGTTCATCGTGTGCGGCCTGATCGCCGTCACGCTCGCGGGGGTCGGCGCGGCACTGCTCGCCCGCTCCGTGCTCGGCCCGCTGGAGGCGTTCGTGGCCCACCTGCGCGCCAGCGTGGGCGCGGGCGACGCATCGGCCCGCTCCGCGCCGGGGCGAGCGGCCGTAGGAACGGAGCCCTCGGCGCGCTCGACGCGGCTGGCGGTCGAGATCCGCTGGCTGCACCTCTCCTTCGCCCGCCTCATGGCCTCCCTGGCCCGCAAGCGCGTGCAGCTCGAGCAACGCGGGGCTGATCTGGCCGCCGCGAACACGGTGCTCACCGCGGAGATCCACGAGCGCACGCTTGCCGAGCAGGCGCTCCGGAGCAGCCAGGAGCAGCTCGCGTATCAGGCATACCACGACCCGCTCACGGGACTCGCCAACCGCGCGCGCTTCCGCGAGGAGGTGAATCGGGCACTCGCCCGTCACGTGCACTCGTGCGATGCCGTGGCGGTGCTCTTCCTGGACCTGGATCACTTCAAGACCGTCAACGACTCGCTCGGCCACGCCGTGGGCGACCAGCTGCTGGTGGAGGTGGCCCGGCGCCTGCTGCATGCCACGCGCGGCTGCGACACGGTCGCGCGCCTGGGCGGCGACGAGTTCGCGGTGCTGGTGGATCGCGTGCGCGTGGACGCGGACGTACTGACGGTGGTGGAGCGCATCCTCCGCGCCATGCAGGCGCCCATCGTGCTGGAGCGCGCGGAGGTGCTCGTGGGCCTCAGCATCGGGGTGGCGCGCGCCACGCCCGATGACGGCGCCGAGGAGCTACTGCGGAACGCCGACGTGGCCATGTACCGCGCCAAGCAGCACGGCCGCGGAGGCTACGAGCTGTTCGCGCCCGCCATGCACGCCGCCGTGCTGGAGCGGCTGGAGCTGGAGTCGGACCTGCGGCGCGCACTGGCGGAGCCCGACGCCGAGCTCCGGGTGGAGTATCAGCCCATCGTCGCGCTCGACGACGAGCGCATCGCGGGCGCCGAAGCCCTGGTGCGCTGGGAGCATCCGACGCGTGGGCTCATCAGTCCCGCGCAGTTCATCCCGCTCGCCGAGGCGACGGGGCTGATCGTCCCACTGGGTCGCTGGGTGCTGCGCGCCGCATGCCGACAGGCCGTCGAGTGGCAGCGTCCGGCGGACTCGATGAATGGTGCATCGGGACCGGCCGCGCCCTACGTTTCCGTGAATCTCTCGGGTCGGCAGCTCGAGGACGCGTCGCTGGTGGACGAGGTGGCCGCCGCGCTCGCGGACGCCGGTCTCGAGCCGGAGCGGTTGCTGCTCGAGATCACCGAGAGCGTCCTCATGCAGCGCGCGGACGCCGCGCTCCGCACCCTGCACGCCCTCCGGGCGCTCGGCGTGCGGCTCGCCATCGACGATTTCGGCACCGGCTACTCGTCGCTGGCGTATCTCCGGCGGTTCCCGGTGGACGTGCTCAAGATCGACAAGGCGTTCATCGATGGTGTGGCGCGCGACGCGTCCGACGCCGCGCTGGCGCGCGGCATCGTCGGCCTCGCGACCACCCTCGGGCTCCGCTGCGTGGCGGAAGGGATCGAGCATGCCGAGCAGGCCACGCGGCTCCGCGAGGCGGGGTGCGGGTACGGGCAGGGCTTTCTCTTCGCGCGGCCGCAGGCGGCGCATGAAGTGACGGCGTTGTTCGCGTCGCGGAGCCAGGGCGGAGTGCTCGAGGTGTACGAGCGCGCCGGGGCGGCGTTCTGATGTGCGTCACCTATCCGCGGTGACCGTCGGCCGTGGCAGCTGGCGGTCCGTTGCCGCGTGTCATCCGGCAGCAGCGAGTGGACAGCAGGGAATATGGTCCACGGTGTCATCCGGCAGGAGCACTGCCGAAGCGGGGCCAGTCAAGGGTGTCATCCCGTCGGAGCACTGCCGAGCGTGGGGCCAGCCCACGGTGTCATCCCGCAGGAGCGCTCCCGCAAGGGATGCCGGCCAAGATTGTCATCCCGCAGGAGCGAGCGCAGCGAGCGAGTGTCGGGATCGCTCTCCCTCGCGGCAGGTTGACCCCGAACACCCGACAGCGACGGCAGGCAGGCAGGCAGGCAGGCACGGCGGACGCGCATCACGGGACGGGAAGGCGATCCCGACACTCGCGTCTTCGACGCTCCTGCGGGATGACAAGGGCTCTGTTGAATTGACCGGAGGCATGGCGCGCTGTATGCGGGCTTGAGTGGCGCAGCGAGCGGGAGCCGGCAATGGAGACGACGCGAGCCATGACGAAGTCGGCCGTCCGGCTGGCGCGCACCGCGCTGGCCGTCGGTCAGGACGCCTTGCCCCGCTACTCGGGCCCGCACTCGCGCCACGACTTCACCCAGCCCCAGCTCTTCGCCCTCCTCACGGTCAAGCAGATGCTGCGCCTCGACTACCGCGGCGTGGTGACGCTCCTCGGCGAGTGGCGCGAGCTGCGACGCGCCCTCGGCCTGCGCAAGGTGCCCCACTACTCGACCCTCTGCTACGCGGCGCACCGGCTCCTCGCGGAGGCGGAAAAAGGGGGACCTTCGCCCCGGCGCAGCAAGCCATCTTCGCCCGCGCGGCCCGGGCCGGGCTCCTCGCCGCCCGCGGCCCCACGGCGGCCGTCGATGCCACCGGGCTCGAGACGCACCACGTCAGCGCCCACTACGGCTACCAGCACTCGGCGGCCTACCGCGCCGCCTACGGCCAGCTCCACGC
>DATANT010000399.1:0-2569 GCA_036266115.1 Gemmatimonadaceae bacterium | reverse complement strand
CGCGGCTACCTGGGGGTCGGCATGCAGCCGGTGCGGCTGCCGGGATCGCTGCGTCAGGCGCTGGACGTGGACCACGACGTGGCGCTGATGGTGGTGAGCCTGGAGACCGGCGGGCCCGCCGACCGCGCCGGCCTGCTGCTGGGCGACGTGATCCTCGACGTCGGCGGCCGTCGGGTCACCGACCCCGGCGACGTCCTCGCCCAACTCGGCGCCGACCGGGTGGGAGAGCCGCTCCCCATGGACGTCGTGCGCGGCGGACATCGAACGGCGATCACCGTGGTGGTGGGCGAGCGCCCACATCAGGAGGGCTGACGCCATGCTCCCATTCCACCCCGATCTGCAGGCGGCGCTGGAGGCCACCACCGAGCGCCTGCTGCAGGCCACCGTGCGCGTGCGCGGCCCCGCCGGCAGCTCCGGCTCGGGCGTCGCCTGGCGACCGGACGGTCTCGTGGTCACCAACGCGCACGTCGCCCGCCACCCTCGCCTCATCGTGGAGCTGCACGACGGCACGAGCCATCGCGCGCGCCTGGTGGCGCGTGACGAGCGCCGAGATGTCGCGGTGCTGCAGCTTGCCGACGTGCGGCTGACGACGCCGGAGTTCGGCGATCCGGCCCTGCTCCGCCCCGGGTCGCTGGTGCTGGCCGCCGGCTATCCCTTTGGCCACCGCCCCGCGGTGGCCGCGGGCGTGGCGCACGCCGCCGGACTCGCCCTGGGTACTCCGCCTCGCCGCATTCTCGCCGACGTGCAACTGCACCCCGGGAACTCCGGCGGGCCGCTCGCCGACGCCCGCGGACGGGTGATCGGCGTGAACGCCATGATCGTGAGCGGGCTGGGCGTGGCCATCGCCCGCGGCGAGGTGGATGCCGTGGTGGCCGCGGTCTCGCGCGGGCGAGCCAGGGCCGCGTGAGCCTGCGCGTCCTCGTGGTGGCCCGCTCCCCGGTGATCGCCGCCGGCCTCGCCGCCCTCGCCGCCGAGGGCGGGCTCACCGTCGTGCGCTCCGCTTCGGGCGCGGCCGGCCTGGCCGACGCGGTGGCCGACACCCGCCCCGACGTCGTGCTGTGGGCGCTGGACGCCGGCGACCATCTGCGTCTTCCGCCGCTGGCCCCGGATGCCTCGCAGCGGCCACCCCGACTGGTGGTGGTCGCACACGACGCCGACCCCCGGCTGGTGCCCCGCCTGGTGCAGGCGGGCGCCGTGGCGGTGCTCCCTCCGGACGCCACCGCCCACGCCATCGCCCTGGCCGTGGAGGCGGCCGGCGCCGGCTTCGGGCTGCTCGATGCCGCCGCGCTCGAGCACCTGGCGGCGCAGCCCGCCGCGGCCGGTGCCGTGGGAACGGCGCCTCCGCTGCGCGCTGCCGCCGCCCCCACGCTCACCCCACGCGAGCTCGAGGTGCTGGGCCTCATGGCGCAGGGGCTGGCCAACCGAGCCATCGCCGCGCGACTGGGCATCTCCGCGCACACCGCCAAGACCCACGTGGCCGCGGTGCTCGCCAAGCTCGGCGTCGCCAGCCGCGCCGAGGCGGTGATGGCGGGCGTGCGGCAGGGGATGGTGCTGCTGTAGCGGTGCGGGCCGCGCGCCCGGCGGGCCGCCTCAGAACGAGATCTGCAGCCCGGCGGTGAAGAACCGGTCGGACTTGTCGAACTCCGGCTCGGGCGGCCGGTTGTTGAACCGCACCAGGTAGCTCAGCTTGAGCGCGAACTGGCGCGCGAGCGGCGCCACGAGCGCCGTCTCGTTGTTCAGACGGAAATTCCCGCCATCCTCGAGGCTCGGCAGGTACTCGAGCGATTCCAGGAAGTAGGAGCCCTCGAAGATGATCAGCCGGTACGTGCCGGCCACGCGGCCGGCGGCGAAGTTGTCGTCCACTCCCGCGATGCTGCGCTGCTGTACCAGCTGCGCCCCGAGATCGCCGTCGAGCTGCTGATGCTCGGTGTTGATGATCTGGTAGGCCAGCCCCAGCCCCTCGTCGAAGCGCCAGGAGATCCCGCCGAACTTGTTGCGGTCGTAGTTCAGCAGCCCGTAGACCGACAGCCGGTCCGTCGTCAGCCAGTCGCCGCGCAGGAACGTGGTCACCAGGTTGGCCGTCTCCTCGCCATCCGTGCTGCCGTTGACCAGGGTGAGGCCCTGGCTCCACTCCCAATCCTGACGGCGCCAGCGAACGTCCTCGCCGAGGTTGAGCGTGCTGATGTCGGTGTTGCCGCTCGCGTTCACGTAGCCCAGGTCGAACGAGATGATCAGCCGTTTGGTCGTGTCCGGCTCGGCCGGCTCCTGTGCGGCGGCGGGCAAGGCGGCGAGGGCGGCGGCGAGCGTGAGGACAGTGGCGGCGAGACGCATGACGACCTCTGACGGTGGATGGAGGGCCTGGCACCACGCGACAGCGAAGCCGTGCGGCGCCGTTGCCGCCTGAACACCGAGCGGGCGATGGCGGGTTCCGCAGGGGTCGGGTGACGCTTGCCGGAGCGCACGGTGCATCCCACCTTGGGGCGCTCGCTGCCGCGCCCGCCATTCACACCGATGCCCCATGCCGCCGCACCTCGCCCGCCGGGCCACGCTACTCTCGTGCATCCTCGTC
>DATANT010000398.1:0-8580 GCA_036266115.1 Gemmatimonadaceae bacterium | reverse complement strand
ACGGCGGAACTGCCACTGCGCTGACCTCGAGCACCGACTCCAGTGGTGCACTCGCCTCCAAGAGCACGTCCTGTTCCACTGCGTTCGGGGAGCGAATCGGACGGCTAGACGAACGCCCCGGAACGCAGCTCCCTTCTGCCTTGCGGCCGGCCGATGACGGCGGCGGTACGGCGGTGACGGAATCGTCCCCTGGGGCGTCAATGTCCTGAGCAGAACCGCCGCTCATGGAGGAAACGCGTGGCTGCCGCAGCTAGCCGCAACAGCCCCCGGGATTTTAGTATTCAGAAGCTACCACCGGCCGACCGACCGCGCGAGCGGCTTCGCGCCCTGGGCGTAGGCAGCCTGTCCACGGCCGAGCTTCTCGCGGTGGTGCTCGGGTCCGGTGGGGCGGGACGCTCCGCCCTGCGGCTCGCGCAGGACGTGCTGGCGATGGCCGGCGGTTCCCTCCGGCGGCTGGCGCTCCAGCCGCCGGGTGCGCTCACCAACCTGGGAGGCGTCGGGCAGGCCCGGGCGAGCAGCGTGCACGCCGCGCTCGAGCTGGGGCGGCGGCTGGGCGCGGAGGCGCGCGAGGAGGGCGTGCCGCTGCGGGCGCCGCGGGACGTGTGGGCCGCATTCGCACCACGGCTCGAGGATCTGCCGGTGGAGGAGTTTCATGTAGCCGTGCTGGACGCGCAACACCGGCTGGAGCGCGACGTGCTCGTGACGCGGGGCATCCTGAACTCCTCGCTCGTGCACCCGCGCGAGGTGTTCCGGGAGGCGATCGCCGAGCGAGCGGCGGCCATCATCCTGGTGCATAACCATCCGAGTGGTGACCCCACGCCATCGGCGGACGATCGAGCCGTGACGGCGCAGCTCGTGGCCGCGGGTCGACTGCTCGACATTCCCGTGCACGACCACATCATCGTGGGTCGCGGGCGCTATGCTAGCTTTGCGGAGGCCGGACTTCTGTGACCGTCGTCGCGTTGAATGAGATCATTCCCGGGTGGGCTACCGAGGGCGAGGCGCTTCCCGAGCGCCTCGACCAGGAGCTGCTCGCCCGCGCGTACCGGTTCAGCGAGCGGGCCCATGCCGGTCAGAAGCGGAAGTCGGGCGAGGACTACGTGATCCACGTGGTCGAGGTGGCCAAGGTCCTGGCCGAGCTGGGCCTCGACAGCGTCACCGTGGCGAGCGGCCTGATCCACGATGTCGTGGAGGACACCGACATCACGGTGGAGGACGTGGAGCGCGAGTTCGGCAGCGAGATCGCGCAGATCGTCGACGGCCTCACCAAGATCGGCACGCTCAGCTTCAACTCCGCGCAGGAACGACAGGTCGAGAACTACCGCAAGCTGCTGCTCTCGGTGGCCAAGGACGCGCGGGTCATCATCATCAAGCTGGCCGACCGCCTGCACAACATGCGGACGCTCGACTGGCTGCCGGACGAGAAGCGCCGCCGCATCGCGCTGGAGACGCGCGACCTGTATGCGCCGCTGGCGCACCGCTTCGGCATGGCGCGCATGCGCTGGGAGCTCGAGGACCTCGCCTTCAAGTACCTGGAGCCGGAGGACTACCGCGCGCTCGCCGGCGTGGTGGCGCAGAAGCGCACCGAGCGCGAGGCGCTCATCGCCCAGCTCGTGGAGCCGATCGAGCGGGGGCTCATTCGCGCCGGCATGACGGACGTGGAGGTCACGGGACGGCCGAAGCACCTCTGGTCGATCGACAAGAAGATGAAGCAGCGGGACAAGCCGTACGAGGAGATCTACGACCTCCTCGCCATCCGCGTGCTCGTCAACACGGTCCCGGAGTGCTACCACGCGCTCGGCGTCATCCACGACGGGTGGTCCCCGCTGCAGGAGCGCATCAAGGACTACATCGCGCAGCCCAAGTCCAACGGCTATCAGTCGCTGCACACCACCGTGTTCGGCCCCGGGCGCCAGCTGTTCGAGATCCAGATCCGCACGCGCGAGATGCACCGCACCGCGGAGTTCGGGATCGCCGCGCACTGGCGCTACAAGGACCAGGCGGCGAGCGCCGACGAGCTGGATCGGCACCTCGCCTGGTTCCGCCAGGTGCTGGAGCTGCAGCTGGACGCCAAGTCGCCGGACGAGTTCCTGGAGTTCCTCAAGCTCGACCTGTACCAGGACGAGATCTTCGTCTTCACGCCCACCGGCGACGTCATCCAGCTGCCCAAGGGGGCGACGCCGATCGACTTCGCGTTCGCCGTGCACACCGAGGTGGGCGCGCACTGCCATGGGGCGAAGGTCAACGGGCGCATCGCGCCGCTCAGCCGGCAGCTCAAGAACTCCGAGACCGTCGAGATCCTCACCTCGCCACTGGCGCGGCCCAGCCGCGACTGGCTGGCGCACGTGCGCACCGGCCGCGCGCGGCACAAGATCCGGCAGTGGCTGCGCCACGAGGAGCAGCGCACGTCGGCCAAGGTGGGGCGCGAGATCCTGGACCGCGAGCTGCGGCGGCGCAAGCTCGCGCGCCCGGACGACGCGCGGCTGAACGCGGTGGCCCGGGAGCTCAACCTGAACGACGCGACGCACCTCATCGCGAGCGTCGGCCAGGGCGACGTCCCGGTGCTGCAGGTGCTCTCGGCGCTCTTCCCGGACCAGCAGATGGTCACCGAGGCGCCGGCCAAGCCGAGTGCCTTCGAGCGGCTGGTGGACCGCATGCGCGGCAACACCAAGGGGGTGCGCATCCAGGGCGTGGACGGCCTGATGGTGCGCTACGCCCAGTGCTGCCAGCCCGTGCCCGGCGACCCGGTGGTGGGCTACGTGACCCGTGGCCGGGGGGTGAGCATCCACCGGGCGGACTGCCCCAACCTGCTGTTCCTGGTGCACGAGCCGGAGCGCCGGCTGGAGATCGACTGGCAGGAGTCCGAGGGCGAGCGGTTCATGGTGCGGATGGCCATGCAGGGCTACGACCGGCGCGGCCTCTACGCCGACGTGGCCGCGGCGGTGAGCGCCACGGGCACCGACATCCGGAGCATGGAGCTGCGCACGATGGACGGCCGGGTGAACGGCTCGGTACTGGTGGAGGTGGAGAACCTGGCCCACCTGCAGAAGATCCTGAAGTCGGTGCGGCGGGTGAAGGGGATCACCGAGGTGTCGCGGCGGGAGCGGCTGGCCGACGACAGCTAGGCGGCCGGTCCATCGGCCGGGCTGGCCGCCAGGCCGATGGGCCGGCCGCCCTCGATGCCGCCCTCGATGCCGCCCGCGAGGCCGCCCGCGAGGCCGCTCCCGCGCCGAGAGCGGGCGCTCGCTCCGAAGATATACCGAATCGCCGCCACCGGCATTATCTTGCGTCCATGTCACTCGGCGACGCCGTCTTCGACCTCCAGGCGCCGTTCCAGCCCGCTGGCGACCAGCCCCGCGCGATCGAGGAGCTGACCACCGGGCTGGTACGGCGGCAGGACCGCTTCCAGACCCTGCTCGGCGTCACCGGGTCGGGCAAGACGATGACGATGGCCAACGTCATCCAGCGCGTCGGGCTGCCCACGCTGGTGCTCTCGCACAACAAGACGCTGGCCGCGCAGCTGTACGGGGAGCTCAAGAGCTTCTTCCCGCACAACGCCGTCGAGTACTTCGTCTCGTACTACGACTACTACCAGCCCGAGGCGTACGTGCCGTCGTCGGACACGTACATCGAGAAGGATGCCTCGATCAACGAGGACATCGACCGGCTGCGCCTGCGCGCCACCTCGAGCCTCATGGAGCGCTCGGACGTCGTCATCGTCTCCACGGTCTCGGCCATCTACGGCCTGGGTGATCCGGAGTCGTACAAGAGCACGATGGTCACGCTGCAGAAGGGGCAGCGGATGGTGCGCGACGACATCCTGCGCGCGCTGGTGCGCATCCAGTACAGCCGCAACGACGTGGCGTTCGAGCGCGGCACGTTCCGCGTGCGCGGCGACACGGTGGAGATCCTGCCGGCGTACGAGGAGCAGGGCGTGCGCATCGAGCTGTGGGGCGACGAGATCGAGCGCGTGTCCAAGATCAACCCGCTCACCGGCGAGACCATCGCCGTGCTCGATCGCGCGGCCATCTACCCGGCCAAGCACTTCATCACCGAGCGCCCCAAGCTGGAGCGCGCCGTGGGCGCCATCCGCACGGAGCTGGCCGAGCGGCTGGCGGTGCTGCGCGAGGCGGGCAAGCTGCTGGAGGCGCAGCGGCTGGAGTCGCGCACCAACTTCGACATCGAGATGATGCTCGAGGTGGGCACGTGCGCCGGCATCGAGAACTACTCGCGACACCTCTCGGGGCGGCAGGAGGGCGAGCGCCCGGCGTGCCTCTTCGACTACTTCCCGGACGACTTCCTGGTGGTCATCGACGAGTCGCACGTCACCCTGCCGCAGGTGCGCGGCATGTACAACGGCGACCGGGCGCGCAAGACGACGCTGGTGGAGTACGGCTTCCGCCTGCCCAGCGCGCTGGACAACCGCCCGCTCATCTTCGACGAGTTCCTGGCGCTCACCCCGCGCATGGTGAACGTGTCGGCCACGCCGGGCGACCTGGAGCTGGAGCTCTCCGAGGGCGTGGTGGTGGAACAGGTGATCCGCCCCACCGGGCTGCTGGACCCCGAGATCGAGGTGCGCTCGGTACGCGGGCAGGTGGACGACCTGCTGAACGAGATCCGGATCCGCGAGCGGCGGGGCGAGCGCGTGCTCGTCACCACGCTCACCAAGCGCATGGCCGAGGACCTCACCGACTACCTGCAGCAGGTGGGAGTGCGCGTGCGCTACATGCACTCGGACATCGACACCATCGAGCGCATGGAGATCGTGCGCGGGCTGCGGCTGGGCGAGTTCGACGTGCTGGTGGGCATCAACCTGCTGCGCGAGGGGCTCGACATGCCCGAGGTGTCGCTCGTCGCCATCCTGGACGCCGACCAGGAGGGCTTCCTGCGCAGCGACCGCTCGCTCATCCAGACGGTGGGCCGCGCCGCCCGCCACGTGAGCGGACGCGCGATCTTCTACGCGGACCGCATCACGGGCTCCATGCAGCGCGCCATGGAGGAGACGGCGCGCCGCCGCACGCTGCAGCACGAGCACAACCAGGCGCACGGCATCGTGCCGTGGGGCGTGGAGAAGAGCGTGGATCAGGTGCGCTTCATCACGCGCGTGGCCGACGCCCGCACCGAGCACGCGGAGGGCGAGGATCGCAAGGGCCGCGGCGGTCGTCGGGTGAGCGAGCCGGCGGCGCCGTCCTATGGCGACGAGGATCTGCCCACGCTGGTGGCGCGCCTGGAGCGCGAGATGCGCGAGGCGGCCACGGCCCTCGACTTCGAGGCGGCCGCTCGGCTGCGCGACCAGCTGTTCGAGGTGAAGGCGCGAGCCGACGGGGTGCGCCCGCGCCGCTCGGTGGCCGGCGATCTGGGCACGGCGCGCTAGGCCCGCCCCTTCATGGACTACCATCCACCGCGCGTCCCGCCGCTCGCCGAGCGCGGGCATCTGCTGCTGGGCGAGGCCGAGCTGAAGGCATGGGGCGAGGCGTTCGGCCGCGCCGCGCGCGCGCCGATGCTGGTGACGCTGGCCGGCGAGCTGGGCACGGGCAAGACCACGCTCGTGCAGGCCGTCTGCCGCGGCTACGGCGTGGAGGAGCCGGTCACGAGTCCCACCTTCGCGCTCGTGCATGAGTACCACGCGCCGCGTTCCAGGGTCTATCACCTGGACCTCTATCGTCTGCGCGACCAGCGCGAGCTGATGGAGCTGGGCTGGCACGAGCTGCTCGACGCGCACGCCCTGGTGCTGGTGGAATGGCCGGAGCGGGCTGGCGATCTGCTGCCGGCGGGACACGTGCCCATCGCGCTGGACCACGCGCCCGCTCATCCGGACCGACGCATCCTGCTGGCCGGATGAGCGACGCACCGATGAGTGGCCTCACGCTCGCGCTGGACGCGAGCACGTATCGCGGCAGCGTGGCCGTGCTCGACGGCGCCAGCGTGCGCGCCGACGCGGAGGCGGCCATGCGCGGCGCGGACGCCGAGCGCCTGATGCCCGCGGTGATGGAGGTGCTCGCGCGCGCCGGGGTGCGCATGCGGGACGTGACGCGCGTGGTGTGCGGGGCGGGGCCAGGCAGCTTCACCAGCCTGCGCATCGCCGCCGGCATCGCCAAGGGCGTGGCGATGGGGTTGGGCTGTCCGCTGTACGCGGTGCCCTCGTTACCGCTCGTGGTGGCTGGCGCGCCGCTTCCGGCGGGCCGCTACCTGGTCGTGCTGGACGCCATGCGCGGCGAGCGGTACGCGGCGCCGGTGGACGTGGCCGACGACGGCGGGATGGAGCTGGCCGGCGCGACCGTGCTGCTCGCCGAGCCCGACGTGGCCGCGCTGGCGGCCCGCGAGCAGCGGACACGCGTGGGGCCGGCGGAGGCGCTGGAGGCGTGGCCACGAGCCGCCGGCGTCGCGCGGATGCTCCAGCAGGTGCTCGATGCGGGGCCGTGCGACCTGGCCGCCTGGCAGCCCGACTACGGGCGGCTGGCCGAGGCGCAGGTGAAGTGGGAGGCGGCGCACGGACGGGCGCTGCCGGCCGGGTGAGGATGGCCACCCGCCTGGACGTGGAGACGCGGGCCGCCCAGCCCGCGGACATCGCGGCGGTGCTCGAGATCGAGCGGCGATCGTTCTCGGATCCGTGGTCGCCGGCGGCGTTCCGCTCCGCGATGACGGCGCCGCACGTGTACTTCCAGGTCGCCACCGGCGCGCTCGCCGGCGGCGACCCGCGAGCCGTGTTGGGCTATCTCGTGGCCTGGTTCGCGGCCGACGAGGGGGAGATCGCGAACATCGCGGTGGCGCCGTCGGCACGGCAGCTCGGGGTGGGGCGGCAGTTGCTGGATGACGCGCTGCAGGCGGCACGGGCGCGCCGGGTGGCGTCCGTCTACCTGGAGGTGCGCGAGTCCAACCACGCGGCGCGCACGCTGTACGCGTCGCGCGGCTTCGCGCCGGTGGGTGTGCGGCGCGGCTATTATCAGCATCCGCCGGAAGACGCGCTGGTGATGCGCGCGGTCCTCGGCGGCGAGCTCGATGATGATGGGGAGGAGGGCGGGGCGTCGCTCGTCAACGCGCCGTCGTGAGACGTTGAAGGGCGGCGGTTGCCGCGAAACAGACCGTGCGGCGTCCGTTCGCTTGTGCGAGGACGACCATCCCGTTTAGCATGCGCGGCCGAACACCAACACGCGCCAGGAGGAGACCGTGAGCCGGAGCTTGAACAAGGTGACCCTGATCGGCAATCTCGGGAACGATCCCGAAGTGCGCTCGACGTCAGGGGGAAATCGGGTGGCGCAGTTCTCGCTCGCCACCAGCCGGCAGTGGTCCGGCCCGTCGGGCGACAAGCAGGAGAAGACGGAGTGGCATCGCTGCGTGGTGTGGAACACCAAGGGCTCGCAGCTGGCCGACATCGTGGAGAAGTACGTCAAGAAGGGTGACAAGCTGTACGTGGAAGGGCGCATCGAGTACCGCCAGTGGCAGGACAAGGATGGGCAGACGCGCTACAGCACCGAGATCAACGTCCGGGAGCTGATCATGCTGGGCGGGGGCCGTGGCGGCGAGAGCTACGACGAGGGGTCGGCGCCCCAGCGCAGCCGGCAGCCGTCGGCACCGCGCGCCGCGTCGGCGGGCGCGCCCGGCGGTGCCAAGGGCAACGCCTCGGGCGACTTCGAGGATTTCCCGGGCGCGCTCGAGGACGAGGACGACGATCTGCCGTTCTAGCGTGCTACCTAGTGCGGGTTGTACAGAAACACAGTGTAGCAGGTGTGGTGGCGCAGAAGTGCCGCCGCGGGTGGCTCAGAAGCTCTGTCAAATACGCCTCTCGGGTATAGCCTGACGGCCGTCGCCACGACAAAGGCCCCGCCAATTCGGCGGGGCCTTTGTCGTCAGCGACCGTCTGCGGCGACGCAGCGGTTCGGGGGACGATGCCGGATGGGTCAGCCCGCGACAACCCGCCAGCCGTCTCGCGGGGGCACGCTCGCGCACACCGGGCCGCCGTCCCGGGCGACGCCGGGCACCGTCGCCTCGAGCACCCCGTCCGGCCGCGCGGCGACGTCCTCGACCTGCGCCCACGTGATGCCGCCGAGGGGCACCTTCGCCCGGCGGAACATCGCGCGCCCGTCGTCTGGGTCGCCCAGCCGCACCGCGCTCCAGCTCACGTAGAGGAAGCGCTCGGCGGGCGGGCCGAACGCGCACGGCCCCAGGAAGACCGGCGCGCCGGTCGTGGCGTCCCGACGCGCGCGCAGCTCGCACGTGAAGCGTGGCAGCCCGTCGGGACCGACGTCGCCCGGGAGCACGTCGTCCTTCCGCTGGAGGCCGCCCTCGATCTCCACGTAGCCGGCGCAGGCCCGAGGCGGCGCGTCGGCGAGGCGGACACGCAAGCGGACGATCTGCTCACTGTTCGGTGTCGGCACCATCAGGCTCACCTCTCGGTCACGGGTCCGTGGGCCGTCAGCGGGCAACATCATGCCGATCACGCCGGCAAGGAAGAGCGCGACGAGCGCCGGTCCCTGAAGCTCGCGCCAACCGGTGAGCGCCCCGAAGGCGAGGGCGAGCGCCAGGCCGGCGCCGTTCGCGCTGGCGGCCGCCCAGTGCACCCCGCCGGCGCCCGGCGCCGAG
>DATANT010000397.1:0-3886 GCA_036266115.1 Gemmatimonadaceae bacterium | reverse complement strand
GAGGCGTGGAAGCGCGACGAGTGGACGACGCACCACCGTGACGAACGTGGGGAGGTGGAGACCCGGGTCTCCACCTCCCCACGTTCGTCACGGTGGTGCGTCGTCCACTCGTCGCGCTTCCACGCCTCGATGGCGGCGGACTCTGCCGCCGTGGCCGCGACGGGCGATGCCCCGCTCTCAGGGGCGCCTGTCGCCGCGGCTCACTCCGCGGTGAACGCGGGGCACGCCAGACGCGTGTCACCGGTGCGGTCACGAGCGAGGCACTCCGCCTGTGGCACCACCTGGTTGGCGGTGAGCGCGAACGCCGGCCCGCTCGGCGGCAGCGTGGCCAGCCGGCCGAACCGCCGCACGTCCACCCAGCGATGCCCCTGCAGCAGCAGCGACAGGCGGCGCTGGTCGAGCAGCTCGGTCACGAAGTCGGATTCGGAGACGAACGCGCCGCGCTCCGCGAGGCCGCCGCTGATGGTCCGCACCAGGTTGACGTCGGCCAGCGCCCCGGCCGGGTCACCGGTGAACCAGCGCGCCTCGGCGCGCAGCAGCACCAGCTCCTCGTTGTCGATGATGGGAATGGGGGTGGTGAGCGTCGGGTACACCGCGAAGCCCAGGTCCGTGGGCGTGGTGGACTCCGCCGGCACGCGGAGCGGCCGTCCGGGGAGGATCTTGGCGACGTACCGACGATCCGTGTGGCTCACCGTGCCGTCGTCGCGAATGGAAGGGTGCGCGTACAGGCTCGTGTTGCTCGGCGTCAACCCGTTGGCCGGATCGCCAGCGACGTTTCCGAACACGTACTGCGGACCGAGCTTGAGGTTGCTGCGGTCCGCGGCGAGCGGGCGCAGGAACGAGCCGTCGAGCGCGGAGAGCACACGCTGGTACTCCTCCGGCGAGCGTCCGCCGAGCGAGGCGCGATAGGCCTCGACGCGGGCCTTGAGAGCGCGATTGAACGTCGCGAAGGCGGCCGGCGTCTCGAAGCCGCCGAAGCCGACGCCCGCGCCCGTGGGCAGGACGAACGGGAACGGGGTCGTGCCCGCGGCCTGCAGGTACGCATAGCCGGAGTCCAGGCGCGCCGCCACGTAGCGGTAGGCCGAGTCGCGCGACACGAACGGGGCGAGCGTGTGCGCGTCGGGCAGGATCTGCACGACCACGCCCAGGTTGTGCCGCGTGGTGACGACGTGGAGGAGCTGCAGCGCCTCGACCGTCCTGGCGAACCCCCGCGCGCCGGCCTGCTGCGCCGGCGAGAGCAGCGTCGCGCGGTCCACCGCGTCGGAGAACGTCCACACGTTGCGAAGCACCGCGTACCGGTCGGACCATCCGCCGGTGGACTGGCCGGCGGGGTCGCTGAAGTTCTGGTAGAACGCGGTGACCGACCGGCTCTCGGTGGGCGAGATGTTGTAGACCTCACGGCCGAACTGGCCGGTGCTCGTGACGTACCCCGCAATGGCGGCGCGGTCGGCCGCGAGGATGCCCGTCGCGCTCAGGCGCAACGCCTGCAGCGGATCGGTGGCGGCCGCCTCGGGGGTGGGGCGGTTCACGTTGGTCACACGGTCCGGGGAGCACGCGCCCGCGGCGAGCGAGAGCGCGAGCACGAAGGCGGCGCGCACCCGGGCGCGGCGGATGGTGATGGCTGGGCGCATGTCAGTAGGTCAGGTCGATGGAGAGATGGACCGAGCGCGCGCCCGGGTAGGGTGCGGTGTCGATGAACCGGTTGAGGTTCTGGTTGCCGAAGTTGTTGAACTCGGGGTCGTAGCCCCAGTAATCGCTCCAGAGCGCGACGTTGCGCGCCTGCACGCCCACCCGCAGCCCCTGCGCGCCCACGCGGCGCGCGACGCTCGTGGGAGCGTCGAGCGTGAGCGCGATCTCGCGCAGCCGCACGAACGATCCGTCCTGCAGGTAGGCCCGCGCGTCGGACCCGCCGTTCCACGACCGGAAGCGGAAGTCGCCCAGCCCCAGCACCGCGGCCGGCACCCGGCCCACGTCCTGCGCGGGCACGCCGCGCGGGGCGTTGGCGGCGGTGAGGGGCGTGGTGAAGTCGCGGCTCTGCCCGCCCTCGTCGTACAGCTTGGTGGTGGTGTTCGCCACGTCACCGCCGCGCCGCCAGTCCAGCGTGAAGCCCAGGCGCAGGCGCCTGTACGCGAGCGTGTTCTCGAAGAAGCTCTGCCAGTCGGGGTTGGCGTCGCCGATGATGGTGTCCACCCGCGCCGCCACGAGCGCCGGCGAGGTGACGTAGGCGCCCACGGGGAGCACGTTCCCCGCCGCGTCCACCGGCACGTTGCCCCAGATGGAGCTCGTGCGGCGGCCGGGCGTGATGCGGTTGCGGCCGAACGACGCGCCGAAGCTGTTGGGCGCCGAGAACGGCGGCACCGACTCGGGGAGATCGACCACGACCTCGGTGCGGCGCTGCCACGTCACGCGCGACGTCCACGACGCGTCGCCCCACTGCAGCGGCGTGCCGCCCAGCGCGAGCTCCACGCCGCGGTTGCGCAGCGTGCCCGCATTCACCACGAGCGTGCTGAAGCCGGTGGACGGCGCGGCCGACGGCTGGAGCAGCAGGTCGGTGATGGTGCGGCTGTACAGCGTGCCCTCGAAATCGAGGCGGCCGCCGAACGCCTGCAGGTCCACTCCTCCGCTCACCTCGGTCAGCGTCTCGGGCGTGATGTCCGGGTTGCCGATGAGCGACGCCACCTGCACCCCGGTCTGCCCCTGCACGATGCCACCGGCGGCCAGCGTGATGTCGCGGTCGCCGAAGCGCGGGCGGTTGCCGGTCTGCCCCCACCCGGCGCGCAGCTTCACCTCGTCCAGGTGCGCGATGGGCGCGAGCAGCCGGTAGGCGGCGGAGGCACGCGGGAAGACGAAGAACCGCGCCGGGTCGCCGTTGGCGCTCGAGCGATCGGCGCGCACCCCGCCGTTGACGATCAGCCGGTCGTCGAACGCGCTCACCCGCTCGTCGACGAACACCGCCTGGTCGCGGAACGCGGTGAAGCTCTGCGACCCGGTGATCGTGCCCTGGGCCGCACCCTCGGCGCCGGGCGCGAGGCCGCGGCCGATGAGCGCGTGGTCGTTCACCGACTGCCGCTCCAGGCTCGCGCCCACGGTGCTGGTGAGCGCGAGCCACGAGGTCGCCGCGTACGTCCACGTGGCCGTGCCCTGCAGGTTGCTGTTCAGGCCATCCACGGTGGACTGCTCCGAGGTGCCGAACAGGCCGTTGCGCCCCTCGTACTGCAGGAAGCCGGGCGAGTACAGCCGGCCCGCCTGCTCGTACCGGTCGAAGCCGGCGATCAGCGTGGCGTCCAGGCGGTGCGCGCCGCGCGAGAGCGCGGACCAGCGCAGCGTCGCGCTGCCGAGCTGGCGCCCGACGTCCTGGTTGTACTGCAGGTACTCGTAGGTCTCGAACGGGTTGGACGCCGAGAGTCCCCCGCCGAAGATCGGGTTGCGCACGTAGTTGCCAGCGGCATCGCGCTCGCGCAGGTCGAACACGGCCGGCGTGTAGGCGAACGCGTACACGGGGCTGGTGAAGGAGTTGTCGTTGTTCGCGAGCCCGCGATCCAGCACGTTGCGGATGGCGCCCAGCCCCACCGAGGCCGTGAGCCGCGAGCCCCAGTTGTGGTCGAGGTTCACGCGGAGCGACTGGAGGGTGGCGCCGGTGTTCTTGGCGAGGCCCTCCTCGCGGCGGTGCGTGGCGGAGGTGTAGTAGCGCGTGGCGTCGCTGCCGCCGGCGACGGACACCGCGGTCTCGTACGCCGGCCGCCGGTTGTCGAAGAACTCGCGCTCCAGGTCCACGTTGGCCGAGGCGGGAATGCTCCCATCGGGAAAGCGCGTGTTCAGGTAGGCGGTGGCGGCGGCGTTGGTGGTGGCCCCGTAGCGGAGCCCGAGCACCTCGGACACCTCGCTG
>DATANT010000396.1:0-6857 GCA_036266115.1 Gemmatimonadaceae bacterium | reverse complement strand
GGCGAAGGTGGCGTGCGGCAGGTGCCGCCGCGCCCAGGCGATGGCGGCGGCGTTGTAGTCGCTGCCGTGCAGTGCGCCCAGCTCGCGGCCGTGCCACTGGCGCATCACCCGCCCGCAGCCGCAGCCGAAGTCCAGGATGGCCTCGAACGACTCGAGCGGCCGCCCGCAGGAGGCCAGCGCATCCACGATGGCGCCCGCGGTGGCCTCGCCCGATTCCAGGAACCAGCGCAGGTCGCGGCTGATGGCCACGCTGAACACGAGGTCACCGGGCGGCAGCGGCAGGGCGCGCGGCTCGCGGCGGAGCTGCCGGTTGCGCAGCGCCATGCGCGGGCTCCACTCGCGCACCGAGCGATACGCGTTGAACACCGCGGGCAGCAGCCCCGAAGCACCCAGGGCGTTGCGCAGGAGAGGCTTGAGTCTCGGCACGAATACGAGGGATGGGCGCGCGGGAGCGCGGCCGGATGCGTGATCCTGGCCGCGCTGCAAGCTAACGGGCTCGGCGCGGGCGGTCAGCGCTCAGGCACCCTCCGCCGGCGGCTCCCACAGCTCGATCTTGGTGCCGTCGGGGTCCAGGATCCACCCGAACTTGCCGAATTCGCTCTCCTCGATCGCGTCCATCACCGTCACCCCCTCGGCGCGCAGCGCGGCGAGCAGCGCGTGCAGGTCGGCCACCCGGAAGTTCACCATGAACGGGCGCTCGCTCGGCGCGAAGTAGTCGGTGTCTGGCTTGAAGGGGCTCCACACCGTGTAGCCGGTTCGCTCCGGCTCGTCGCGCTCGCGCCACTTGAACGACACGTAGCCGTCCGGTTCGGGCACCACTCCCAGGTGGTCGGCGTACCACGCCTGCAGCGCCTTGGGGTCGGACGCCTTGAAGAAGATGCCGCCGAGGCCGGTGACGCGCCGCATGTTGAGCTCCTGCCGAGGGTGGATGAGGGTTGCTGGCTGTCACGCCATCGCGCGAACGCAACTTGCGGCACCGCCGGGGCGCGCGCCATCCGGCGCGGATCCTTGCCCGGCGTCGAGCGGGGCGCATATTCGACAGCCTCACCACGCTCCCACGAGGCTCTCATGCACGTGCCCGCGCCGGCCGCTGTCGCTTCGTTCTGTCTCCTCGCCCTGTCGCCCGTGATGGCTGCTGCCCAATCCAACGTCGCCGGCTCCGCCGCACCCACCCCGCCCGCCGCGGAGCGCCGGCCGCACGTCGATACGCTGCACGGCGATGTGCGCCAGGACGACTGGTTCTGGCTGCGCGACAAGCCCGACCCCAGGGTGCGCGAGTATCTGGAGGCGGAGAACGCGTACGCCGGGCAGGTGCTCGCGCCCACCAGGGAGCTGCAGGCGTCGCTCTACGACGAGATGCTGGCGCGCATCAAGCAGACCGACCTCTCGGTGCCCGTGCGCGACCGCGGCTGGCTCTATTATTCGCGTACCGTGGAAGGCAAGCAGTACCCCATCCGCGCGCGCAGGCGGAACGTGCCGGATGCGCCCGAGCAGGTGACGCTGGACCTGAACGCGATGGCCGAAGGCCAGAGCTTCATGGCGCTCGGCGCGTACACCGTGAGCGACGACGGCAACCTGCTCGCCTACTCCACCGACTCCACCGGATTCCGGCAGTACACGCTGCGGGTGAAGGACCTGCGCACCGGTGAGGTCCTGCCAGACGTGCGCGAGAAGGTCGTGTCCGTCACCTGGGCCGGCGATAACCGGACGCTGTTCTACACCGTGGAGGATCCGGCCAAGCGCTCCTATCGGCTGTACCGCCACGTACTCGGCGACGCCACCGACAGCCTGGTGTACGAGGAGGCCGACGAGCGGTTCGGCGTGTACGTCTCGCGCGGGCGCAGCCGGCGCAACGTGTACATGACCATCGGCAGCCTCACCACGAGCGAGGTGCGCTGGCTGAGCGCCACCGACCCCGCCGGCGCCTGGGCGACCGTCGCGCCGCGCACGCCGAACGTGGAGTACGAGGTGGACGACCACGGCGACCGGTTCTTCATGCGCATCAACGACACCGGGCGCAACTTCCGCCTCGTGTCCATGCCCATGCGCAGCACCGCGCCGGCGAGCTGGAAGGAGGAGGTGGCGCACCGCCCCGACGTCATGCTGGAGGGGATGGACCTGTTCGCCCGGCACCGCGTGCTGTACGAGCGGCGCGACGCCCTGCCGCGCATCGTGGTCACGAACATGGAGAGCGGTGCCACGCACGACGTGGAGTTCCCCGAGCCGGTGTACGGCGTGTTCGCGAGTGGCAATGCGGAGTGGGACACGCCCGTGCTGCGCTACACGTACACGTCGTTCGTCACGCCGTCTTCGGTATACGACTACGACATGAACACGCGCCGGGCCACGCTGCTCAAGCAGACCGATGTCCTGGGCGGCTACGACAGGTCGCGCTACACGTCGGAGCGGGTGTATGCCACGGCGAAGGACGGCACGCGCGTGCCGCTGTCGCTGGTCTATCGCAAGGACGCGCGGCAGGGCGGCCCCGCGCCGCTGCTGCTGAACGCCTATGGCTCGTACGGCATCCCGGCCAGCGTGGGGTTCTCGTCCAACGTCCTCAGCCTGCTGGACCGCGGGATGATCGTGGCCGTGGCGCACATCCGCGGCGGCGGGGACTACGGCAAGCCGTGGCACGACCAGGGTCGGATGTTCAACAAGATGAACACCTTCACCGACTTCATCGCGAGCGCCGAGGCGCTGGTGGCGCAGGGCTATACGCGTCCCGACCGGCTCGTGATCCAGGGCGGCAGCGCCGGCGGCCTGCTCATGGGTGCGGTGACCAACCTGCGGCCCGACCTCTTCAAGGCCGTGGTGTCGCACGTGCCCTTCGTGGACGTCATCAACACCATGCTCGACGAGACGCTGCCGCTCACCGTGGGCGAGTTCGAGGAGTGGGGCAACCCGAAGGTGGAGGCGGAGTATCGGTACATCAAGCAGTACGACCCGTACACCAACCTGCGCGCCACGGCATATCCCGCGATGCTCGTGAAGACGTCGTTCAACGACAGCCAGGTGAGCTACCACGAGCCGGCGAAGTACGTGGCGCGGCTGCGCACGCTGAAGACCGACCACCATCCGCTGCTGCTGGTGACCAACATGGGCGCCGGCCACGGTGGCGCGTCGGGCCGCTACGACCGTCTGCGCGAGATCGCGCTGGACTACGCGTTCATGCTGACGCAGACCGGGCTGGCGGCGGGCGGGGTGGTGCCGTAGGGCGCCGCCCACCCCGCGCGCCGGGGCCCACGGCTCTTCACTCCAGCACCACCGCCGTGCCGCTCGCGCTCACCATCATCATCCCGCCGCCGCTGCCCAGGGTGATGGTCTCGTAGTCCAGGTCCACGCCCACGATGGCGTTGGCGCCCAGCTCGCGGGCCTCGCTCTCCATCTCCTCCAGGGCGAGGCGCTTGGCCTCGCGCAGCTCGCGCTCGTAGGCGGCGGAGCGGCCGCCCACGATGTCGCGGATGCCGGCGAAGAAGTCGCGGAAGATGTTGGCGCCGAGGATGGCGTCACCGGAGACGAGGCCGAGGTAGCGGGAGATGCGGCGGCCGTCGATGGACGGGGTCGTGGTGACGAGCATCGCGAGGCCCGGGGTAGTGGGTGGGGAGAGGGACGGGGAGCCGACCGGCGTTGGAAGGGTGATGGGGGTTGGCGGGGCGGGTGTCAAGTTCGTCGTTGGGGGGGGACCCCCGTGGCCGACATGGCGCACCTCTCGCTCCAGTTCGCTAACACCCGACCCCCCAACGGGATACGGCGCCAGAATCGCCTATTGCGCATCGCTCCCGGCACCGTTATTATCCCATTGCGACAATCGCGCACTGTGCGCGAGTGAGTTCCGACGGTGTAACAAGGGGCCAAGCGATCGCGCTGGTCCCTTTTTTGTCGTCTGTCGCCAGCACCCGTAGTCGGTATGTACGGCATGTCCGCACTCCGACCACATGACATTTCAGGAGTTTCCGCACATGCGTACGACCGGCACCGTGAAGTGGTTCAACGACGCGAAGGGCTTCGGTTTCATCACGCCCGAGGATGGACAGAAGGACTGCTTCGTGCACCACTCCGCCATTCAGGGCCAGGGTTTCCGCACGCTCGCCGAAGGCGAGCAGGTGGAGTTCGAGATCGTGCAGGGCCAGAAGGGCCCCGCCGCCGAGAACGTCACCCGCGTTGGCCGCTAAAGTTGGCCTCCGCAGCCTCGCGCTGCGGGATGTTCGCTGCACGGCCGGCCCGGCTTCGCCCGGGCCGGCCGTGCCCGCGTTCCTGACCTCCACTCTGTCACCATCGCCGAGGAGGTGAAAGCAGATGATCGAAGTACGGCTCGACGAGGGCGACAAGATTGAATGGGCCCTCAAGACGTTCAAGAAGAAGGTGCAGAAGTCGGGGCTCCTCAAGGATCTCCGGCGCAAGCGCCACTACGTGAAGCCGAGCGAGGCGCGGCAGCTCAAGGCCGCCGAGGCACGGCGGCGCAAGCGCAGCGGCAAGCAGCGCTGACGTCCGTAGCGTAGCACAGAACACCGAGGGGTCCGGAAACCGGCGCACGATGCCGGTCTCCGGACCCCTCGGTGTTTGCGGTGCTTAAGAGCTCGCGCTCAGCGCGCGACCGAGGTCCCCAACGCCCCGATCACCTGCTGCATCAGCCCGTCCAGCGCGTCCCGCTGGATCCACCGGGCCACCACCACCAGGTCGTTCTCCGGGTCCACGATGATGGCGTTCGTGCCGTTGCCCAGATGCATGAACGTGCTCGCCGGCGCGCTGGGCAGCAGCTTGCGATCGGTGTTCAGGAACCAGTTCATCACGCCGTAGTCTGGCTGCACCGGCGTGGGGGTGAGCGCGTGCGCCACCCACCGCTCGGAGAGCAGCTGCCGGTTTCCCCAGCGCCCGCGGCGCAGCGTGAGCAGCCCGAAGCGGGCCATGTCGCGCGCGCTGATGAACATCCCGCCGCCCCAGTGGCCGCCGCCGCTCACCGACTGCACGGCCAGCCCATCGAGCAGGACCCAGGAGTCATCGTAGCCGTACCACCGCCAGGTGGGCGAGGCGCCGATGGGGTCCATGATGGCCTCGCGGAGCACCTGCGGCAGCGGGCGACGCCACACCTGCAGCGCGGCCAGGGCGAGCGCGTTCACCCGCACGTCGTTGTACTCGTACGAGGACCCGGGCGCCCGGCGCGTGCGGCCGAGCCATTGCGCGGGATCGCGGTCCGGGCGGTCGGCCCAGTCGGGCTTGCCCCACAACGTGCCCTCCCAGTCGCTGGTCTGCCGCAGCAGGTGATCCCAGGTGACGGTGCGGTTGTGCGCGGACGCGAACGGCTGCAGCAGCGTGGCCTCGCCGAACCGCTCGGCGCTCCGCGCGCGCGCCTCCTGGCCCACCACCGCGATGGGCGCCCCCGCCAGCTCGTGCACCGGGCGGTCGAGGTCGGGGATCAGCCCCTGGTCCATGGCGACGCCCACGACGGTGGAGAGAAAGCTCTTGGTCACGCTGAACGTCATGTCCACCCGCCGCACGTCCCCCCACTCGGCCACCACGTAGCCGTGGCGGAGCACGATGCCGGTGGGGTCGCCGCGGGTGGCGAACGGGCCCACCGCCTGGCCGAACGGCTCGCGGCCGAACGTGCGGTAGTGCGCCTGCTCCAGGTCGCGCGGCGCCGCGCTCTCGCGGGCGATGGCGAAGGCCACCGCCGCGGCGAGTCGCGCCGAGTCCATGCCCACCTGCGCCGGTGCGCGCCGGGCCCAGGCGTCGCCGGGCGGGGGAACGTAGGCCTGGGCCGCCGACGTCTGCCGGGTGCGCTGGGCCGCCGCCGGGAGCAGGGGAGCCACGGCGAGCGCCAGCGCGACGACAGCCAGCCAGGAGTGGGAGCGACGAGCGCGAGGAGCGTGATGCGGCGACGGCGACATGGGCGGGTGCGTGGTGGGAGAGACGCTGCGGTCGCATCAACATGCGCCAGCCCGGTCCTCCGCCGCCAGCGGCCGTCGAGGTCGGCTCGTCCGGTGCGCCCTCCTCGACGTGTCGGAGGCGCGATCACCCACGCGGCGATGCGGCCTCAGTCGTCGCGCCCGTGCGCCTGGGCGGGCGGGTGCGTGGCTTCCACGGCGGTGAACGTCTCCAGGATCTCGTACGAGTGCTCGGCGCCCCTGGGCACCACCCAGGAGTTGCCCGGCTCGAGCGTCACCGTCTGGTCCGCGATCGTGAGCCTGGCTCGGCCGGCGATGACGTAGCCCACGGTCTCGTAGTCGCGGGCGCGCGGCGCCTTGCGCTGGCCGGCCGGTTGCTTCTCCCACAGCCGCATGGCGATGCTCACGCCGCTGGCCAGGTACTTCTCGCCGTGCTTGCCGGTGGGGGAATGGCTGGAGTCGACCTTCGTGACCGACGTGTCGGCGTGCTGCATCGTGGATCCTCCGAGGGCGGTGGTCCGCTGGCGGCGCAAGAGCGGGGCCGGCATGCCGCCGGCGCGGCGGCGGCTTCGGGGGATGCGGCCTCCCCACACACCCACGGCACATCCGGTGCGTGACCGGCGGCCCCGCTCCACCCATCAGGAGAGTCTGCCATGCCCATGCGGATCCGGACATCGGGATGTGTCGCGAGCATCGTCGCGTCGATCGTGCTCACGATCGTGCTCAACCTGGCGCTGCGATCGTGCGCGGGGTGAGCGTCTGCCAGAGCGGTTGAGCCAGAGGCCAGAGCCCAACGAGCGACGTCGATGGTCCTCGAGCACGGCCGCCTCCTACTCCGACCGGTATCCTCGCTCCACCAGGAAACGCGCGATCAGCTCGGGGTCGGTGACCACGTCGAGCGTGTACGGTCGCAGGCCGCACCGCACGAGCATGCCGGAGCCACCGCCGGTCGCGATCACGATGGCGTCGGTGACG
>DATANT010000395.1:0-4566 GCA_036266115.1 Gemmatimonadaceae bacterium | reverse complement strand
GCTCTGGCCGGGCTGCCAGGGAAAGCCGGTGAACACGGTGCTCACCGAGAACCCGATGATGGAGGATTCGCGTGCCCTGCGCGTGGGCGACCTCTCGCGCCTGTCCATGACGCTGCGGGGCGGCGGCGACCGGTACTCGATGTACCTCTCGGGTGACCGCGACACCGACCAGGGCGTGTTCTTCAACAACGACGTCAATCGCACCTCGGTGCGCTCGAACTTCTCGTTCAATCCCAACGACAAGGCCGACTTCGCGGTGACGATGAACTGGCAGGACGGGCGCATCCGGCTGCCCATCCAGGACGAGTCGGCCAACGGGCTGCTGCTGAGCGCCGTGCGCGGGCTGCCGGGCCGGGTGTCGCTGGTGGGTGAGGGGAACGAGGGGTGGCGCACCATCAGCCCCGACGCCGCGAACCTGTACCGCAACTACACGAGCAGCAACCGGCTGACGCTCGGCGGCACGGCCAACTACACGCCGATCTCGTGGTTCCGCAACCGGATCACCATCGGCCTGGACAACACGACCACGCAGGCGCAGCTCCTGTTCCTGCCCAACGAGATCGCGGCGGCGCAGGACCCCGATGCCGCGGCCGGCGCCAACCTGCGGCGTACGCCCACCGCGCAGCTGCTCACCCTCAGCTACAACGGCGACCTGGCGTGGCAGCCCATGAGCAGCCTGCAGACCACGACGTCGTTCGGCACGCAGGTGAACAGCGACAAGCGCGAGCGCCTCGACGCCACCGGCATCGGGCTGGGCGCGCCGGACGTGACGCTCGTGAACCTGGCGCAGCGCAGCACCGGCGGTGAGACGTACAGCGAGAACAACTCCGTGGGCTACTACGTCCAGGAGCAGCTCGGCTACAAGGACCGCCTGTTCGTCACCGGCGCCGTGCGCGCCGACGACCACTCGTCGTTCGGCACGAACTTCGATCTCATCATCTACCCCAAGCTCTCGGCGTCGTACATCGTCTCCGACGAGCCGGCGGCCAAGCCGGTGATGGACATGCTCCGCATGAGCAGCCTCAAGCTGCGCGGCGCGTGGGGCCAGGCCGGCCGCGCCCCATCGGCCTACTCGGCGCCGCAGACGTACACCGTGGACCGCGTGACGCTCGGCACGATCACCGGCTCGGCGGCGCGCACGTCGGCGTTCGGCAACCCGGACCTCAAGCCCGAGAAGGGCGAGGAGATCGAGCTCGGCTTCGAGGCGAGCGCGTTCGGCGACCGCATCGGCGCGGACTTCACGTACTACAACAAGACCACCAGCGACATGCTGCAGTCGGTGTCGGTGGCGCCGTCCACGGGCTTCATCAGCTCGCGCCTCACCAACCTGGGCGAGGTGAAGAACACCGGCATCGAGCTCTCGCTGTTCGGCACCCCGCTGGACTACAACAACCTGCGCTGGGAAGCGCGGTTCAACATCGCGACGAACAAGAACGAGCTGGTGAGCTTCGGGATTCTCGACAAGACCATCGAGACGCCGGGCGGGCAGGCCTATGGCGCCGTGCAGCAGCACCGGCCCGGGTACCCGCTGGGTGGCTTCTGGGTGGCGTCGCCGCTGCGCTGCGGCGTGGACGAGCTCGCGCCGAACGCCGCGCCGTGCCTGAACAACCAGGGTGAGGCGCAGGTGACGGCGGCCGGTGCCGCGATCTTCCCCGCCGGCGACGCGGCGAAGCAGTACCGGGGCTCCTCCACGCCCACGCGCGAGATCGGCTTCTCGAACACCTTCACCGTCTTCAAGTACGTCCGCCTGTACGCGCTGCTGGACTACAAGGGCGGCTTCAACGTGTTCAACCTGCAGGAGCGCAACCGCTGCCAGGCGAGCGACAACTGCGCGCGCACCAACAACCCCAACGCGCGGTTCCCGGTGACCGGGGCGGACTCCATCCTCAACCGCGAGCTCGCGGTGTACCGCAACGCCTCGGTGTCGCCGGAGTGGATCCAGAAGGGCGACTTCATCAAGCTCCGCGAGGTCTCCCTCACGTTCGACGTGCCGCAGAACTACGTCGCGCGAATGGGCGCCCAGTCCATGAGCGTCGTGCTCTCCGGCCGCAACCTGGGCCTGTGGAGCGACTACGAGGGAACGGATCCGGAAGTGAACTCGTACGGCGGCCGCAACTTCGTTCGCGTCGATGCGTATGCCGCGCCCATGACGCGCCGCATCTCGGCCGCGATCAACCTCACGTACTGATGCCGCGAACCATGCGAACCATGACGCCATACCTCACTCCCCGCCGCGCCGCGCGCCGGGCCGCGACGACGATGCTCGCCGCCGCCCTCTGCGTGACCGCCGGGTGCAACGAGTTCCTGATCGCGGAGAATCCCGGCGCGATCGAGGTGGACGACCTGAACACCGTCGGATACGTGAGCCTGCTCGCGAACGGTCCGGTGTTCGCCTTCCAGGCCGCGCACGACGACGTGGCCTACTGGAACGGACAGTTCACCGACGAGCTGGTGAATCGCGGCAACGTCAACCCCTTCGTCGAGGAAGGGCAGATCGACCGCCGAGAGCTGTACACGGACATGTCGTACATCAACGCCTTCCTGTACGCGCCGCTGCAGCGAGCCCGGTTCTCCGGCGAGGACGCGGCGGCCCGGCTCAAGATCATCCTCGGCGACACCGCGTCGCGTGACCTGCGCGTCGCCCGGTCGCTCGCCTATGCGGGGTACTCCTACGTGTACCTCGGCGAGATGATGTGCACGACGCCGATCGACCTCGGCGCCCCGAAGTCGTCCGCGGACATCTTCGGCGACGCGCTCGCACGCTTCGCCGAGGCCATCACCACGGCGACCGCGGCCCGGGACTACGCGCTCGGGCTGACGCCGGCCAACACGGCGCTGGCCGCCGCCGCCGACTCCGTGCGCCACTTCGCGCTCGTGGGATCGGCCCGCGCGGCGCTCAACCGGGACGAGAAGCCGCAGGCGATCACCTTCGCGAACCAGGTGCCGGCCAGCTTCGAGTTCCGCTCGTACTACTCCGACAACTCGGCGGGCGAGCGCAATCGCACGTGGGACCGCCTGGGCGCTGGGAACAACGCGACCCTGGCCGGAACTCCGTTCGAGGCGATGGCGGACGACCCGCGCGTTCCGCGATCCACCGCGCCGGCGGCGCGCGTCGGCACGCCGCTCTCGCCCTCGTCCTACAGCACCTTCAGCAACACCGTGGCGGGGGGCGCCTTGCTGCCGAACGCCACGGTCCGCGTGGCGAGCGGCCTGGAGGCGCGCTACATCGTGGCCGAGGCGCAGGGGGCGACGCCGGCCACGCTCGCCTTCGTGAACGAGCGCCGCGCCGCCGGGCTGCAGACGACGCCGGTGGCGCTCGCCGGCGATGCACTCATGGCCGAGCTCCGTGACCAGCGCTCGCGCGACTTCTACCTGGACAACCACCGGCTGGGCGACCTGCGCCGGTACAAGCAGTTCTACAACGTGGACCTGTTCCCCAAGGGCGCCTATCCCGGGAGCACCACGGGCCAGGTGTACGACGAGACCATCACCTGCTGGCCGCTCCCGCGGAACGAGATCAACGAGAATCCGAACATCCCGAACGGCTGATCCGCCGCGGGACCGTTGGCAGACATGCATCGAGGGCCGCCGTCCGGATCCGGACGGCGGCCCTCGATGCATGTACCACGGGGCAGCGCGCGACGTCGCGCCGCCGGTGCTGCCGCCGCCGCCGCCACTCGAGCCGGCGAGCGTCTCCTCCAACGCCGCGAACTCCCTCCGTCCCCACCCGCAGGTGGGCCGTGGTTCCCGCGCCGGCTGGGACCCGCGGTCTATGTTATTATTGGGTAGGGGCTTATCGCCCCGGCGTCGCCGCTCGTCAGGACGGCGCGTGACCCGAGACCTCACCATGAGCGAGACGATCACCACCCACCCGGCCGGCACGAGTGCCACCGGGCCCGAACCAATAGTGAACCCAGGCGCGCGCGTGGCATCCGGCGCCAGCCCGAGCGGTCCTCAATCCCGGCGGCACCCGATGACCTCGAACGAGGAGATGGAATCCAGGGGAGGCATCCACCTGGCGAGCCTGGGGCAGATCGTGCGCCTGTTCGGCCGCGCCCTCCGGCTGCACTGCCCCCACTGCGGCGGCGGTCCGGTCCTGCAGCACTGGCTCAAGCTCCGGGTGCGTTGCGGCACCTGCGGCATCCGGCTGGAGCGCGGTGAGCACGACTACTTCGTGGGCTCGTTGATGTTCAACTACGTCATCACCGGCACGCTGTTGCTCGTGACGCTGGCGGTGGTGCTGGTCGCCATGTGGCCGGACGTGCCCTGGACCTGGTTCCAGTACGGCGGCCCGGTGGCGATGGTGGCGATCCCGTTCGCCATCTTTCCGTTCACCAAGCTCCTCTGGCTGGCGTTCGACCTGATGCTGCGACCGGCGACACCCGAGGAGCTCGAGTGGCACCAGCGATCGACCACCGCCTGGTCCACGGAGCGCGACGCGAGCCGCGACTGAGCGGGCGCGCCCGGAGCGCGTGAGACGAGGTGGGCGCGGCCGTGCACGGCCGCGCCCACCTCGTCTCACGCGCTCCGGGCGCGCCCGCTCAGTCGCGGCTCGCGTCGCGCTCC
>DATANT010000394.1:0-3389 GCA_036266115.1 Gemmatimonadaceae bacterium | reverse complement strand
ATCGGCGCGAGCAGCTGGGTGCTCGCGTACATCAGCAGCGCGAAGATCACCGTGGAGAACAGCATCGGGATCCACGGGTTGCCGTGCTCGCGGCGCGCGAAGACGCTCGATGGTGCGTAGAAGATGTCCACGAAGTCTTCCCAGTACGACGCGGAGGGCGAGCTGGCGGGTTGTGCGAGGTCGGTCATGGGCTGGGCACCGGGGAAGGACAGCGGCGAGAGTAGGCGCGGATCGCCGATGGAGCTGGTAGGTGCCGCTAATCTTCCCCTGTGGGACGGATTCGCAACCCATCATCCGCTCCCCATGCGGCCAGCCCCGATGGACGATCCGCGCCGCTAGATTGCCACGTTCACCGCCGCCGGAGCGTGCCCTTGCAACTGCTGATCATCCGCCACGCCATAGCCGGATCGCGCGAGGAGTTCGGCGCCACCGGGCAGGACGACGACCTGCGTCCCCTGACGCACACCGGCCGTGCCCGCATGCGGCGCGGCGCACGAGGCCTGCGGCGACAGGCGCCGGAGATCCAGCTGCTCGCCTCGAGCCCGCTCCTCCGTGCCACGCAGACCGCGGCCCTCGTGGCCGCGGCGTACGCGAACATGCCGTGGGAGGAGGCCGACGTGCTCCGGCCGGACGCTTCCCTGCCGGCCTTCGTGGCCTGGTTGCGTGAGCGGCGCGAGCGCGAGGTCGTCGCCGTGGTGGGCCACGAGCCACATCTCTCGACGCTCGCGAGCTGGCTGTTGACGGGAGAACGTCGTCCCCTGCTCCAGATCAAGAAGGGCGCGGCCTGTCTGCTGGACTTTCCGTCCACTCCGCGTCGCGGCGCCGCGACGCTGCACTGGTCCCTCACGCCGGCGCAGCTGCGAGCGCTCGCATCGTGAATCCCGCAGGGGCCGCGCGGCGACCGCCGCTTCGCTGACGAGATCATGGATCCGGCGATGCCGCTCCTCGTCCAACCGGCGCCCGAGGCCGCGCGGCGAATCGCGCGGGGCTTTCTCGATGACGCCACGAGCGCCCGCGAGCGGCTCCGCGACGAGTCCGACGAGGAGGCGCTGCACGACTTCCGCGTGGCCCTGCGACGGCTGCGGAGCACCGTCCGCGCGTACCGGCCCTATCTGGAGGACACGGTGCGCCGCAAGCTCCGGCGTCGCCTGCGCCGCATGGCGCGCGCCACCAGCCGCGGCCGCGACCTCGAGGTGTCCGTCGCCTGGCTGCGCAAGGAGCTCCGCGGGCGGGGTGAGCGCGCACTCGCCAGTGACGAGCGGCGGCTGGCGGAGTGGCTGATGGACCGGATGGCCGAAGAGCAGCGTGCTGCGAGCGGCGAGCTCCGCGACCTGGTGGACGCCGGCTGGCAGCGCCTGCACGACCGGCTGGCCGGGTCGCTCGCCGGCTACACCCACACCGTGCGACTCGACGAGGCGCCGGCGCCGCGCCGGTTCGCGCTCGTGGCGGCCCGGTTGATCACCGATCAGGCCGACGACCTCGTCGAGCGGATGGGCCGGGCACGGGCGACGCGCATCCCCGAGGACGCGCACGCCGCCCGCATCGCCGGCAAGCGGCTGCGCTATCTGGTGGAGCCGGTGGCCGACCTCGTGGACGCGCGCGCGCTCGTCGGCCGGCTTCGCGAGCTGCAGGATGCGCTGGGCGAGATGCAGGACGCGCAGGTCATCGAGGCCGGGGTGGAGCACACCATCCGCCAGCACGGGCCCGTGCCGGCGGACGCGCGGCCCGGAATCCCCCTCCTCGACGCGCGGCTGCGCGCGTGGGGCGCGGCGGCCATGGAGGCGGCGCTCGGCGCCTGGGATCAGGATGCCGCGGACCAGATGGCTGCGGGCGTGGCGGCGCTCACCGCACTGCTGCGCAGCGCGGCGCTCGACGGTCTGGAGATCGAACGCAAGCTGCTGCTCCGGGCGCTGCCCCCCGAGGCGCTCGCGGTGACGCCCAGCGTCATCGAGCAGGGCTATCTGCCGGGCACGCGCGTCGTCGAGCGCCTGCGGCGCGAGGTGACCGGCGGGGCCGTGCGCCATCTGCGCACGGTGAAGGATGGGCGCGGCGCGGTGCGGATGGAGCTGGAGGAGGCGATCTCTCCCGCCCTCTTCGCGGCGCTCTGGCCCCTCACCCAAGGACGCCGCGTGGCCAAGGAGCGGTTCCGGATACGCGACGGCGAGCTGCTCTGGGAGATCGACCGCTTCACGGACCGCGAGCTCGTGTTGGCGGAGGTGGAGTTGGCGGAGCCCGAGGCGGTAGCGCCGCTTCCGGCCTGGCTGGTGCCGTTCGTGGAGCGGGACGTGACGGGCGAGGATGCGTTCGTGAACGCCACGCTGGCGAGGTGACGTCGGCGGCGCATCCCACCGGCGTCGCACCCTGCAGCGCCCCCTCTGGCGCCGGCCAGCCGGCGGCGCCATCATCCATCGGATGGGCGCCAGGATGACGACGGCGCTGGAGGGGTGATGCACGAGCGTGGAGGCAGTCGCAGATTGGTGGTCGGGGGGGGCGCCCCCGATCCCCGCCCCCTGTCGCCAATCCCCGACCCCAGGTTCCCCGATGCGCAGCATTTTCCCGCGGGCACCGAGGTTGCGTGAGGTGGGGCAATGACCTTCTGGCTCTATCTCGCTGTCGGCGCCCTCGTTCTGGCGACCATCGTGGCCATCGTGCGCATGCGCCGAGAGAACGCGCGCGACTCCGATCGCACGATGCTCCCGGCGCTCGTCTTCTTCCCGCCCAAGTCCGAGATGACGGTGACGCCCCCGCCCTCGCGCATCCAGCGCCAGGCGCGAGCCGCGCCCACCGAATCCCGCGTCCCCATTCCCACCACCTACGACGGGCCGCCCGCGTACGCCGCGCCGCCGGCCGCGGAGCCAGCGCCGGCCCCGCGCCCCGCGCCGCCTCCACCCCCCGCCGCGGCCCCAGGCACGCTCGTCATGCTCCCCGGCCGGCTGGAGGTCGTGGCCGGCGAGGCGCCGGGCCGCGACGTGCGCTTCGTGCGCACCGGATCCAACGGCACCCAGAAGGTCACCCTGGGCCGTGGCGAGGGCGACCCGTACGAGCACGTACAGCTCCGGGCGCGTACCGTGAGCCGCCGCCACGCGCAGCTCAATTACGCCGACGGCCACTGGAGCATCGTCAACCTCTCCCACACCAATCCGCTGGTGCTCAACGGTGACGCGCTGCCGCCGGACACGGAGCCGCGTCTGCTGGACGATGGGGACATGATCGAGCTGGGCGAGGTGATCTTCCGCTTTCGCGATCACTGAGGCTGAGCCCGGCTCGCGGCCCCGAATTCCGGCGCCGGGGCCCCCATTACGGCTGACTTCGCTTGACTCCGACTCAGCCGTGGCGCACTCGCGCGTGGCACGTCTCGCGTGTTATGCATCGTACGTGCGCAACGCCAC
>DATANT010000393.1:0-17621 GCA_036266115.1 Gemmatimonadaceae bacterium | reverse complement strand
GTCGTCATGGCGAGCGACGTGCGCACCCACGCCATGAGCGTGCGCTCGTGCGACATGAGGGTGCGCTGGTAGGACAGGTCGGTGCGCTCCTCGTCGAGGAGCGCGGGAGCGCCAGTGGAGCGATCGGGCACGGAACTCGGGTGGCAGGGATCGGGGTGAGGCGCTGGCACGGGCCCGCATGTTGCCCGTTCAGCGTCGTTCCCGGATAATGGAGGCACGCATGACCGACGACCAGCGCACCCCGCGAGAGCCCGAGGAGCCCAGAGCGACCGGCCCCGGCCAGCGCGATCTCGCCGGCGCGGATTTCGCCAACGCCGAGCGGCCGCAGAACGACGAGCGCGACCCGGGCCTGCCCGACCGCCGCGACGTCACCCCCGAGACCAGACGCGCCAACTCGGCGCCGAGCGGGGATGAGGTGTCCGGACGACGACGCGAAGGGTCGGAGCGCGACCGGCCACGCACCGAGCCGTTATGCGGCGGGGCGGCGGCCCGCCTACAGGGACCTACGGGTACAGCAGATACGGCTGGCGCAGCGCACGGAAGCCCGCCTCGTCGGCGTCCCACCCGGCGAGCAGCGCCGGCAGCGTGCCGGCCTCCATCGCCAGCCGCACCTTGTCGGTGCCGGCGAGCCGGTCCAGCCAGTAGATGCGCGGGTTCTGCTTGCTCTGGCCGGTGAACTGGAAGTCGCCGGGGTGCAGGCGGCGGATCGCGTCGATGAGGAGCAGCGAGGCGCGCACCGGCTGGTACACCGCGCGGTCGGTGACCACCAGCCGCACGCCCGGCAGCTCCTTCCCGGGGAACTTGACCGCCGTGGCCACGGGCGTGAACCGCACGGCCTCGAAGCGCACCCCGGGCAGCCGCATCGCGTTCATCACCGCCACCACGCTGTCCGCCCGCAGCCACGGCGCGCCGGTCTGCTCGAAGGCGAACTCGCTGCCGCGCCCCTCGGACAGGTTGGTGCCCTCGAAGAACACCGTGCCCGGATAATGGATGGCCGCCTCCAGCCGCTTGATGTTGGGCGACGGCGCCACCCACGGCATCCCGGTCTGGTCGTACCACGTGGTGCGGCGCCAGCCGGCAGCCGGGATCACGTACAGCTCCGCGCCAAGGCCGTACTCCGCGTTGAAGAGCCGCGCGAGCTCGCCCACCGTCATGCCGTGCCGCTCGGGGATGGGGTACATGCCCACGAACGACGCGAAGGCGGTGTCCAGTACGTTGCCCTCCACCATCGTCCCGCCGATGGGGTTGGGTCGGTCGAGCACCACGAAGGGCATGCGCCGCTCGGCGGCGGCCTTCATGGCCAGCGCCATGGTGTAGACGTAGGTGTACGGCCGCGCGCCCACGTCCTGGATGTCGAACACGAGCGCGTCCACGCCGCGCAGCATGGCCGGCGTGGGCTTCTGCGTGGCGCCGTAGAGCGAGTGCACGGGTAGCCCGGTGGCGGCGTCGCGGCCGGACTCCACCTTCTCCCCGGGCGCGGCCTCGCCACGGATGCCGTGCTCGGGCCCGAACAGCGCGACCAGCCTGACGCCGGGAATGGCGGCCAGCACGTCGATGGTGCTGCGGCCGGCGCGATCGCGGCCCGTGTGGTTGGTGATGAGCCCCAGGCGCTTGCCGCGGATCGCCGCCGGGAGCGAATCGGCGAGCAGCTCCACCCCCGGCCGCACGGTGAGCTCGAGCGAATCGCTCGCCTCGGCGGTCTGGGTGGCCGCGGCGGACGACTCGGCTGGCTGCGCGCAGGCGAGCGACCACGAGAGCAGCAGCGCGGCGAGGGCGACGGGGCGGGCGGCGCTCACGCCGTCCACCACAGCCGCGCCGCGACCATCACCAGGAACAGCGAGAAGGCGCGCTTGAGCACCGGCGCCGGCAGCGCCTGCGCCATCCGGGCGCCCAAATACGCTCCCACGAACAGCCCCACAGCGATGATGAGCGAGGCGCGCCAGTCCAGGTTGTCATTGCGCCAGTACTCCCAGGCGCCGAGCGCGCCCACGGGGAGCAGGAGCGCGCCGAGCGAGGTGCCGGTGGCGCGCTGCGGGTCCATGCGCGCGAAGATCAGCAGTGCCGGCACGATGACGACGCCGCCACCGATGCCGAAGATCCCGGAGAGGATGCCGCCGCCGAGACCGATCAGGATGTACGTGAGAGTCATGCCGAATTCTCCCGACGCGGGGCACGAGGCGCAAGCCGCCGCCGACCCGCTTCCTTTTGCCACGCCCCGCTCGTACACTGCGCCAGCCCTCTCCTCGACCCAGGATATCTCGCGATGCTCTCCGACGCCGGCGTCTCGTTCCTCAAGCAGCTGCTCGATACTCCCGGGCCCTCCGGCTTCGAATCAGCCCCGGCGCGCGTCTGGCGCGAGCAGGCGAGCACCTTCGCCGAGGTGCGGGGCGACGTCATGGGCAACAGCATCGCCGTGGTGAACCCCACCGGGTCGCCGACGATCATGCTCGCCGGCCACATCGACGAGATCGGGCTCATCGTCAACTACGTGGACGACGACGGCTTCGTCTACGTGGGGCCCATCGGCGGCTGGGACCCGCAGGTGTTGGTGGCGCAGCGCATCCGCCTGGTGGGGCGCGACGGCGACGTGATCGGCGTGGTGGGCAAGAAGCCCATCCACCTCATGAAGCAGGAGGATCGCGAGAAGGCGTCCAAGATGACCGACCTGTGGGTGGACATCGGCGCCCGGAGCAAGGCCGAGGCGCTGGAGCGGATCCAGGTGGGCGACGCCGGCGTCATCGACTCGCGGTCCGTGGAGCTGCCCAACGGCCTGCTCGTCTCGCGCTCCATCGACGACCGCATCGGCGCCTTCGTGGTGCTCGAGGCGCTCCGCCGCTACGCGGAGGCGCCGGGCGCGGCGCGCGTGATCGCGGTGGCCACCACGCAGGAGGAGATCGCGCATCGGCACGGCGGCGGTGCCGGCGTGTGCGCGGCCACGCTGGGCCCGCAGATGGCGCTCGTGGTGGACGTCACGTTCGCCACCGACCACCCGGGCATCGAGAAGAAGGAGCTGGGTGAGCACCGCATCGGCGGCGGCCCGGTGCTCGCGCGCGGGTCCATCATCTCGCCGGTGGTGTTCCGGCTCCTGCGCGACACGGCGGAGGCTGGGAAGATCCCGTACAGCGTGCAGGCCGCCGGCCGCGACACGAGCACGGACGCCGACGCCATCCATGCGGCGCGCGAGGGCGTGGCCACCGGGCTGGTCTCGGTGCCCAACCGCTACATGCACTCGCCCAACGAGATGGTGAGCCTGGCCGACCTGGACGCCACGGCCACGCTGCTCGCCGAGACCTGCCGGGCGGTCACGGATCGGACGGACTTCACGGCGCGCTGAGCCGCGCCGCTCAGCGCGCGGCGATGGGCACCGCGATCGTCGCCAGCCACGCGAGCACGCCCACCAGCCCCACGTAGAGGGCGAGCGCGCCCCGGTCGCCGGGCTCGCCGGTGGACCGGAACAGCTGATAGACAGCGGCGGCTCCGACGAGGATGAGCAGGCCCTCGCGCGTGAACGCGAAGGCCACGCCCACCGCGCCTGCGGCGAGCGCGCGCTGCGCACGCGACATGGGCCGGAAGCCGCGCGCGCCGTCCAGCTGCCACACGGGCATCAGGTTGAAGAGGTTCAGCCATCCGGCGAACTGCGCGATGGCCGCCAGCGCCGTGATCCCGGTGATCCGGTACGCTGCGTAGACCACCAGGCCGGCGCCGAGGCCCCATACTGGCCCGGCCAGGCCGACGCGGGCATCCTGCCGTGCGTCGGTGGGAAGCTGCTTGAGCCGGACGAACGCACCGAGCCCGGGGATGAACATCGGGGCACTGGCCGCGATGCCGTAGCGCCGCAACGCGGCCACGTGCCCCATCTCGTGCACGTAGATGCAGAGCACCGCGCCGAGTGCGAACTTCCACCCCCAGAGCTGCCAGTACACGCCCAGGAAGGCGAGCATGGAGAAGAACGTGCTCGCCTTCGTGAGCCCGAGCAGCAGCAATTTGCCCTTGGAGAGCGCGAAGATCACGATCGCGGCCACCGCGGCCCATGCGCGCCGGTGGGTGGGCGCTGGCGCCGCGCCATCCGGTTTCGCCGGCCGCGCATCGAGCTGCCGGCCGAGCTCCGCCACCCGCGCCGAGATCACCGCCCACTGCTCCGCCTCCGCGGGGAGCAGGTCGAGCGCCCCGCGCCACGCCGAGAGGGCGGCGGTCACGTCGCCCCGCGCCTCGGCGGCCTGCGCCTCGGCGGCCAGTTGCCTGAGCGCGTCGCCGTGCACCAGCGCCCGGCACGCCGGGCACGCGAGCAGGGAGTCGGGAAGGTGCGTGCCACAGCGCGTGCACGACCTGGCCGCCACGGCAGCCGGCTCCCGGCCGGCAGTGGTCTCGGGCACGCTCAGCGATCGTCCGCGGGCGGCCGCGCGCTGCCCACCTGATACGGTCCGGTGATCGTGACGGGTGCGTGGCGCAGCATCTTCCACGCCTGGTGCAGCGCGATGGCGACGATGAGGAGGCTGATGAGCGACGAGGGCAGCTCGGAGAAGCCCGCCAGCAGCGGGAGGGCGAGCACGAAGAGGAGCATCGCGCCCACTCCGAACGCCGTGCCGGCCACCGAGGTCGTCGTGCTCCCGCTGGAGACGACGCTCGAGTCGCCCGCCACGGACACCGCCGCGGCCCCGGACGAGTCGAGCGCCGGCTCGCCCACCGGAGCGGCGAGCGAGTCACTCGCCGCGGCGGCCTGCGCCGCCGACTCGGCCCCCTCGAAGACGAGCGGCACGTAGCTGGAGCCGATGGCGAGGTACGTGAGCAGCACCGCCACCACCTGATAGCGCCGGCCGCCGCGCCCCCGCGCCCCGCGCTGCATGAGCCACCCCACCATGTAGCCCACCACGATGGCGATGAGCCCCAGCTCGTAGCCGGTGATCGCGCGCACGAGGTAGTACAACGCGGCGCCCGCGATCGCCCCGCCCAGGCCGAAGAGCGTGGCGCGGCCGAGCGTGCCCACGCCACCCGCTCCCTGGTGCTCCTCGATCTCGTTCTTGCAGCGCCCGCACAGCACCACGCCGCCGGCCTCGTAGTAGTAGGCGCGGATGTCCGACGAGCACTGCTGGCAGGTGATCCCGCCGTCGCCCGGCGACGGTTGCCCCACTGGCTCGACGGCGTCGAACTGTAGCTGCAGCGCGGCTGGCGCACTCGGATCGGTGTGGGACATCGTGTTCCTTGACGGCATGGTGGCGTTGAACCCTGCACCAGGACGATTCAGGGAACGCGTCCATCACGCGACCGCGACGGACGCCTCGCGCTACTCGCTCACCGCCGGCATCCCGCCGCTCGCCGTCTGCCGGGTGAAGCGGCGAGCGGCGGCGCGCACCTCGCGGTCGTCGTCCGCGGCGAGCCGCTCGAGCGCGACGAGCGCGGGCGGCGTGCCGGCCTCCGCGAGCGCCTGCACGGCCGCCAGTCGGTACGCCGTGGGCTTCTTGCGAAACAGGCCCCGGCGGGGTGCGGCCGCGATCACCAGCATCTCCACCGCGTCACGCGTGGCCAGGCGCCCGAGGGCGGCGAGCAGCGCGTGCTGCACCGCGGCGTCCGCCTCGCTCTCCAGCGCTCGCCGCAGCATGCCCCCCGTGCGGGCGTCGCGGATGGCGGCCAGCGCACCCGCGGCCAGCGCCCGCCGCTCGGGCGCCGGGTGCCGCAGCGCGTCCTCCAGCGCGGAGCGAGCGCGCGGCGTGGACAGCTTGCCGAGCGCCGTCATGGCCGAGCGAGCGACGCGCTCGTCGGCGTGCTCCATCGCGCCGATGAGCGTGGCATCGGCGTGGGTGGCGCCCAGCTCGCCCAGCAGGTCGGCCGCGTTGCGCACCACGTACCAGCGGTCGTCGCCGAGCATGTGGAGCAGCGACGGCACGCCCGCCTGCAGCTTGACGAGGGTGTTGAAGTAGGTGCGCCGGTCGCCGGTGAACTTGGACGCCACGAGCTCCTCGATCACGGCGTCGGCGCCCACCTCGCCCGCGCGGCCGAGCACCGCCAGGATCGCCTCGCGCAGCTCCACGCGGCGCGGCAGCATCTGGGCGGCGATCTTGAGGTGCGACGGCGCGGACATCCGGCGGATGGCGACCACGTAGGCGAGATCGACCTCCGGGTCGGAGAGCAGCGCCTCGCGCCGCACCACCTCGAGCAGGATCTCGGGCACCAACTCCGTGCTGCCGGCCCGCACCCCCTGCTCCAGCCGCGCCGCGAGCTCGTCCAGCACGCTGGTGGCCGCCCGGCTCGTGGTGGCGGCCTCGAGCCGCTGGAAGAGCTCGGGCACGGTGAGCCCGCGCACGTCCGCGGTGGGCACCGCGTGCACGATGATGTCGTCGGAGCGCACCGCGGCGGGCAGCGGCGCGGCCATCGGCGCGGGCCGCACGGGCTCCGGCGTCGACACCGCCGTCGGTGCCGGCACCGCGTCGGGATGCTTGGCCGGAAAGGCGTCGAGGCCGGCCGGCGCGGCGCCCGCCGGCACGGCCACGAGCCGCACCCCGTCCAGCACGAGCAGCGAGATCAGGCTGTCCGCCAGCTCGTCGCTGGCCAGCCGGCGCGCCACGGCCAGCAGGTCGGCGGCTTTCGCTCCCTGGCTCACGTCCAGCGCGCGCATGCCGTGATGAAGCAGCCGCTGGCCGATGAGCGCGGTGGCGAGCGCCACGTCGGCGTCGCCGACCGGCGGCTGGCCGTCGAGCGTGACCCCGTGGGCGGTGACGGCCACCGAGATGGCGCCCTCGCGGGCGATGTCGCGCAGCTCCCGCAGCGCCTCCTTCTGGGAGGGCACGTCCCCCGGATCGTCGCGGAGGTGGCGAACGAGGCGGGCGAACTGCAGGGCGAACGCGTGAGCGAGCGGAAGCGCGTGAGACATCCGGCGAAGCGATCGGCGAGGAGAGGGATCCGGCCGGGGCCGTTGGACCAGGGCCCGAGGTCGAAGCGTGCTACGAGATGAGGTGGCGGTGCCGGAACGAGGCGGGGCCGCGCGCGATACGATACACTACGTGGCAGGCTGGACGCGACTCCGACTTCTCCACCCTACCCTCATGCGTCGTCTCTCTCGCATCGCCATCGCCCTGCCGCTCGCGGCCTTCGCCAGCGCGGCATGCCGCACTCCGGGAGCCACTCGCACCGCACCGCCGGTGGCGATGGTCGCCGCCGACGTCGCCGTGCTGGCGAGTGACTCACTCGAAGGACGCGGCACCGGCACGCCGGGCAACGATACCGCGGCCAACTACATCGCCGCCCGCTACTCGGCGCTGGGGCTGGAGAAGCCGTTCGCGGCGGACAGCGCGGCCTGCGCCGCGGCGCCGTGCCGCGCGGGCGACCGCGAGGGCTACCTGCAGCGCTTCGTCGCGCGCCCAGCCAGCCGCGGCACGGTGCGCCAGCTGCCCACGCAGAACGTGGCCGCCATCATCCCCGGCACCGACCCCGCGCTCCGCGCCCAGTACGTGGTGCTCGGCGCGCACTTCGACCACCTGGGCCGCTCGCCCGAGAGCGCGCTGGACCCGGACGCCGGCGACGCCGTGCGCAACGGCGCCGACGACAACGCCAGCGGCACCGCCGCCGTGATGGAGCTGGCGCGCCGCTTCGCGCTGCAGCCGGCCAGGCGCTCCATCCTGGTGGCCAACTTCTCGGGCGAGGAGCTGGGCCTCCTGGGCTCCGCCTGGTTCGTGGATCATCTACCGGTGCCGCAGGACAGCGTGCAGGCCATGGTGAACTTCGACATGGTGGGGCGGCTGCGCGACCGCCGGCTCATCGTGTACGGCACGGCCACCGCGCGCGAGCTGCCCGCGCTGCTGGACTCGGCCAACACCTCGCCGGCGCTGACGCTGGCCAAGGTGGGTGACGGCTTCGGGCCCTCGGACCACAGCTCGTTCTACGCCCGGGGCGTGCCCGTGCTGCACTTCTTCACCGACCTGCACCCGGACTACCACCGCGCCACCGACGACGTGGCGACCATCGACTTCCAGGGGCTCGACCAGGTGATCGCGTACGCGGAGCGCGTGACGCGGGCACTGGCGGACAGGCCCGCCCGGCTGGTGGTGGAGCGTCCCGCGGCGCCGGTGGCCGCGAGCGGCGGCACCTCGCGCTCGGGCGGGGGCGGCGTGTACTTCGGCTCCATCCCCGACATGGCGGCGCCCGAGGGCACCAGGGGGATGCGGCTCACCGGCGTGACGCCCGGCTCGCCGGCCGACCGGGCCGGGCTGCAAGCGGGTGACGTGATCGTGGAGTTCGGCGGCACGCCGGTGACGGATCTCTACACCTACACCGACGCGCTGCGCGGTCACAAGCCCGGCGACGTGGTGCGGGTGGTGGCGCTGCGCGGCGGCGCGCGCACGTCGTTCACCGTGACGCTCACGGCGCGCGCACGGTGAGCGGTGGCGTGGGCAGGCGGGAGCCGGGAGCAGCGCCGGGCGGTGGGACCACGACGACGGCCGGCGGCACCCTCCACGAGGCATCGGATGCCGCTGCACTGCTGGAGTAGCGACCACTACACGCTCCCGCTGCCGGCCGGCCACCGCTTTCCCATCGCGAAGTACGCGCTGCTGCGCGAGCGGCTGGTGGCCGGCGGCATCGTGCGCGCCGACCACGTGCACGACGCGCCGCGAGCCACCGAGGCCGACCTGCGTCGGGTGCACACCGCGGACTACCTGCACCGCTTCACGAGCGGCCTGATGACCGCGGCCGAGATGCGGCGCATCGGCCTGCCGTGGTCGGAGCAGCTGGTGGAGCGCAGCCACCGCGCGGCGGGCGGCACGTGCGGGGCCGCCGAGGCGGCGCTCGCGCAGGGCGTGGCGATGAACCTCGCGGGGGGCACGCACCACGCCTTTCCCGATCACGGCGAGGGGTTCTGCGTGCTCAACGACGTGGCCGTGGCTATCCGGCGGCTGCAGCACGCGGGGCACATCCGGCGCGCGGCGGTGGTGGACCTGGACGTGCACCAGGGCAACGGCACGCACGCCATCTTCGCTGGCGACGCGAGCGTATTCACTTTCAGCATGCACGGCTCGCGCAACTTCCCGTGGCGCAAGGTGGCAGGCGACCTGGACGTGGAGCTGCCCGACGGCACCGGCGACGACGAGTATCTGGCGCTGCTGGCCGACGCGCTGCCGCGCGTGCTGGCCGCGAGCGCGCCCGACCTGGTGGTGTACCTGGCGGGCGCCGACCCGCACGAGGACGACGCGCTGGGGCGGCTCGCGCTCACCCTGGACGGCCTGGCCCGGCGCGACGCGTACGTGCTGGAGCGGTGCCGCGAGGTGGGGCTGCCGGTGTGCATCACGATCGCCGGCGGGTACGGCCGCGACCTGGGGACCACGGTGCGGGTGCACGAGAACACGGCGCGAGTGGCGGCGCAGTTCGCGTAGGCGCTCGCGCGGCGGCCCGGGTCACCGCGCCGTGGCCGGCGTCATCATGCGGCGCCGCCGTCAGCGCACCGTCACACGAAACTCGCGGGCGCCCACGGTGGTAGGAGCCGTGACACGATCCGCACGCGCGCGTCGCCGCCGGCGCGCAAGACCGCCCTTTACGCTCGCGGCGCGCCTCCGCACCTTACGCGTACGCCTTACCCGTATGCCGCGCCGCCGGCCGTGGCTCGCGTTCGTCGTCACCCGCCACCCGACATCCGTGACTCCCCTGCCCATCCCCGAGCCGCGCGTCTCCGGCTACACGAAGACCACCAAGCAGCCGCTCTACTGGGCCATGCACGGTCCCGAGGGCGCCCCGCGCCTGCTCGTGCTGCACGGCGGCCCCGGCGCGCACCACGACTACATGCTGCCGCAGATGCTGGCGCTCGCCGACACCTACGAGCTGCTCTTCTACGACCAGCGCGGCGGTGGCCGGTCCAAGACCGACGACCGGGCCCCGATCACGTATCGCACGCACGTGGACGATCTCAAGAACCTGATCGTCGAGTTCGACCTCAGCCCGCTCTCCATCATCGGCTACTCGTGGGGCGGACTGCTCGCGCTGCTCTACGCGCTCGAGGCCGCGCGCGATCGCGCCATCGAGTATCCGCGCCGCCTCTTCCTCATCGACCCGGCGCCCGTGACGCGCAAGCTGCGCGACCAGTTCGAGCACGAGATGAGCCGGCGCAGCCAGACCATCGACCTGATCGAGCAGCGCGGCGAGCTGCAGCGCTCGGGGCTTCGCGAGTCCGACCCGGACGCCTACCGCCAGCGGCTCTTCGAGCTGAGCGTGGCCGGCTACTTCGCCGACCCGCGCCAGGCGCGCGACCTCACGCCCTTCCGCGTCACCGGTCGCGTGCAGCAGTCGGTGTGGGAGAGCCTGGGCGACTACGACCTGCTGCCCGACCTCGGGATGGTGCGCACCCCCACGGTGATCGTGCACGGCCGTCAGGACCCCATCCCGCTGATCTCGTCGGAGGCCGCGGCAGAGGAGCTGGGCGCCAAGTTCCACGTCATCGAGAACTCGGGGCACGTGCCCTACGTGGAACAGCCGGAAGCGCTCTGGGCCATCGCACGCCCCTTCCTGGCCAAGACGGACGCGCTCATCGCCATGCAATGACGCCCCGCCCTCCAGGGGCTATATTCCAGCCATGGACACCCGGACGGCCGCCCATATCCTGTCGCAGATCGCCGCCTTCCTGGAGTTGAACGGCGAGAGCGCCGTCAAGTCGCGCGCATACGCCGCCGCGGCCAGGGCGGTGCTCGCGCTCGACACCGACGATCTCGCCCCCCTGCTGCGCTCCGGCGCGCTGGCCGACGTCCCGGGCCTCGGCCCGGCCACGCTGAGCGTGGTGGCCGACCTCGTGGAGACCGGCGACTCCTCCTTGCTCGACCGGTTGCGGGAGTCCACGCCCGAAGGGCTCATCGAGATGCTCCGCGTGCCGGGACTGGGCACGTCCAAGATCCACCGCATCCACGAAGGGCTGGGCATCGACACGCTCCAGGAGCTGGAGGAGGCGGCGCGCGACGGCCGCCTGGCCACCATCCCCACCTTCGGCCCCAAGACGGCCGAGAAGGTGCTCAAGGGGATCGCGTTCCTGCGCCAGTCGGACGCGCAGGTGCTCTACCCGCACGCCTACGCCGAGGCGCGCCGGCTGCTCAACGCGGTCACCAGCCACCCCGAGGTGACCCACGCCGAGATCGCCGGCACCGTGCGCCGCCGCCACGAGACCGTCTCGGACATCGTCATCGTCGCCGCCTGCCGCACGACGCCCGCCCAGGTGGCCGCGTCCTTCGCGCACGCGCCGGGCGTCAAGGCGCTCGCCGGCGGCGGCGGCCGCGCCGTGCAGGTGCGCTACGTGGACGGCACGCTGCTCGACCTGCGCTGCGTGCTGGAGCCCGAGTTCGCGCTGGCACTCTGGCGCGCCACGGGCAACGACGCGCACGTGGACGCGGTGCTCGCGCTGCTCGCCACGCGCGGCTTCTCGGTGGTCAACGACCAGCTCCGCGACGAGCGCGGCGCCGCCGTGCCGCTGCACGACGAGGCCGAGCTCTACGCCCTCGCCGGCCTGGACTACGTGGCCCCCGAGCTGCGCGAGGGGCTGGGCGAGGTGGCGGCGGCCGCCGAGCACCGGCTGCCGCGGCTCATCGAGCCGGGGGACGTGCGGGGCGTGCTGCACGCGCACTCGCAGTTCTCCGACGGCGAGAGCACCATCGCCGACCTCGTGGTGGCGGCGCGGGCGCGCGGCTGGGAGTACATCGGCATCACCGACCACTCGCAGTCCGCCTTCTACGCCGGTGGCCTGAGCCGCGAGAACGTCCACCGCCAGCACGAGGAGATCGATCACCTCAATGCCACGCTCGTGGACTTCCGCGTGCTCAAGGGGATCGAGGCCGACATCCTGCCGTGCGGCCGCGTGGACTACGACGGCCAGACGCTCGACCAGTTCGACTACGTCATCGGCTCGGTGCACTCGCGCTTCGGGATGAACGAGCGGCAGATGACCGAACGCGTGCTCAAGGCGCTGGACGACCCGCACCTCACCATCCTCGGGCACCCCACCGGACGGCTGCTGCTCACGCGCGCGCCGTACGCCATCGACATGCACGCCGTGATCGAGCGGGCGGCGGAGACGGGGGCGGCCATCGAGCTCAACGCCGATCCGCACCGGCTGGACCTCGACTGGCGGCTGTGCCGCGTGGCGCGCGAGCGCGGCGTGAAGATCGAGATCGGCGCGGACGCCCACTCGGTGCATGGGCTGGACAACATGACGCTCGGCGTCGCCATCGCGCGCAAGGGCTGGCTGTCCGCGGACGACGTGCTCAACACGCGCACGGCGGACGAGATCGTCGCCCTGGCCGCCGCACGGCGTACGGGCAGCGCGCCGCTCGCGGGCTCTCCGGCTTCGTGACCGCGCCGGCCCGCCCACGGCGGCGCGAGTCGGCGGCCGCGCGGCGCGCGCGGGCCACCGAGATCTACGCGGCCCTGGACACGGAGTACCCGGACGCGCACTGCGAGCTGGATCACGCCGACGCGTTCCAGCTCCTCGGCGCCACCATCCTCAGCGCGCAGTGCACGGACCGGCGCGTGAACATGGTGACCCCCGCCCTGTTCGCGCGCTACCCGGACGCCCACGCGCTCGCCGCCGCGCGGCAGGAGGACGTGGAAGCGCTGGTGAAGACCACGGGCTTCTTCCGCAGCAAGGCCAAGAGCCTGATCGGCATGGCCACGGCGCTCGTGGAGCGGCACGGGGGCGAGGTCCCGCGCGACATGGAGGCGCTCGTCCGCCTCCCCGGCGTGGGCCGCAAGACGGCGAACGTGGTGCTCGGCAACGCCTTCGGCGAGAACGTGGGGGTGGTGGTGGACACCCACGTGGCGCGCCTCTCCGAGCGTCTGGGCCTCACCGCGGAAACAGATCCGGTGAAGATCGAGCAGGCGCTGATACCGCTGTTCCCGCAAGCACAGTGGACGCAGCTCTCGCACCTGCTCATCTGGCACGGCCGCCGCACGTGCGTGGCGCGCAAGCCGCGGTGTGGGGAGTGCGTGGTGCGGGAGCGGTGCCCGTCGGCGGGGCTGTTCGGGTGAGCCGCGCGGTGACCGGCGCTCGATAGCGCCCGCCGCGCTTCGGCCCGGCCCGCCCGACGCCCGCCCCGCTACCCCAACCCCATCAGCTCCACCAGCTTCAACGCGTTCGCCGAGCTCGCGGGCCCCGCGCGCAGCACGTAGTCGAAGCTCATGGTCGCGCCGTCCTTGCCGTTGGAGACCTCCTCCCGGAAGTGCACGGCATGCGCCGCCGCCCGCAGCTCCGCGGTGTCGCCCAGCTCCAGGTCGTGCGTGGACACCGCGCCCACCGCCCCACACCGCAGCAGGTGCGCCAGGATGCGCCGCGCCGCCACCTGCCGCTCGGCGGTGTTCGTGCCGTGGAGCATCTCGTCCAGCAGGAAGAGCACCGGCACCGGGCCGCCTTCACGCGCCGCGTTCACCACCCCGCGCAGACGCAGCAGCTCCGCCATGAACAGCGAGACGCCGGCCTCCAGCGAGTCGCTCACGCGCATGCTGGTGTGCACGCGCAGCGGCGGCAGCACGAGGCGCCGAGCGCAGGCGGGCGCGCCCGCCTGCGCGAGCACCGCGTTGGTGCCGATGGACCGGAGCAGCGTGGTCTTGCCCGCCATGTTGGAGCCGGTGACGAGCAGGAAGGTGCCCGGCGGCCCCAGCTCGACGTCGTTGGGCACGCACGACGCCGGCGGCAGCAGCGGATGGCCCAGCGCCTCGGCATGCAGCATCACCTCGCCGTCGTCACGCAGCTCGGGCAGGCACCAGCCCGGGTTGTCGGCGGCCAGCGTCGCGAAGCCCACCAGTGCCTCCGCCTCGCCCAGCGCGGCGAACCAGCCGGCCGCGTGCGCGCCATCGCGCTGGCGCCACCGCTCCAGCGCCGCGAGCACGTGCAGGTCCCACGCGAACAGCGCGTTCACCACGCCGTGCATGAGCGGCGAGTAGCGGAGCTCCGCGGCCTCGAGCAGCCGCTGCAGCCGCTGCAGCTCGGCGGGCGCCGCGTGTCCGCCGGCGCCCAGCGCCGCCTGCAACCGCTGCCAGGCCGCGGCGGGCACCTGCTCGGCGAGCACCAGGCGGAACTGCTCCCCGTACAGCCGGAAGGTGTCGCTTCCCGGCGCGCCGCGCGCCAGCCGGCCGCCGGCGCGGCCCACGCCGGTCACCAGCAGCCCCACGACGATGGGCAGCCACAGCGCCTCGCCCGGCAGCAGGCCCGCGGCGAGCGCCACGAACGTGCCCACGGTGAGGGCAGGCACCAGATACGCCGCCGCCAGCAGCACCGGCCGGCGCAGCAGCCAGGGCGCCTCGTCGCACCACGCGAGAAAGCGCTGCACGGCGGAGCGTGGCGCGGCGCCCGCGAGCCGCGCGCGGGCCGTGAGCTCGTCGCGGAACGCGGGCCGCTCCGCCAGCGCCCGCACCGCCTCCTGCCGCTCGCGGATCACGGGCGGCTCGGCGCGCTGCAGCAGCCAACCGGCCGCGGTGGCCGCGCCGGTGGAGGCGCCCAGTGGGCCGAGCAGCTGCAGGAGCGACGCGCGCCCGGTGATGGAGAGATCGCCGCCGTACGGATGATCGGCGTCCACCGCGGGCGCGGCGGTGAGCGGCAGGCGATCCCAGCGCCGCTCCACGCGCCACGCGCCCTCCTCCAGCACCTCCGCCAGCGCGCGGTGCCGTGCGTGCGCGCGCTGCACGCGCCGGTGCAGGCGGGCGGCCACCAGATACGCCACGACGATCGGCGCGAGCACGGGCAGCAGCGCGCTCGGGCCGTGCTCGGGGCCAGGCCACCGCCACCAGAGCGCCGCCACGCCGGCGGCGAACAGCAGCAGGCGCGCCCACGACAGGCGCCGCGCCTGGCGGGCAGCGGTCCGTTCGGCGGCCAGGTGGCCGGTGCGGCGGTCCGCGTAGGCGGCGAGTACGGCGGCGGTGTGGGCGGGCATGGCGGGAATCTATCGGTAGCCGGCGGCGGAGGGCACGACGCGCGCGGCGCCGGCGTGATGGCTCACACCCATCGCGCCGGCGCCGTCCTCACGTCCGAATGGGGTGCGACCGCGAGCCGTCGTCGTGCTCAGTCGCCGTGCTCAGTCGCCGTGCTCAGTCGCCGTACGCGGGACGTGGCGCGAGCTCGCCCTCCTCCTCGCCCTCGTCCACCTCCGCGCCCGCCGCACGCGGAGCGTCGCCGCGCCGGAGCACGTATCGCCGCACCCACCCGCCGAAGTCGTCGAAGTAGGTGTACGCCACGGGCACCACCACCAGCGTGAGCAGCGTGGAGGTGATGAGTCCACCGATCACGGCGCGCGCCATCGGCGCCCGGAAGCCCCCGCCCTCGCCCAGCGCGAGCGCGATGGGGAACATGCCGGCGATCATCGCCAGCGTGGTCATCATGATCGGGCGCAGCCGCACCACGCCGGCCGCCACCAGCGCGGCGTGGCGCGCCGCACCCGCGGCTCGGCGCTCGTTGGCGTTGTCCACGAGCAGGATGGCGTTCTTGGTGACGAGCCCGAAGAGCATGATCACGCCGATCATCGACATCATGTTCAGCGTGTCGTTGGTGAGCAGCAGCGCGAGCAGCACGCCGATGAGCGAGAGCGGCAGCGAGAGCATGATGGCGAACGGCTGCGTGAGCGACTCGAACTGCGAGGCCAGGATGAGGAAGATGAGCACGACGGCGAGCACGATCGACTCCACCACGTAGCCCACCGTCTCCTCCATCTGCTCCGTCTCGCCGCCCAGCAGCACGCTGTAGCCCGGCGGCAGCGGCTGCTCGGCGAGCGCGGCGCGGATCGCGGCGGAGGCTTCGGCCACCGAGAGCTCCGGAGTGGTGGACGCCGTGACGCTGGCCACACGCTGCAGGTTCTGCCGGTCGATCTGCGCCGGGGCCGTGCCGCGCTCGAGCACGGCCACGTCGCCCAGTGGCACCGTGACCGCAGCGCCGCTGGCGTCGCGGCGCAGGGTGGCCACCGGCAGCCCCGCCAGGTCCTCCACCGTCACGCGCTGCCCGGGCTCCACCTGCACCACCACGTCGCGCTCCTCGCCGGTGGGATCCTCCCAGCGCGTGGCCGTCTCGCCGGCCATGAACGGACGCACCGTGGCCGCCACCTGACCCACGTCCAGCCCCACCTCGTTGGCCACGTCGCGGCGCACCTCGATGCGGAACTCCGGCCGCGGATCGCCGAGCGAGGTCTGCACGTCCACCACGCCCGGGATGCCGCGCATCGCCGCGGCCACGCGGGTGCTGATCGCCTGCAGCTGATCCACGTCGGGACCGCGCAGGTCCACCGAGATCGGCGACTGCACCCCGCCGGGCCCACCGCCCTCGAGCACCGCCACCTCCACGCCGTACACCGGACGCAGCGCGTCGCGGGCGGCCACCGCCAGCTCCTGCTGCGACCGCTCGCGCTCCGCCGCCGGCACCAGCTTCACGTAGCTGTCGCCGGCATTCACGGAGCCGGTCGCCCCGGCACCGATGGTGGTGTAGGTGTAGTCCACGCCCGGCAGCTCGCGCAGCGCCGTCTCGATCTGCTGCGCCTTCTGCCGCGTGTACGACAGGCTGGAGCCCTCGGGCGTCTCGAACCGCACGATGAACTGGGAGTCGTCCGACGTGGGCATGAAGCCGCCGCCGATGTACGGGAAGAGCAGGAACGCCCCCACGAACGACGCCAGGGCGACGGCGATGGTCGACTTGCGGTGCCGGAGCGCCCACTCCACCACGCCCTGGTAGCGCCCCGCCAGCCGGTCGAACCCGATGTTGAACCGGGTGATGACGCGCGTGAGGATGTTGCCCCCGCTGTGCTCGCCGGGGGCGTGCGCGTCCACGCCCCACCACGCGGCCAGCATGGGGGTGAGCGTGAACGAGACGAAGAGCGAGACGAGCACCGCCCACGCCACCGTGAGGCCGAACTCGAAGAAGAAGCGGCCGACGATGCCCCCCATGAAGGCCACCGGTACGAACACCGCGACGATGGACAGCGTGGTGGCCAGCACGGCGAGCTGGATCTCGCTCGTCCCGCGCGCGGCCGCCACCAGCGGCGGCTCGCCCATGGAGCGATGGCGCACGATGTTCTCGATCACCACGATCGCGTCGTCGATCAGGATGCCGATCGACAGCGAGAGCGCCATGAGCGTGAGCACGTTGAGCGTGAAGCCCAGCGCAGCCATCAGGATGAACGCCGACACCACCGACACCGGCAGGGCGAGCGAGGTGATGGCGGTGGCCTTCCAGTCGTTGAGGAAGAGCATCACGATGATCACCGTGAGGATCGCGCCGAGCACCAGCTCGTGGATCACGTCGTTCACCGACTGGCGGATGGTCACCGAGTTGTCGCGCACCACCTGCAGCTCGGTGCCTGCGGGCAGCACGGCACGCAGGTCGACGAGCGCCGCATTGACGCCGTCGGCCACCTCCACGGTGTTGGAGCCCGAGATCTTGAGGACGTCCAGCGCGACGGCGCGACGGCCGTTCACGAGCGCCAGCGAGCGCTCCTCCTCGGTGCCCTCCTCCACGCGCGCCACGTCGCGCAGCCGGATGGGCGCGCCGGCGCGGTTGGCCACGATGATGTCGTTGAACTGCGCCGGGTCGGTGATGCGCCCGGTCACCCGCACCAGCGTCTCGTTGGCTTCCTGCTCCAGGCGGCCCGCCGGCGCCTCCAGGTTCTGCGAGCGGAGTGCGGACGTCACCT
>DATANT010000392.1:0-4853 GCA_036266115.1 Gemmatimonadaceae bacterium | reverse complement strand
TCAAGCGCGCGCTGCCGCAGCGGTCGCAGCCGGCGCGCTGCGCGGCGCAGCCCAGCCCCGCGCCACCCCCGCCGCGCCTGGCGGATTCCGCGCGCGCGCTCGAGCAGGCCGGAGCCGCCGCCGCGCTACTGGGCGACGTGGACGACGCGCGCCGCCGATTCGCGGACGCAGCGCGACTCGATCCGTCCTCGCAGACCATCGCGTACCAGTACGCGCGCGTGCTCGACGACGCCGGCGCGGCCACCGACGCGCAGCGCGAGTACTGCCGATACCTCAACCTCGCGCCGGCCGCGCCCGACGCCGACGAGGTGCGCTCGCGCCTGGCCGCGCTCCCGGCCGGAGGGGCCAGCCCGATGCCGGAGGCGGCCGCGGTGCAGTTCCGCACCGGAGTCACGTACGCCGACCGCGGCGAGTTGCCGAACGCCCGCGAGGCCTTCGGCGCCGCCATCTCGGCCGCGCCGGGGTTGGCCGAGGCGTACTACGATCGCGCGGCCGTGGCCGTGCGGGAGCGGCGGTGGGGCGAGGCGGCCGCCGACCTGCGGCGGTACGCGCAGCTCGCGCCCACCGCACCCGACGCGTCAGCGGCCGAACGGCAGGCCAGGCTGCTGCGCGAGGCCTCCCGCAGCCCGGGGACGGCCTTCGCCTACGGTCTCCTGCCCGGCGGCGGTCAGTTCTACACCGGCCGCCCGGTGTTCGGCGGCGTCGTCGCGGCCGGAGTGGTGGGCACCGTGGTGCTCGCGCTGTACTCCACGACCGAGACGCACATCGAGTCTGCGGTGGACCCGAACGGCATCCCCTACACGTTCCCCGTGACGGAGCGCGTGTACCCCTACCGCACCGGCGCGCTCATCACGGGTGGAGCGCTGCTCATCGGGGCGGCTACCGAGGCCGGCATCCGCGTCCTGTTCGCCCGGGACCGGGCCGACGAGCTGCGCACCAACACGCGCTTGGGCACTCCCCGCCGGGCCGCGTCCTCGGGCGAGGGGCTGGGGATCGCCCCCATCATCGCACCGGGCGTCGGTGGCGGGGCGCGGATCGGGGTGGCGCTCGAGTTCTGAGCGCCGCCCGCGGCAGTCAGCCGCCCTTCGCGCGTCCCGCTACTCCTGGTCGAAGCTCGAGTCGCCCACCTCGAAGCCCCCGTCCGCCTCCAGCTCGAAGCGCGGAATCGCCACGTCGAGCGGCGTGCCATCGGCGCGGATGAAGTGGTAGGTGCCCACCATGTGGCCGCGCGGCGTCTTGAGGACGGTGAAGCTGGTGTACTCGTGCACGCCACCCGGGTGGATGAGCGGCTGCTGTCCCACCACGCCCTCCCCCTCCACCTCCACGTCGTCGCCCACCGAGTCGTGGATGAGCCACCGCCGGGTGAGCAGTTGGGCGGCCTGCAGTCCCACGTTCTCGATGCGCACGGCATAGGTGAACACGAAGCGCCCCGCGTGCGGCACCGACTCGGCCGCCTGGTAGTGCGGGCGCACCGTCACCCGGATCGCTTCGGTCTCACGATAGAAGAACGGCAGGCGATGCGAGGGCATGCTCCGAATCTAGTCGCCCGGATGCGGCGCGAAAGGAACGCACGCCTTCGCGACTCCTGCGCCGGACGTTAGCTTTCCCGCGCCATGCTTTCCCGATCCTTCACCCGGTTCGCCTGGGGCGTGCTCGTCTACAACCTGGCCGTCGTGGCGCTGGGGGCGCTGGTGCGCGCCACCGGGTCGGGGGCGGGTTGTGGCAGTCACTGGCCCATGTGTAACGGCCAGCTGATCCCGAGTCTCGAGCACGTCTCGACGTTCATCGAGTTCTCGCACCGTGTCACCAGCGGCATCGCGCTACTGCTCGTGGTGGCGCTGCTGCTGTGGGCGCGGCGCCTCTTCCCGAAGGACCACGCGGCGCGGCGCGCGGCGGTGTTCGCCATGGCCTTCATGATCAGCGAAGCGCTCGTCGGCGCGGTTCTCGTGCTGCTCGCGCTGGTGGAGCACGACGACTCGGTCACGCGCACCATCGTGCTGGGCGTGCACCTCATCAACACGTTCCTGTTGCTCGCCGGGATCGTCCTCACCGCGTGGTGGAGCGCGGGACGGCCGCCGGCGCGCCTCGCCGGTCACGGTCTGCTGGGCACGGTGCTGCTCGTCGCGATCGTCGCCACGCTCGTCGTGGGCGTCACCGGCGCGCTCACCGCGCTGGGCGACACGCTCTTCCGACCCACCTCGCTGGCCCATGGGCTGCGGCAGGACTTCTCTCCCACGGCGCACTTCCTCATCCGGCTGCGCGTGCTGCACCCAGTGGTCGCAGTGGGCACGGCCATCTTCGCCGCCCTGGCCGCCCTGGCCGTCGCCGCGCGCCGGCCGGACGCCGACACACGCCGCCTCGCGCGCCTGGTCGTGGTGCTCTTCGCCGCGCAGCTCGCCGGCGGGCTGCTCAACGTGTTCCTCATGGCGCCCGTCTGGATGCAGCTCGTGCACCTGCTGATGGCGGACGCCGTGTGGCTGGCACTCGTGCTGCTCGCGGCCTCGGCGCTGCGCGCGCCGGAGCTGGCGGAGCGCCAGTCCGGCGACGAGCCGGCCGGCCAGCTACACCCGGCTCTCGAGCGAGCGTAGCACCTGCCCGGCGTGCCGTGCCGCCTGCGCCAGGCGCTCGGGCGGCACGATGAAGGAGATGCGCACGAACCCCTCGCCGCCGTCCCCGAAGCTGGACCCGGGCAGCACCACCACGCCGTGCTCCTCCAGCAGCCGCTCGGCGAACAGCGCGCTGGGCATGCCGGCGGGCAGCGGGATCCACAGGTACATCGTGGCCTGCGGCGATTCCACGGCGAAGCCCTCGGCGCGGAACGCCGCCACCGCGGCGTCGCGCCGCTCCTGGAACGTGGCCACGTTGCCCGGCACGAACGTCTCCCAGCTCTCCAGCGCCGCCACGCCGGCCGCCTGGATCGCCATGTAGTGACCGGTGTCGATGAACTGCTTGACGCGCGCCAACGCCCCGGCAATGGGCGGCCGGGCGACCGCCCAGGCGCAGCGCCAGCCGGTCATGTTGTACGTCTTGGAGAGCGAGTGGAACTCGATGGCCACCTCGTCCGCGCCCGGGATCTCGAAGATGCTGGGCGGTACGTAGCCGTCGAACGCCAGCTCGGAGTACGCGTTGTCGTACACGAGCAGGATGTCGCGCGCGCGGCACTCCGCCACCACGCGCTCCAGGTAGTCGCGCGGCGCGATGGCGCCGGTGGGGTTGTTCGGGTAGTTCAGGTAGAGCAGCCGGGTGCGCGCGAGCACGTCCGGCGGCACGTCGCTCAGCTCCAGCAGGAAGTCCTGATCGGCGCGCAGCGCGTAGGCATGCACGTCGGCGTCGGCCAGCAGCGTGCCGCCGGCGTAGCAGATGTAGCCCGGCTCCGGCACCACCGCCACGTCGCCGTGCTCCAGGAACGCGAGCGCGCAGTGGGCGATGCCCTCCTTGGAGCCGATGAGCGGCACCACCTCGGTGGCTGGATCGAACGTCAGCCCGAAGCGTCGCTGCATGAACGCGGCGATGGCCTCCCGGTACGGATAGTAGCCCACGCCGAACCCGTAGCGCTGCAGCGCGGGCACGTGCGCGCCGTGCACGAGCGCCTCCACCGCCGCCGGCGGCGGGGCCAGGTCGGCGTCGCCGGCCCCGAGGTCGATGAGATCCACACCGCGCGCGACGAGCTCGCGCTTGCGCGCGGCCAGCGCGCCCACGGCGTAGAGGGGCAGCTTGGAGACGCGGGACGTGATGCGGGGCACGAGACGCTCGGACCTAGGGAGATGGGAGGGATGAGGGAGCCGCGATGTGACGCGGCCACGGAGAGCGGAGCGGCGAGGGGGAGCGGGGACCGGCCACGCCGGCTCCGCCCCCCTCGGCGGCGCGCTCAGGTCGTCGGCGGATTGAACTGCGCGTGCTGCGCGTCGATCCACGACTTGTGGTAGTCGGGATCTTCCACGGCGAGCGCGGGGAGCGCCACCTTGAGCGGGCGGAAGGTGTCCATCATCACCGCCAGCTCCTCGGTGTACTTGGCGCCGATGCTCGCCTCGGCGCGCCCCGGATGCGGCCCGTGCGGAATGCCGTCCGGGTGGTGCGTGATGCTGCCGTACTCGATGCCCTTGCGGCTCATGAACTCGCTCGAGGCGTAGTACAGCACCTCGTCCGAATCCACGTTGCTGTGGTTGTACGGCGCGGGCACCGCGTTGGGGTCGAAGTCGTACGGCCGCGGGCAGAAGCTGCACACCACGAAGCCATCGCCCTGGAACGTCTGATGGACGGGCGGCGGCTGATGGATGCGGCCGACGATCGGCTCGAAGTCGTGAATGTTGAAGATCCACGGATAGAAGTAGCCATCCCAACCGACGACGTCGAACGGGTGATGATCGAGGATCAACTCGTTGAGCGCACCGTACTGCTTCACGAAGATCCGGAAGTCGCCCTTTTCGTCGTGCGGCCGGAGCTCGACGGGACGTCGAATGTCACGCTCGCTGTACGGCGCTCCCTCCAAGAGCTGACCGAATTCGTTGCGATACCGCTTGGGCCAACGCACGTGTCCACGGGACTCGAAGACGAGCAGCTTCGTCTTCTTTCCACCATCCTCGAGCTTCCAGCGATGGGTGATGTTCCGGTGGATAACTACATAGTCTCCCTGCGTATAGGGCAGGTCACCGTACACTGATTCTAGGACCCCGCTCCCCTCGACGACGTACACGACTTCGTCGGCCTGCGAGTTTCGATAGAAGTGCGCGTCGAGCTCGTCGGGCTCGACGTACAGCATCGCGATGTCGCTGTTGAAGAGCAGCGGGATCCGATCGAGTGTCGGACTCCCTCCCTTCCGTGCGCGCGCGGTCAGGAAATGACGATGCCGCAGT